>NZ_CAWUEO010000023.1:0-325192 GCF_963921165.1 Acetobacter zythi
GAACTCCTGCCCTGGCACTGGAAAGCCCACCAGCAGGTCCACAATACCATCGCCGCCTGAATACGCCCGCGTCTCTCGCCGGATGGTTACGCTTGGTTGCTTCTTTGGTATCTTAATAAAGTCTGGCAGTCGCTTCAGGCTCTGCATCTTGTCGAAGTAGAACCGTGCCTGTTCATAGGTGGAGGGTTCTAAAAACCCACTGGTTTTGTTTCGCACTTTGTGATTCCATTCCTTCTACGTTTGTTGGTTGGGGGGGAGGGATGAATGATGAAGCAGCCTGATTTCTTTGATGTTGAAGAGCGCCTTGCTCGTCTGAGCGGGCTTGGTGATCAGCTCGAGGCCCTTTCCCAGACTGTAGATTTCGAAGCTTTTCGTGCTGATCTGGATAAAGCACTGGCCTATGCGGATGCCGTCAAAGACGGTGAATAAGATTCGAACCCATGAACTCTCGAATAACAGTCATTTGCGACTTTTTCGTATAGCGACTTTTGCAGGTCGAACGCTGTAAGCTGACGGACTGCTGACGGTCTTGCCGGAGACGAGTTCTGCTCCATTGTTTTCAGCCTCTCTGACAGCGTCCCGAAGGGTTTACCTTTGTTATAGGTGGTCGGCAGGCCAGAGAGAGCCTAAACACCTAACGCCTACTTTCGCCTGATTTGCTGAATTAGTCTGTCTGTGTCGGAACTGAGCTGGCTACTTTCGAGCGTCTCGATCAGGCGCCCTGGGAAATTAGTCTCGTACCAAGCCTTCTTTTTATCGCGATGTGCCGAATACTCCTCATCTGACGTCATCCCCCAGTGTTCCCAGAAGTATTTTTCCCCACCCACTCGAAGCGTGAAATCCGGTAGAAAGAAGCTGCCGTCTCCAGCATAGAGTGGCTCTTCATATGTAAATGGGATACCTGCTTGATGGAGCAGGTTCGCGATTATCACCTCGGATTTTGACCGCACCATGTCGCCGCTGAGCGCTTCATGGATCTTGCCGCTTTCATACCAGTCGCTTCTAGCCAACAGTCGGTCATCAATGCTCCTAAAATGGCCGAAAAGCGATGACGAAACGAGTACGCTCTGAGCATTCTCTTTGCGCCGCGCGTCCAACAACGGTGAGAGATTACCTTGCACGTACAGCCTGCAATGGCCTTGGGCGCGCGTTAATGCAGTATAGAGAAGTTCCGCACTCAGCGGTCGTCGAGACGCAGGGAGGACAACAAATGTCTGCTCGAACTCGCTTCCTTGTGACTTATGGATCGAAATTGCATAGGCGAGCTCAAGATTGCTCTCGACACTCTCAGATGTGAATCTTCCTTTTGTCGCGGTGGGAATGTCGCGACCATAGTTTACGCAAATCTTCTCTTTTCTCGCGAACTTCACCTGAAACCGCTTCAGGCGCTTCTTGCTGTAGCCCGCAAACACTTTCTTTAGGTCTGCTCGGTCGAAGTTGTGAGGTTCGACATACCCGATTTCTCCGTTAAAAAGCTCAACTTGGCGGGCTTTTCCGATAGCGAAATCAAAGGCCCACAGTCCCCGTCGAGATGTTCTGTTCTGGATCTGGATGACCTTGTCGTTCAACGTGATGCCGTCAACTGCACCCACACGGTCGATCAGGTCATTTGTCAAAACAGATTGAAGCTCAATATTCAGCGCCTCGACGCCATGAAGCTCTCCGCGGTGAGGGGTTAAGACCTGCAAGCGTTCGGGATTGTTCTGGACGATCTCGTTGCGCCACAACTTATAAATTGGCGGGTCACTATCTTCTCGCGGCAGGACTGAGACCAAGTCTGACACTAGGCTAGCTACGAGGTCCTCGGCCGAGTTCCAATAGACAACATCCAGATCTTCGTCGATCTTCCCTCCTTGGTGCACCTTCTGAAGGAGCTGCTCTGCCTCAGGCGTCGTTTGTTGGCTTTGCACCGCCGAATCTACCAAAAATAGCTCTGCTAGGTCGAGGATGCCTTGACCCTTCCCGTCGAGCCTATTTTCCATCTGACGCATATTAGTCTCAAGAACCGCCAGATTATGCGTTTCGGCTTTGCGCAGCCATTCAATGATATCCGAGAAGACGCGCCCTCTGCCGATCGGAGGAAGCTGATTGTGATCGCCAACAAGGATGAGACGCTTCACGTTTTGCCATTCGATTGATCGGAAGAATGTGGCGGCGAGCGCAAGATCAAGCATGGATGTTTCGTCGATGACGATCGTGCCTTCGAGATCAGAGCGTTTTCCACCCCATTTCTTGAAAGTTAGGTTGTCATTGAGCCAGCCGTTTGAAGCCAAGAAGGAGTGGATCGTCGACACGTCGACACCAGCTATCATGTGACGTTCGAATACGGCGCGTACACGGTCCGTTGCCTTGCCGGTCGGCGTCATCACATGGATCGGCGCGCCAACTCCCTCGACTTGCCGGATGCCTTTGACTATAGCACGGATGATGGTTGTCTTTCCGGTGCCCGCACGACCGGACACAACCGAAAGAGGCAACCTAAATATTTGAGCACATTGCTCTGCTTGGGCTGCGACTGCCTTCTTGTATTTCTCACCCCCCTTCTTCGAGAGGAGTGATTCATCATCAGAAACAGCTTGCAGCCAAAACCCATCTGGGAGGGGGCGGGACAGAGCAATGGCGGGCCGGTCGAAAAGCTCTGTGAGCGCCTTTTCGACTCTACGCTCATCCTGAAATACCTGCTTCAGATAGAGGTAGAGGCGCTCGTCTTCATTTTTGAGTACCAAGGCTTTTTCGAGCGGATCTCGCTCAACCTCAAAATATCGCAGACTGAAATTATGCCTCTTCCATTCTGGCATCCGATCCATTCGGGCATTGATTTCCTTCAGAATGATATCCGCCGGACGGAAGGTCTGATTAGGTTCGCGTCGTAATTGTTCCACACATAGCGAACGAAGCCTGCGAGGATCATCAAGGAGCATGTCGCATAGTACATCACCGCCGAGCTCCGGTGACGGAAAGACCCCGCGATCCATCGTACTCCATGGGATGATGTCTTCGGGCACATCTCCGACAAAGAGTTCGCTTAGCAGATAGGGGTCTTCGACAATTTCCTTCAGGTCGTCAGGCAGACCATGCGCGGCACGCTTCTGACCAACAATGCTTTTAAGCTGATCGAGATAGAGGTCAACGCGCACTGCAATCGTTTTAAGGAACATACGCGCATCGTCTTCCAGCAACTGCCAGGAACGCGAGACACGTTTCGTCACGAACCCAGTCAATTCCAGTTCGGGGCAATCCTTGCCGCTGTCGAGGGCATCAAAGAAAAGCTCGTAGGCTTTCTTCTCCTCCCTTCTGTCGCAATACCATTTGGCGTTGTTGATGCTGACTTCCGCATCGAGAAGATCCATCACGGTAAGCAGGCCAGGATATAAACCGCGCCGCTGCCAAAGCTTGCCGATCTGCGCCTGTACCCATTTTTCGCGAAGGTCCCAATCTTCCTGGGCGTCTCCGATCTCTTTGAGCCGGCCTATGGCATCGAGCAACTGCTCCAGCATCCCGATGGCCGTATCATCGGTGAGGTGACGCGCACCGTATTTGCACGTGGCGGGGTTCTCAGGTGTGACGAGGATCTTCTCGAGAATTCCAGGTTGATCGCGATAAGCGTGGTAGGGAATGCGGAAACCTTCATCAGGGTAGTAGGACGTCACATTGCGTGCCCACACCATGCCCTGAGCGAAGCGCTTTTTGATGTCGTCCGTGGCGTTCGGATAGAAAAGCGGTTTGCCGACCTGTTTTACTCGTGAGACCCCGACGATCACATACTTGGGGTCATTTTCGTCGGTGAACGGGTTGGAGTGGTTGGCATAGTAGAAGATCAGGCTTTCGCCATCGTCCAGTTCTGCAAAAAATTCGTCCGCGCCTCTGCGTCGCTTATCGTTATCGAGCCGACCGTCAGTATAAACCTCATCGCCATACATGGCTTCATACGGCCAGACGCATACGGTCGAAGGCGGGATATCCCATTCTTCCCGATCAGCACCACCGTAGAAGAAGTCTGGTGGATTGGAATAGCCGCGGATCGCGTCGGGCCCAAAGGTATTGATGCTGTATATGCAGGGTGGCACGTCGTCCCCCTTGAGCTTGCAGACCGCTTGGCCGGCGCAAGCCGTTTCCCTCTCCAAGTTCCGCTCTCGGTGGATCACGTCCCCAGGATAGGACTTCAGGCCAACGCAGTAGGTGTTGAGTTCTGGCTTCGAGCAGACGCGTCCGTTCCATCCGTCGTCATGCCAAGCGATGCGGGCAGTGAGATGCGTGGTCATGTGGCCGATGCCTCCTCTTTGGACTTGTAACGGTTTTGTGCCGGTATGGGGTCTTGTTACGCTGCTTTGGCGGTCATGTAGAGACGACGCTGGCCGTGCAGATAATCCTGATTGTGAACCTTCACAAAGGCGCTGTCGTTATCTTCCCCGCCAAAGGTCACACCGGTCGTCCGGTGAGCTTCGTCGCAGACAATCAGATCGAATTCCGGGAAGTCATGCTCTTTCTGGGCCTGACTGATGACATCAATGGAATGATAGGTGGAGAACACCACCGTCATATGGGTGGCGTCGTGACGTTTCTGGTATTCGGTCGCCAGTCGTTTGGGGTTTGTGGTTGCAGGGTAGCGAAGTTCGTGAACCTTGACCTTGATTTCGTCGTCGTTGGATGCCTTTTTCTTTCCCACATCACTGTCTGAACAGACAGCGAAACTATGCAGGGGAACATGACTTTCCTGGGTCCATTCCGTCAGGGACTGGGAAAGCAGGGACAGGCTGGGAACCAGAAACAGGACGCGACCACCAGCGCCAACCAGTTCTTCTGCCAGTTTCAGACTGGTGAAGGTTTTACCTGTGCCACACGCCATGATGAGGCGACCACGCTGATGCTTTTTGAAACCAGCCAGCACGTTCCCGATGGCTGTTTCCTGATGCGCGCGGGACTTTTTTTTCTCCCGTAGGACAGGCTTCTGTTTCGGCTGATACTGTGACCAGTCAATGACGCTGGTTTCAAGGTCGAGCAGGTCAATCTTGCTAACTGGCGGGTGCTGGTTGGCCAGTGTGTCTTCGGCGTTGCTGTTCCAGTGGTTCGTGGTCGTCACAATGACGCGATGGGAGAACCAGCTTTTGCCGGACGCTGAGAAGAAGGTGTCGATATCCTTCTTGGTTATCTTGTGGTCTGGTGCGTAGAACTTGCATTGGATGGCGTGGAGATTGCCTGTCCCCCGTTCTTTGGCCACAAGGTCGATACCTGTATCCTTGACAGGATGTCCCTCTTCCTTTGCCCACTCCTTGTAGGGCCAGACCTTGTCATAGAGATCGACATAGCTGGGTTCTGTCCGGAGATAGCAGACCACCAACTCCTCAAAATACGTCCCTTTTTCGCTCTCGGTGACGGCCATATGGCGAAGGGTGTCAAGCAGGGTAGAAAGAGTAGACATAAACAGAGGCCTTCAGGATTAAGATATTTCACCATATCGCTGAACGTCTTGTAGCAAAACCTTTGTCTTTATAACTTTGTGATGTGTGAAGTCATGCTACGTTAACACAGTGCCGATCTTCGTGCAGGTAAGCAATAAAGTCGTCAACTGTCTTTAAGGAGCATAGCAAGCATTCCAGTCGAGCGTGTTTTTGGGGCTGAAAGCGGCTTGAAAAGCTGGCCTTAATGCCTGACAGTTCTTTGCAGTGAATTATGGATGTTTTTTCATGTCCCGATTGCCCTCATGGTACGCGGATACATGAATATGCCGGGCATGATGGAGTTTTCAGTGAATACAGAGCATGAACCGATTGAAACAGAAGATGGCGTCACGTTGACTGAAAACAAACCTGAACTTCAAATCGCGTTGCAGGGCTCTGTGAATGCAAGTCTGTGGGAGAATAGTGTACCTCTCCTTGAAGAACTGGCATTCGATAACAAAAGTACAAATCCATATCAACTTGTCGAAATCAGTATTACCAGCGAGCCCCCATTTCTTACCCCTCGTTCATGGTTGCTTCAACAAATTGGCGCTGGGGAACTTCGGGTTCTAAAAGACCGTGACCTGACGTTGGACGGGGCATTGCTTTCTGCCCAGAGTGAAGCGTCAAAATCGACCGTAACTGTTGTGGCGCGGGCTGGGGAAGTTGAGCTTGCCAGAACGGCACATGATATTCGGATGCTCGCCCGCAACGAATGGGGCGGATTGTCGGGCATACCCGATATTCTGGCGGCTTTCGTTCTTCCTAATGATCCGGCAGTAGCCCGTATTTTACGCAATGCATCCGATATTTTACGTCAAGCCGGACAATCACCATCCTTGGAAGGTTATCAGGGCGACAAGGCGCGGGTGTGGGCGCAGGCACAAGCTCTGTGGTGTGCCATATGCGCCCTTGATATTACCTATATCAATCCACCTGCGTCTTTTGTTGAAAACGGCCAGCGTATCCGCCTTCCGACGCAGGTTGTGGAAGAACGACTGGCGACGTGCCTCGACACGACAGTTCTGTTCGCAGCATGCTTGGAAGCCATTGGCCTTCGGCCCCTGATTGTTCTGACGCGAGGACATGCTTTCGCTGGTCTGTGGCTCGCACAGCAGGATGCGGGCGCATCGGTCGTTCAGGATTTGCCAGGTATCCGTAATCGTTTGAAGCTTGATGATCTGCGTGTTTTTGAAACGACACTGGTGACAGCCTTATCCAAACCGGGCTTCACCGTTGCATGTGAACGCGGCGAGGCGCATCTGAGTGAGATTGATGACGAAGATCAGGATACGTTCCGCGAAATCATTGATATTCACCGAGCACGCCTGCGTCGTATTCGTCCGCTATCCACTTCTACAGTTTTATCAAATGATACAACGGATGAGGCTTCTTCCGATTTAGCTGGACAGCCAATATTCGAAGCTGCTCCTGCATTGCGTGAAGAGCAGGAAGAAGAGCGCCTGCCAGAGCGTCCTGCTGACCGTGTGCAGCGTTGGTGTAATCGTTTGCTCGATATGTCTGCACGCAATCGGCTATTGAATTTGCCGAAATCAGATCGGCAACTGATTGAACTCGATTGCCCAGATCCTGCAGCTCTCGAAGACATGGTTGCTGACATGCGTTCTGGCGGGAATGCTAAACCGCTTCGTTTCGTTTCTGCGCCAGGCCTCATGGATGACGATGATCCAAGAAATAAAGCTCTTCATCAAGGGCGGCATCATGAGGATGCCTCAAGAGCTTATGCTCAGGAGGCTCTTACACGACGTGAAATTGTCGTGCAGTGGAAAGAGGATAAGCTTCAAACCGCGCTGACCGAGATTTATCGTCAAGCGAGAAGTTCAGAGCAGGAAGGTGGCACAAATGTACTTTTCCTGACGATTGGTGCTCTGGCTTGGACACCTCAGGATAAGTCAAAACCTTATCTTGCACCCCTTATCCTTGTTCCTGTGATTTTGGAGCGGACTAGCATCAAGTCGCCGTTTATGCTGCGTGCGCATAGTGACGAAACCCGGATCAATACAACGCTGTTGGAAATGCTCCGCGCTGAATATGACATTCGTATTCCACTTCTAGAAGGAGAGGCGCTTCCAGAAGATGAGTCCGGTCTTGATGTGCCGAAAATTATCGAGGCATTTCGGCTGCATCTTCGTCATATTCCAGGATGGGAGGTGCGGGAGCATGTTAGTCTGACCACATTGAGTTTTGCAAAATTCCTGATGTGGAAGGATCTTCTTGAGCGCAAAGATCATCTTGCCACAAACGATGTAGCCAGTCGTTTGTTGAATGGAGTTAAAGAGAGCGAACAAATCAATCCGCACCTGCCGACAGGCTTTGATTGCTCTGGCGATCTTGATGATTTACTTGCCAAAGCCGATCTCGTTTGTCCGATGGAAGCAGATTCTTCTCAGCTCAAGGCTATCGCTCGTGCTGCGGCTGGTGAAAACTTCGTCCTAATTGGTCCACCTGGTACCGGCAAAAGCCAAACAATCGGCAACATCATTGCTAATACCTTGGCTCAAGGCCGTACGGTATTGTTTGTAGCTGAAAAACGCACTGCACTGGAGGTCGTCCGTGCGCGGCTTGCCAAGTTGGGTATCGCAGAATTCTGTTTGGACCTGTTTTCACCCAAAGCCAATAAAATGGCTGTTCTACAACAGTTTCAGACAGCACAAGCTGCGCTGGAGGATTTTCAACCCGAGGAATATGCACAGACCAAGCATTCACTGGACACTCTTCGTGCCGAACTAAATACCTACGTACGTGATTTACATACGCCTCGTCGAAATGGTTGGACACCCTATCGCGGTATTGGTGTCACTCTTCGCGCTCAGGAATCCTCTATCGTACGTATTCCACTTGAATGGGCAAACGCCGATGTCCATTCAAAAGCCGACTATGATGCACTCCTTCAGTCTGTTGAAGATTTGGCAACGCTTTATGCTCGTATTGGAGACGTTGTCATCTCACCCAGACTGGCAGGTCTTGAGCAAACAGACTGGTCGCCATTGTGGGAAGCCAAGCTACTTGGTGCTGTCAATGAGGCACTTAGTGCATTCGATACATTTCAAGATGCAGCACAGGATGTTCTCAAAGCTCTTGCTTTGCCAGCGAATAATCTCTCTTTTCTTCGCCTTGAGCAAATTAACGCGCTTTGCCAGCAGTTGCTGTCACCTCATATGGCCGCCTGGGCTTTTGCTGAAACTGCGCAAGACATGCGCGATGCCGTGTTGTTGGAGCAAGCAGCGGTTGCGCGTCATAGCACTTTGGCTACGGATTTAGATATCCGTTGGAAAGACAGTATTCGTGCCCTGCCTTTAACTGAAATGCTAGCAGAGTGGCAGGTCGCTAAAGATAAGTGGCTCCTAGCCCGTTCTATGGGGCAAAAAGCAATCCGTAAACGGCTAGAGCCTCATGCTATTACCTTACCTGAAGATTGTGAAAGTGACTTGGAGGCGCTCGTTGAATGTAAAACGATTTTTGAAAAACTCGCTAATGCTCCACATAAAGCAAGTATCGGAGCAATGTGGCGTGGTTTGGATACTGATTTTAATCAAATTAATACCACATTTGATTGGGGGCAGGAAACGCGTACCTGTCTAGCAGGGTGCGCGACCGATACTGCTGAGTTACTTACTGCGCGTGCCAATCTCAGAACCCTTCTGAATGAAGGACAGGATCTGTTGGCTCCTGGTGGAGCCGTCCACGTTGTTCTGACCCGCTATCTGGCAGCTTTTTCTGCGCTCGAAGTTGCCATGAAAACACTGGGGGCCTGTAGTGCCAGCAATGTAGTTATGTTGGTCGACCCCGCAAATGCCAACTGGCTTAATTGTACTATAGATAAACTGCGTGAGTGGAAAAATGCTGCGCGTGAGTTGCGGGACTGGTGCTCTTGGCGTCGTGCCTGCCATAAGGCTGCACAGCTAGGCCTAAAACCTATGGTCGAAGCTATGGAGCATGGTTTAGTTGCGCAGAACGATGTGCTGATCGTTTTTGAAGCGAATTATGCGCGTTGGTGGACGATGCATGCGGTCAGTGATTCTGCTTTGCTGAGTGGTTTCGTCGCAGCGACACATGAAGGACGTATTCTTCGGTTCTGTGAACTTGATGAAAAGCTGAAAACTTTGGCCGTTCGCCTGATCCGCGCGCGTCTTGCCGGGCGTATTCCAGGAGAAGCCGCGCGACAACATGATCCAGAATACAAGGTTCTTACTCGGGAAATCGCCAAAAAAACGCGCCATCTGCCGGTCCGTCAGTTGGCGGAAAAGATGCCGGAAGCACTTCGAACCCTGACACCGTGCCTGATGATGAGTCCATTGTCGGTCGCACAATACCTGCCCGCTGATGCTGCGCCGTTCGATCTTGTGATCTTTGATGAAGCATCCCAGATTGCAACATGGGATGCGATTGGTGCTATTGGTCGTGGCAAACAAGTCATTGTGGTTGGTGATCCCAAGCAGTTGCCTCCGACTGATTTTTTCACGGCAGGCAGAGCGACCGCTGATGCCGATACATCTGATGAGATGACGGACCTTGATTCGATCCTTGACGAATGTTTAGGCGCAGGTATTCCGGCCATTAGTTTGGAATGGCATTATCGCAGTCGTCATGAAAGCCTGATCGCCTTTTCCAATCAGGCCTATTATGGTGGTGATCTGGTTACCTTTCCTTCGCCAGTTACGGCGGATCAAGCTGTTTCTTTTCGCTTTGTTCCGAAAGGTATTTATGAACCAGGTAGGAATGGTTCACATACTAATCCAACAGAAGCTCGGATGGTGGTTGCGGAAGCGGTTCGGATTATGCGTGATGCTACCGATCGTTCGGTCGGCATTGTTACCTTTAATGGGGAACAGCAAAAGCTTATTGTTGATTTGTTGGATGCGGAAGTCCGAAGAGATCCAGCGCTTGAAAGATTTACGGGAGAACAGGCGAATGAGCCGGTTCTCGTAAAAAATCTGGAAAATGTGCAGGGTGAAGAACGTGATGTGATGCTTTTCTCGCTCACCTATGGTCCGGATATTACAGGTAAGATCTCAATGAATTTTGGGCCGCTGAACCGAGAAGGAGGGGAGCGTCGCCTCAATGTCGCAATCACACGCGCTCGCGAACAGTTAATTGTCTTCGGATCATTACGGGGCGATCAGATTGCAATCGAGCGGACGCGTGCAGCGGGTGTCCGAGATCTGCGCCGTTTTCTCTTGTTCGCAGAGCGGGGGGCGATGGCGCTTGCAGGCGCACACGAAGGTTCCGTCGGAGGATATGACAGTGTTTTCGAAGTCGAAGTTGCGGGAATGCTTCAGGCAAAAGGTTGGGAAGTAACAACCCAGGTGGGTGTGTCTGGTTTTCGAGTGGATCTTGGTGTTGTAGATCCTGATTTGCCCAGTACGTTTCTTGCTGGCGTGGAATGTGATGGAGCAACTTATCACCGCAGCGCAACGGCTCGCGATCGTGACCGATTGCGGCAGGCCGTGCTTGAAAAGCTCGGATGGAACATCCTACGTATTTGGTCCACTGATTGGTGGACCAATGCTCCTCGCGAAGTTGAGCGGATTGACCGTGCTTTAAACAGTTTTCTCGAAGATGCGCGTCAGACCCGTTCTGAACAAGTTGAGCGCGACAAGGTGGCAGCTGAGGAAGCGCTTAACGCTACCTCTATTGCAATGGATTGCGAAGGTGCTGTTGATGAGGCTGGCGCAATTGCGCATACTGAAAGGCGTATTGAAGAGCCAACGTTCGAGCCTATGCAGGATCAAGAAAATATTTCTGAGTCTCGTTATGCCAAAGCGCCGGAAGACATCTCTGCTCATGGTGAAGATGATTTAAACATTGAGATCGCTCCATCTCGGTTCGCTCAGGACGACTATCTGCCGACACTGACCAAGCTGATTGTTCGTGCAATCGATCAGGCAACAGTTATCCGTGAAGACATTCTTATTCAGACGTTATCACGAGCACATGGTTTTAACCGTGCAGTTCGAGAAGTCCGCGAACGACTTCAGCGCGCGATTCCCGCAGCTACTGCTCGTACGGAGGAAGCAATTGGGACTTTCCTTTGGTCGGATCAACAGCCTGTCGTCCCACGGTTACCTTTGACATCCTTACCTGTTGAAAAGCCTTTGGACCCGGCGACATTACCTCTTCAAGCACTCGTAGATCTTGCTTGTCGAGCTATTGCAATTGACTGTCCGGATGACGATGCCATTGCCCGGATGCGCGATGCATGTGGTATGAGCCGTATGGGACAGGCGACCCGTGCACGCTTTGCTGTAGCTTTGAATGAAGCGCGTCTTATGAATGACCAACACGATAAGGCTGGAGTATAAAAATAATACTCTGTTGAGAACAGGACTCTTCTGCTTTGTGTCAGGATGCTGAGGAGCGCAATGGGGCATTTGCCTTTGATAGTTGTAAATTTGAGGCGTGCGCTACGCATTAAAAGACGTGGATTTTATCGGTGCTGATGCTGGAAGACCCTGTCTGTTCAAAGCGGAATCAACTACATTTTCACGTAAAATCTGCGTCTGATTATTGGGTTATGCACTTCGAAGATACTGACGATGATGAATATGATTATGCGGTAGCGATGGAAGATGATGTGAAGGTAGGCCAGCGGATTGTTCTTGCTATTGGCAGGAGGCGCAGCATAGTATGACGGCATGTAATACGGAGGTATGTCATGGAAACAGTGGTTGTTCGCAAACAGGGGAATTCTGTCGGCATCACTCTTCCCGCTGAGACCCGTATCCGTCTGGATCTGGAAGTCGGCCAGGAATTGACGTTGGTGGAAATGGCGGACGGAATCAAACTCGTCAAACGTAATCTCAAGCTGGAGCGCCAGATGCAGATAGCGCGGGACACGTTGCGCGAACAGGCTGACGTTCTTCAGGAACTGGCAAAACGCTGATGGTTCCCGAGTTCCTTGAGCCTGATGTCGTTCTCTTCATGCATGATCAGGCTTTACGGGAATATGGTGGCACGCACGGTCTTAAAAGTGAGCACTTATTGCTGAGCGCTTTGGCGCGCGCAGAAAACTGTTGGCACTATGCCGAGGGAGATTTTCCGGACGTGACGACGCTGGCTGCAGCCTATGCGTATGGTATTGCTCGCAACCATCCTTTTAATGACGCCAACAAGAGGACAGCATGGAGTTGCTGCGTTCTCTTTTTACGCGTGAATGGTTTTCGTGTTCATGTTGCCGCGTCCGAGGTTGTTGAAACGGTTGTCGCTTTAGCGTCCGGGGCGATGACTGAAGAGGCCTTCGCGCTCTGGCTCAAACAACATAGTCATGTCGCTCAATAAGTTCAGTTCGGTCGCGTAGAGGGTATTTACTCTTCTGCGGTGAATAATGTTTCCAGTTCCATGCCTGGTGGAAAAAAGGTTGTGAATGACTTTTCGCAATCCAGGCGCAGGCCAGGACCAAGGCTACCTTCAGCGTCCAGAAAAATAATCCCGAGCGAGCAAAGAGTCTCGCGGATCGCCTTCAGGGTACGAGGGTGTGGTGATCGTGTTCCCGTTTCAAAATCAGCCAGTGTTCTGGAGCCGACTTCGGCTTTTTGGGCAAGCTCCTTTTGGGAGAGTCCAAGCATGGCGCGTGCGGCTCTGCATTGTGAAGCCAGCAGAATGGACATTTCGATCATCCTTGTCGGTTGTGGGACGTGTTTGCGTCTGCACTTCCATGTTGCGCTAAAATTGCAGTTTTCATGTTGGTTGTCAAATGGATATGGATATCTGGTACCGAAAAATCGCTCATAAATATACATAAACAAAGCAATATGGAGCCAAATATGTTTACAATTGCGTTTTGGCTCGATAAAGAGGTGTTCTGGAGAGTGACATTCTGCGTCGCTCGAATGTCAGATGCGGGTACGGACATGATTATCAAAGCCACGCGGATCGTGGCCGCAGATTCATGGCATGGTTTGTGGCGACACCTGATGCGTACGGATGAGAACGAAGCCGACATTGCTAAACAACCGTGATAAACCCAACTAAAATTTTTTTGCCGTTCTCGACTAAGTCGGCGGTTGATAACTCCCAAGAATATCTAACTTTGACTTCGGCATGGAACCATGCCATCCGAATGGATAGAACATCTTTGAAAGGCGAATAGTTGATGGCCAGAAGAGATTTTAAATATTATTTCTTCACAGAATCGTTGATAGAAAAAATAATAAACAATTATTATGATGTTTGAGGGCGAAATTACAAAAAATTAAGGAGCGAAACGGATGGATGAATTCATAGATTCTTACTCTGACGACCAAATCTATTTAACATTGTTAGAAAAGCTTGTTGATGGCGATCCTGAAGAGGCACCTTGCCCGGAAAGAATAAAGTACTCAAGTTACTGTAGATTGTGGAGTACGATGATGATCGGATCCATAGAGATGATGATAAAAAAATGGAACACAGGGGACAACCTTTGGAGTGACATCTATTCTTATTTTAATAGAGGCACTAATGAAGAGCGTATCGATAGATTAAAGGAAGCCTTTACAGTTAGAGGGATGAAATTAGATGAGGATATATTTAAGGATTTATTAGCCATTAAATATATCAGAAACGCATACGTTCATGGTGACTGGAATGCGCAGCAGAAAACATACGTTGTCGAGCGGTGTTTCCCGGATAATTTAATGCAATTTTCCAAGCCTAATTTTGTTAGATTTCAGGAGGTTTATGCGTCAGTCATGAATGCTCTTGGAACGATAAACGCGATTAAAACCATCTCGAAATAGCGAGACACAGCACTCGCCCTTCACTACTGCCACTCAAAACGCAGCTGGTGAAGTCTTTAAATAGACTTCACCAGCTAACCGTGCAAGCAAGATAACTGCATATGCGCTTTATCTCGCTACTGTCTTGAAATATTTCTTAGATTACTTCTTCAAAAATGCTTCAAATAGATTCGTCCAAATTTTTATAAATTTTTCATCAACATATTTACCAGGCTTTTTTTGTAATTTTTGTTTAGTTTCAATGGATAATTGTACTTTCCAGTTGGTAACAAGATCTACATTGTGAGCGGACGCCCAGCTTTTGATCTGTGGAACGATAGGCTTGCCTTCCTCATACGTCCCTTCAAAGTCCGTATCAGGTCGTCTTTCCATCTTATCTATAAGTTCGATTATCAACTCAGGCGGAATTAGATCCTCAATTTCAGTGTTCTGGATACCATCGATAAATTGGTCGGTGTTTAACACGGAGCTCTCATGTCCAGCATAAAGACTTTCTTTAAGTGCTGTAGCAGCTTGCTTTCCGGGACTATCGCTATCTAGGAGAACAAATGGAAGTGTATCATCCCTTCCGAGCAAAATAGATGCGATAATTTTTGCAGTCTTAGCACCTCCAGAAGGGGGAAAAACAAGTTCCATGCTAGGTCTTATCAGACTTCGAGAAACCAGAATATTTTTTATAGCAGATAGATAATGTTGGTCAGACGGCCCCTCAACAATAATCGGTTCACACCCTAGTAAAAGACTCTCAGCAACGCTTAAGTTCAAAGCAGAATGTACGGCATATGTCGCTCCTGCTTCACGTGTGCCACTCCTTGATCTACCTGCTCCTAAATTGCTGGATGCGACTGTACCACCGCTGGCATCGATATAAATTTTCCTCACTCTATCAAGCCGATCAGCATCAATTATAAATGGTGAGTGCGTAGTAAACAGTATTTGGTGCTTCTCAGAGAGAGAATTAAAAAAATAAGACAAGTCACGTTGAGCAAGGGGGTGTAGAGAATGGCCGGGTTCGTCTAACAGAACGATAGAATTGTCATGTGCGGCATCACTTTCATAAGTAAAGACAAGGAAAAAGCTCAAAAACCATTGGAGCCCAGTACTCCGATTTTCTAATTCAACTTTTTCAGGACGACGACTATCAGATACCCAAATTCTAAAATAATTACCATCTGCCTGTAGTTCAAAAACATAATTTCCCTGTTTCCACCAATCCTTAAAAGATTTAGTGAGTTTTGACGAGGCGGATTGTAAAAGTATAGACCTTTCTCTGACCTTATCATTTCCTAGTTCTTGTTGATTTTCGCTTTGGTCAACCCTCTGAATTAGTTGATTGAGATGATTGTATTTCTCAGTAATAACTGTGCGCGTTGCCAACTCATAAATTTCGTCAGCACTTAGATTTACAAGATCAAAAAGTACTTTTATAGTGCGAACTTTTGCTAGTTCTTTAGGACCCAAATCGTCCCTTTTCATATTTTCAATAACATGAGGTAAATAAATCTGTGCATCAAGATTTCCATAATTAGAATAATATACAAATTTTGGAATCTTGGAAATAATTGCAGACTTAAGGCTTTCTGATGACTCTGATTTTACTTCCGCGTCTTCTTCATTGTGAGTGTTAAATGTATTATTTGCGTCTACATCTAGACAATCTATAAGGCAAACATCATATTCTCCCGAAAATTTGCGGGAAATCTCGATACGAGTAACTTTCCCCTGATCTATTCCAAATTTTTCTAGGAAGCTTTTTTCTTCATCAGTCAAGATGAATACTGCTCGTATGAATGTATGCTGGTCTGGGTGCTCTCTCATTTCGGCGTAGAGTGAACGAGGCATATCGTCGACAAGATTAATTTCCCCCCCTCCAGATGGCTTCAATTTCCATAGTGGGAGCAAAATATTTGTCTTTCCGGCTTCATTTTCTCCAATTAGAGCTGTCACATCTTCTGTGTTTATCCAATCACTGTCGATCACCGAACGAAAATTAGTAACGCGAAATTTTGATAGCAGCAACATCGATACTCCTCATTGATTACGAAGATGTTCACGCTTATTTCGACTGGGATCAAGCGAACATATCGGGTCCAGCGATCCAAACGTGAAAGGTGTCCGTTTTCCTCACGTATGAGCAGCAAAGCCGACAGGTGGTTTCCCCCCCAAAGCTACCGTTTACGTCATCTGTCAGGCGTGAAGTGTATGAAAGGCGGATAGATGAGCGCCTCAACAACCCGTTGCAGGTTCTTCACCTCAATGCCTGACATGTAGTTTGTTGTTCCCTGTGAACGATGCGTTGCTTCATGCCCTAGCAGCGCATCAATCCACAGTTCGCGGATATCGTTCTCCTGATTGCGCAGCTTGGTGGAGACAAGGTGACGGAAGGAATGGAAGGTCACATCTTCTGGAATGCCTATACGGCGTTTGAATTTCGAGAAGGCCTGTGCAAACTCGTTCCCTCTGACCCCGTGTGGTGCGATTGTCAGTTCATCAAATAAGTAGAGTCCTGAGTTTTTGAACGTCAGGATTCCAGTTTCAAGCAGTTTGCTGTGTATCGGGACAATGCGTGTGCCTGCGGCAGTCTTGGGCGACCAGTTGCGCTGCTTGCCGTTCACAATCTCGGTGTGAGGCTGGATGTGGAAGCAGGGGATGCCGTCGATAATCTCGACGTCCTTGTTACGCAGGTTGCAGATTTCACCCAGACGCATCCCTGTATAAAGGGCTGTCTGGATAATCCCCTGATATGTGCGCTCGGATGTTACCCGACTTGTCCACGGTGCGGATATCGGTGCTTAATCTGCTCAGACGGTGCAGAAGATCATTCATGGCGGGAGTGACACGCTCGAAAAAATCTTCGGTCTGCTTCACAAGGGTGAGTTTCTCGTAAAGATGACGGGCTTCATCGGCCTTGCGGCGTGATTGTGCAGCGGCGCGTTCAACGTCACGCAGGTCTTCATGTTCGGTGATAATCTTCTGCTGAAGGGCAATCAGTTCCTTCAGTTCGGCTTTGGTTGGCTCGGGTGCGGCATCCTTGGCCTTATTGAACAACTCGCCGATCCTTCCATAAAGCAGCCCTGCGCGTTCGCGCGCTATCACTTTATTGCTGGTTTTCAGCGCAAGGGAAAACTCTTTCCGACCTAGTATGGCTTGGATGTCGCGTGGCACGGCACGCCTGAAATAATACCTCGTCCCCATGACCCGTAGCATCCCGCACTCTCATCCCGCACGTTCAAGCTGCTGGCAAACTTATGGGTAAAAAATTACCGTCACAGTTCCGGAACTAATAAATCCTTCTAAATCAAGGATTTATGGTGCGAACTGCGGGACTCGAACCCGCACATTGTCGTCGCCCATAGGTTTTTACCCAGGGAAATTCCCCTTTGTTTCGAACAGTGAAATTTCTACGCTAAACATTATGGGAAAGGCAAATGCCGGTTCAGGGTGAGGCCTATATGGAGGGATATTGTTATAAGTCTCTCTTGAAGGTCGATAGGCTGATTGGGGGGGGGGCGAAAGGTCTGCTTTTAGATCCTACTACAAACAAGCAGACGTCGTTGATTAGTCTCCTTCGCTTCAAACGAAAAATTGATTACTTAAGACTCTCCAAATCATCTAGGAATTCTGATCCCGGTTCTATCCCCGACACCCAAAGCGCATCTCGCGCCCGCGTGCAGGCCACATAAAGAAGGTGACGCTCAGTGGCGTAAACTTCTTCGAGTTCACCTTCATCTGCAACCTGCTCGATCCGCGATTGAAGCGGGATAACCTCGTCGTCACACGCCATAACCACGACAACCCGGAATTCCAGTCCTTTTGCCAGGTGCATCGGCAGTATGGAAACGGAACCAGGCGTAAGGACAAGCGTGTCGTCCAATATTGTAGCCGTCATTCTGGCTGCACGAACGGCAGCCTTCGCCCGGTTGATCTCGGATCGGGAGCGAACAAGAACAGCGATCTCCTCCGGCAGACAGCCTTCCTTCATGCGTTCGGCAATCCAGCGTCCCGCCTCAGCCTCTTCTGTCTTAGCATCATCAAACAAGGCAATAATTGGCGTTGGGCCATCGAACAGAGAGACCGTCTCGGCCCGTTCGTCCACAATACCGTCAGCATCCGAGACGGATCGGGAGAGGAGCCGGTCTGCGTGCGTTCGGATCTGATGCGAGGTGCGATAGTTGATCTTCAAGGTGGACGACCGGCCTCGAACATCAATCCCCATTGCCTTCCATGAAAAAGGCTGCTGGAAAATCCGCTGGCCAAGATCGCCTGCAAAGAACAGACCGTTTTCCTTTCCACCAACAAGAGCGGAAAGGAAACGCGCTTCGGCGATATCCAGGTCCTGCGCCTCATCCACGATGACAAACCCATAAGGAGGCGCCAGTCGTCCAGCCTGCAATGCATCGGTCAGAGCCAGAAACACATCGGCCATGGTCATCAGGCCGTCCTGGGCAAGTGACTTCCGTAACGATTCAAAACACGTCCAGAGAGATGCGCGCTGCTTTTCACCCAGGCGGGCCTTACGTCCCATGCGTGACGCTGTGCGATAGGTCTCCCAATCACGGATCTGGCGCGCATCTACCACATCGCTCCATTCCCCGAACAAAAAGGATAGCGAAAACCGGCTGTCCGCTGCATCATTCGCGATTTGTGTCAACCGCTCCTGAATATCGGCTGAGAAGGCTATGAGCGGCTTTTTCCCCGTCAGGGTCGTGTAAAGCCCCAGTCCCGTTTGCATCAGACAACTTACGTCAATCCGGGAGGCGAGCGAACTGTCGTCCGAAACTAACAGGGACACCCGTGTCGCCAGCGCACGTGCCAACGGACCGGAAAAGGTTGTGAGTAGGACGCGTTCGTTCGGATGAACTCGTGCCAGATGTACAGCGCGATGTAGAGCAACGATCGTCTTTCCCGTTCCCGCGGAACCCATTACCCGCGCAGGCCCAGAGAATGACCGCTCCACCAGTGCCTGCTGTGCAGGATGAAGGAAAATGGCCCATTTGTCCCATGGATAATCCAACGCGCGGCGCAGTTCCTCCACTCCATGCAGCACGCGGAAACGACGTTGAGCATCGGGATGGGCGAAGCCCTGAACCTCTTTTTCGATCCGTGCCGGAGCTGGCTTTTCCCCTACTGCCAACGCCATCAATGCCTCTGCCGCCTCGCCAGGTAAGTGAGGGAGCAGATCGAGCAGCGCATCTTCATCACTGACGGCCAGAACATCCGCCAGCCAATCCGCTGGCACTCCGAAGGAAAGCAGTTCCGCCTCGGTGCGTCCCGCGAACAGTCGCTTTTCTCGCAGAACAGGGACGGGCAATTCTTCAACCCGTTCGCGGATTTCCACCATCTGCATCGCGCCAGTCGCAGGGTGAACCTCAATCCGCCGTCTCTCGGCCCAACGATAGGCGTCATCGTGGTGGTCCACCCAGACGAGCATCAAACTGCCTGCCATACGATGAACGATTAGGCGGATATCCCTGTTCACCCGGACAGACCAGAAATGCGGATCTTTCGCATGGTCGATGCGGTGGAAGCTCAGTCCCTTGCCGGTCGGGTCAAGTTGTAAATCCAGCGCCGTGATCTTCGCGGCTTTCTGCTCCTGCCCCGAAAGCCGCGCAAGGCTCGCAGTGAACGTGTCAGCAATGCGAAACTCGGTCATGAGATATCAAACACCTTCATCACCTCATCGCCAAACTGGTTGATGACTTTCACGGCAATCCGTCCGGTCTCTGGTTTCGGGAAGGGACGCGAGACCTCACTGTTCAGGCTGGTCCAAGCTTCTTCGTCAATTTCCGCTTTCAGTGTCGTCTTCAACGCCTTGTAAGGATCGTTTGCGCCAAGGAAGTAAGCATGACGCACAAAGAAGCTTTCCTCGTTATAGTCCGTATCAATCATCCACAGAGCGATATCCTCTGGCCCACCCGACACAACCTCGCCTGTCGAAGGCTTGAACACGTCCACACCATGGATGCGAACACGAATTTCTCCATCTTCCGTTTGTTCAATGCCTATATCCGGCTCACCAAACACGACGAACAGGTTGCCACTTGATTTCAGATCCGTCTGCATATGGAGGTCCGGGTTCATCCGTGCGCGCAAGACTTTCAGGCGCCCAAGGCTATTGAACTCGGACGCATTGGCTTCGTAAGCAAACGCACAGGAAATCAGCACATCAAATCCGGCGTCCCCAGCTTCACGGGCTGCCGAAGTCAGGTCAGGTTTCGTCACAGTTCCGAATTCAGGACCAATCAGGATACCAGCCCGCCGCTCGGTCTCGCCCTCCATGAAGCGCCCTTCAGCACAAAGCATTTTGCCCGGCCAGACATCGAGCGATGTGAAGGTAATCCGCTCGCGCTTGTCGCCCTGCTGTACGCCGGCTTCACGCAGGGTCGTCAGGATCATGGTGACGAAATCACGCACGGATGGATCGCGCGAGGGCGCCGTCGGCTTGCCGGGGTCGAAGAACTGATCGTCCGTGCCAACCGCCAGCATCCGATGTGGCGAGAGAGACTCAACCGTAAACGGTCCGCTCACCCGCACCTTCGAGCGGTCTTCGTAGGGCTTGTCATAGAGATACTCGGTATCCGCCTTGGCAGCGATGGAAGCGTCGATCTCCTTCTGACGGGCAATGCGCTGCTCCCACCATGCTGCGTGCGTTTTCCGTGCAGCTTCGGGCCAGTTCGCCTCTGCCTCACGCGGAATTTCCCATTCCTCCCGATGCTGGCCAAGGGATTTGTTAAGTTCTGCCCGCAGAGGCTCCAGCCGTATCTGGAAATCTTCCCAGATCACGTCGATTTCGGCATTGTTGGCGATGGATTTCAGGGTGATATGCGACACGCGCTCATAGACAAAGCCATGCTTAAGGTTGCCATGCGTCGGGTGAGATTTCGGAATGGACCGCGTAACTTCAGCCTCCTTGCGTTGCCCTTCCGGACTGTCAGCAAGGAGATAATAGGGGTAACGGGCACCCATAAGCCGAGAGCGAGCAAGTGCAAGTGCTACACGGGATGTATCAATAGTAATCCAGCGCCGCCCGCGTTGCTCGGCAACGTAGGCTGTTGTGCCCGACCCACAAGTAGGATCCAATACAAGATCACCTGGATCGGTGGCCATAAGCATGCAACGTTCTATGACTTTTGCAGCAGTTTGCACTACATATTTTTTATCAACAGCAAACGTACTTTCTATAGTATCATCCCAGAAAGCATTTATCTTCACAACAGGAAAATCTTTTTCATATCTTTTATATGCAAGCGTATCGGATACACCAATAATTCTTCCAGACTTACTTAATACATTCAATCCCACATAATTCGTCTTCCAAAATGTATTCTTTGAAGGCTTGTAATTTTTATTTTCGAAATTGAATGCGAAGCTGGATTTTTCTCCTCCACTTTGCGATACGAGAATAGATGTTTGGAAAATATTATCTCTTTCTAAAATTCCAAAATTTTCCTTTTCATGCTTCTTCAATCTTCTTGGAAGGAAATCGTCATCAACCCAATTATACCCTGACTGTATCATCGAAATAGGGCGTGATTTATATAAATCCCTATATTTTGTGATTTTTTTATTTTTTGAAAACCAGCATATGTAATCTGATATATTATCTATAAAATTTCCTCCCTTGCCTCCTGTTTTCTTGAAAGATATTTGTGCAATAAAGTTTTCCTCCCCAAATATCTCATCCAGAACCGCCCGAACACGATGAACGTTTTCATCCCCAATTTGAACGAAAATACTCCCACTTTCTGTCAGCAAATCATGCGCCACGGTCAGTCTGTCACGCAAATAGGTTAGATAAGAATGAATCCCATCACGCCATGTGTCACGAAACGCCTTGACCTGCTCTGGCTCCCGCGTCACCTGATCGAGCTTGCCATCCTTCACATCACGCGAGGTTGTACTCCACTGGAAATTCGAGTTGAACTTGATCCCGTAAGGAGGATCGAAATAGATGCATTGCACCTTACCCCGCAAACCTTCGCGCTCGGCGAGACTGGCCATCACCTGTAAGCTATCGCCAAGGATCATGCGGTTCGACCAGTGCTGGTCGTGACGGTAGAATTCGGTTTTTGCCTGACTGTCCGGCAGGCCGTTAAAATCGCCGAACAGATCGGGGGCATCATCCTCAATGCGTGCTCGGCTTTGCCGTTTGAGATCTTCTATCAGCGCCTGCGGATGAACTTTCTCCTGAATATACAGGGGCGGCGCGGACACACTGAGGGCTGCTCGGTCTTGTTCATCCTTCCCGCGCCAGACAAGTTGCGGGTCCAAGTCGGAGTTGCGGGGATAGAGCAGCGTCTTCGGCTTGCGGTCCTCTGCCTCCATGATGGATTCAAACTCGGCTGTCGGGATGTTCCGCCGCGTGGCTTCGTCGTGACGATAGCTGCTTATGGCATGCTTTTTTGTTTTCGTCCCTTTTGTCGCGGGCTTTGCCTTTGTACGTGACGTCGTAGCTATATTTTGAGATGAGGCTTTTGGTGCTTCGACGACGGAGGCTCCAGCAAGATGCACAGAGCCCCCCCTTCCACGTCCGTTTGCAATCGTCCCGGCAGTAAGCAATGCGTCTTTGACCTCTCTATAGTCACTCTCGTCCCAGCCCAGTCTTTCACGAAGAGTGCCGTTACCGGCTGATCCACCTTCAGCACGAAGGGCTTCTAAGAATTCGTTGTTCCGTGTGTCCGTCATCGTCTCGCTCTCTTAAGCCACTTCTGTTGTCTTTGTTGTCGAGGCGGCACGCAAGCGATCCACCAATTCGTTGAATTTGTCTTCGATCTCGAAAACGTCTTTGAATTCCTCAAAAGCCCAGCGTCCACAGGTTCCTAGATGATTCACACCGGGAATCCACAATGTGCGCATTGTCTCGGCCTTGGCTTTCGCGTCTTCCTTTCGATACCCCTTAATTTCGACCACCAGATTGAGTGGATCTGCTTCTCCATCATTAATGCGGACGATAAAGTCGGGCCGGTAATGGCGGGAAACATGGCCATCATTGTAAGGCACTTCGAAGCCAAGTCCCTGATTTTTTACATAGGCCAAAACGTGAGAGTTCTTCTCCACTACACGGCAGAACTCCGCCTCCCAGTCGCTGTCGCAAACGACCACGTTGATATGGCTTTTCTTTGGATCGGTTTTCCATGTCGTCTTTGTTGTAACGAAACTTACATCGGCCGATGAGCCGATCGGCGCGAAAGGATCGGGCACGACGATGACCGGTTTTTCACCAATATTGGCGCGCGTGATGGCATTCTTGATTTTCTCCGCTGCCCGCTCCGCAATATCAGGGCGAAGCAGGAGCGCAGGATAGGTTCCGCCTTTGCAGACGAGATGACTGTCTATCCATTCCCGAACGATCCGACGAATGGGGCCGAAGAGGTGCAAAGGCGGGTCTTCCCCCGCATCTCGATAGGTTCGAGTAATGAGATAGGTCGCAAGCTTGAAGATAATAGTGGAAGAACGGGCATCTTTCATGTCAGCAAGCGTAAGATTGTTACTCTCTCCAATAATACCCGCATTCTCTGTGTTTGTCGGACCAACAAGATCCGGCGTCAGTTCCAGTGTGGAATCTGGAGTGAACTCCGCTTTAGCTGTCTGGCTGGGCAATTCTGTACGATAGGCCGCCACACGAGGAAAAATGATTTCCAAAGCATCCCGGTCAGGACGCACAGCATGAACATGCGTGGTCGGTTTTGGGGTAGCCGGGACTGAAACGACGGGCTTTGCAGTAAAGTCGAACGGGATGCCAAGGATGTCGGCGTATTCGGGGTTTAGCAAGCCGTCTGCGTTCAGCTCATAGGACTGACGGCGCAGAGCACGACCGACGACCTGCTCGCACAGGAGCTGCGTGCCAAAGGCACGGACGCCAAGAATATGCGTGACGGTATTCGCATCCCATCCTTCGGTAAGCATGGAGACGGAGACGACACAACGGATCTGCGCGCCCAGTTTGTCGGACTTGCCAACGGTGTTCATGACTTCGCGCAACAAAGTCGCGTCATCAATCTTGGCTGCTGCCTGCGGGTTGCCTTCACGTTCTGCAATGTCGCGGCGGAAGCGTTCGATCTCGTCGGACGCAGCAGCACGGAAGCTGGGATCGAGAGCTTCCCCAGATTCAAGCTGGGCGCTGTCGATCAGGATGGTGCGCGGGCGGGAATAACGCTGATGATTTTCATCGTAATTGGCAAAGAGCGGGAAACGCCCTGTGTTTACGACTATTTCGTTACCGTCTTCGTCAATCTCGCTCCATCCAGAGATGTATTTATAGACGAGTTCGGAAGTCGTCGTGTTGTTGCAGACGACGATGAAGACCGGCGGCACGTCAATGCCTTGCTGCTCCCAAAGCTCAAAGACCTGGCGGTAGTGTCCATAAAGCGCGTCCAGCGCGTCATAGAGTAGATGCGGCAATTTTTCCGGATCAGCCACAGCGCTGCTACCGCGGCCTTTCTTGGGCATATCCTTGCCGATATTATCCCACAGATTGCGCAGCAGCGGCATCCGGCTGCCGGGCACGTTGTCGGAAATCGGGACGCGGGGCAGTTTTACGATCCCGCATTCGATGGCATCCATCAGAGAAAAGTCACTCATCGTCCATGGGAAGAGTGTGCCTTCTGCGTAACCTGAGCCTCGGAGGAAGAATGGCGTTGCGGAGAGATCGAAGATCGTTGCGATGCCAAGTTTACGCTGCACGATTTCAAGGCCGGACAGCCAGAGCCGGGCAGCCTTGTTGTTCTCGTCGGCTTCCGCCTTGTCGTCGCCCTTGAGTGTCCCTTCCTCGTCCGTTGTCGGCTTCTCGCGATAGCAGTGATGCGCTTCGTCATTGAGCACGACAACACGTTTGAGACCCATCAGTTCGGGCATGACCCGCTGAAGCATCTGTCCTTCTGTTTCCAGTGTCTGGACCGTTTCCTCTCGCCAACCCTCAAGAACCGTGCGAGTACCTTTTGCAAGATCCAGCCGTTCACGCAGCTTGAAAGCATGGTAGTTGGTAATGACAATCCGGGCCTTCATCACGTCTGGCATCATGTCGAGTGGAACAATTTCGCGCGAGCGGTAATAGCTGTCCGGATCGTTGGGGAGCAGGACACGGAGCCGGTCCTTGATTGTAATGCCGGGGGCCACGATCAGGAAGCCTGATGAAAACAGTTTGCTCCCTGGATGACGGACGGCGTTCACGGTTTGCCACGCGATCAGTAGAGCCATAACGGTCGTCTTGCCGGCCCCGGTAGCAAGCTTGAGTGCAAGGCGGGACAGTCCGGGATTGGCGCCGTCGTTGGCTTGTTTGAGATGCCTGATGAAACGTACGCCCCGATTACCCAGCTTGGGCGCGACCTCAGTTAACCAGATTGCCGTTTCGACTGCCTCGAGCTGGCAGAAGAAGGGCTTGATTCCGCTGAAATTATGGTGCCGCCAATGACGAAGCAGCCGTGCGGTTTCAGGCGTCACACCCCATTGGTCCGGGTTGGGAAGCTGCCGCCATGCATCGACGACTGCACGCACCTCGTTGATGAGGCGGCTATGATTGTATTCCTGCTCTTCGGAGGAAAGCCCTTCTGCATCTGTGTAGACCAGACTGGCTTGAGCTGCTGTCGCCTTGGTTTTCTTGGGTTTGGGAACCGGCGTAACGAATTCCGCCGCTCGCCGTGATTCTACAAGGATTCCTGTTGGCTGCCCATGTTCGTCTAGTGCCCAGTGAAGCGCCGGATATCCATAAGGGGAGTTGACGACGGGGCGGAGGAAGAAGTCGTGTTGCATCAAACCGGATAATCCAGACAGCAGAGGGATATTGAAATCAACTTTAACAAACAATTTGCAACCCGGCGAGGTATTGCTCACAGGCTGATATAGAAGATTGATAATGCCTTTTTTTGGTGTAAGCTCAATTTTGTTGCTCAAAATCTCGTCTTGAGATTTTTGACTGCTTCTCTCTCCCCTTGAAACAACCAGGTACAACGCGTCGGCGGTTAACCCGTCCTACACAAGGCATGGACCTATCTGCTCCGGCATCAGCAATTTTGAAGACAGTTGGGATTTACTGAGCCGACCAATCAGATGAGACATGTTCTCATGTCCGCTTTTTGGTTTTCCCAAAATTTGTAACGAGATCCGCCATGACGGCGAAAACAGACGTGTAATGGAAGCAAAAATTTCAGTCTGTCCGTTTTGTTGCTAATGCATAAATTTCATTATCGGTTCTACGGCCAACGGCAATCACATAAATGACGATACGTTCGTCTATGACCTGATAGACAAGGCGATACCCGTCTTTAAGAAGTTTGATTTTATAAAATCCAGCCAGATCACGATGAAGCTCATTTCCCCGGGAATGAGGATTCCAGATTAATTTCTCCATCTTCTTTTCGAATTTCTTGCGGACACTTCCGTCGAGCGCATCCCATTCTCTCAATGCCCTCTCATCGAATTCAAGCGAATACTCTTTCATTCGTGATGACGGCTCTTCAGTTCTGCAAAAGTCATGCGGTGTTTTGGGGCAGGGTTTTTAAGGCGTTCTCGTACAATTTCGAGGAGGTGGGCATCCTCATCCGTGACAAGCTGACGTTTAACGGGGGACCGGCCGGTTTCTGCGATGTAGGCCAAGGTATCGCGCAATGCATCGGAAAGAGAGATACCTTGCGCTGATAGTTTCTCAACGGCAGCCGCCTTCAGTGTTTCATCTACCCGAAATGTAACAGCGGACATGGAAGATCTCCCTTATTTGTATGAACATGTGTATCACATACGTTTATACAAATGAAGTGTAATCGTATCGGCGGGTAAGCGTCTGTTAAAATCTGACCGACGATCAAAACTGCCTCCTCATGCTTTGGAAGGTACTGAACCACTGGACCACACTGCGAGAGGATCGCCAGTTTGTAAGGCGTGCCTACAGACAAGCCAGTCAGGACGGGGATGTCATGCCCGAGGCTGTTTTGAAGCGTATGGTGATTCTGGCTGATCTTGTTCAATTTGAACTTCCCATCAACACGATTGATGATCTGATGAAGCGGGTCAGTTTTCAGATGGACACAAGGAAAAGCCGCCAGATGTCGGAGGCGATAAATCTGGAAGTGATCCTGCGTGATCTGGCGGCTGTTCGGCAGACCCATATCAGTGAGACTGAAGAACTGAAAACGCACATCAGGGAGACTGAGGCTCCGGAACCCCCCGATCCTGTGCAAACGACATGTCCGCCCAAGCCCAGACACAATACGGCTACAGGGCGCAGGAAGGAGATTGAGGCCATCCTTGCCTCCCCGGACAGTCAGAAAATGACGTTGCGTGAGATTGCCAATCGGGTCGGTGTATCACCAGCAACGGTTCTGAATATTCGGCGCAGGATGAAAAGGGTGCGTTCAATTTGAACATGAGGTCACAGAGGGTGAGAGGCCTGTCGCGTTTCTCTTTCTGTGATCTCTTGCTCCAATCATCACTCGCTATGGGCCAATAATATCGGCGGTTATGGGATGGAACTGCGCAGCCATGGGGTATTGCGCTGATTGGTGGGCTGCTGGCAAGTCAGGCCCAGCCCATGTTCACGATCAAAGCGTTTGATGGCAGATATGGGGGGGAAGCGGAAGGTCCGTTTACGAACGGAGACTGGAGTAAGCCGATATATAGTTTAGTCATGATAAATCATAAATTGCTTTAATAAGAAACTCTCTTGATTTTTCTATTATCAAACATGTGGACAAATCATTTGCATCAATTGTTATTTTATGCACTCTCAAAGAGTTTGCTTTATTTATTTCCCACGCAACCCATGGAGATTTCTTTATAGAACTAGTGCTTAATAGTAAAAAAATATCTGCTTCCTGAAGCTCATTTTTCACTCTTTCTTGTTTATCCTTAGAATCATTGTGCAGAATATCAATATATACATCTCCAAGATCAGATAGTTTTCCTGCAAGAGAAGATAAAAAATCTCTTGTTATCACACCATCCCTAGTCGTGTAGCTTACGAATATTTTCATACTTTTTGCACGCAGCAATGCATTATATTAATAGTTAATTTTGTTAATAGAAACAAAAGAAGTATTGAAATAAAATACATGTAGAGTATCATTGATTTGTTAAATATAGACATAATAAAAGAATTTTTTATAGGTTCTGAATTATAATTACCTTGCTCATTCCTGTTTGAAATTTTATTTTGTATGGAGGAAAGTTTTTGCCTATTAGCTCTTTGATAATAATAGGCTGTAGAATCACACATCCAGAATCCTATTGTAACAAATATACAAATTAATGGAACAAATATAAGAGTGCCTTGTGAATTTATTTTTAACATTGCCGCTATAATTATACCGATAGCTCCAACGCATAATTTTTTATATTCGAAACATTGATTGCTAATTTGCATAATAGATTCGTGGTATTGATCTATGCTACTGAAGTCTAATTCATCACTTAAGCTTTTTTTATATTCTTTCACATCATCACTCATTTTTACAATCCCAAAGAAAAACGTGTGTTTTTAATATACCTCGATTGTAAGACTGTGCACAATGATCAGTTATTATTTAATTTTTTTTGACACATGACGCAATCACCGACGGCGGAATCACAATATTTTATATTACTCCAAGAACGCAACTTTCCATGACGCTGTTAAGGATTCACGCGACAAGCTCGAAACCATCCGTGGATCAATCCCATTTAGCAGAAAATATGTTGATATTGTCATTACCTAGAAGTGTTCCGATCTTAGAATCCGACAGATAACATTCGTTCGTGTGCATTTCAGCGATACTCGCAAGTAATGCAAATCAAAAAGTTTCGCACCTCTAGCACTTGATGATATTAAACCGCATCCAAAATCGAGCAGTCCGCTTTACGACTACCAAATGGCTATGCACCATGTCCGACAAGTAGGCGATTGCCGCCTGTCTGCTGTTGCCATGCCGAGGAATAAGGGAAGTGGGGAATGGAAAGGGGCGTGTTTCAGGCACGGGCTGAGAAACGATCCCATGCGGTAATTTCACGGGTGAGCAGGGCGACCTCACGAAGATAGATTTCTGTTTTCAGGAAATGCTGTTCGTCTTCTTTTTGCGCCTGCGGCACTTCGGTAAACCACGCTTTGGGGCGACCATCTGTGCCGTCATTCCAGCGGTAGCCACGGGCCTTGAGCTTATCTTTAAGGTCAAAGGGGGCATTCTCCGCCCAGATCTGCCAGCGGGGTTGCCGCGCTTCCTGAAGCAGGGCGGAGAGGGCTGGGGTCTGTGTTTTAGGCAGACGTGTGCTGAGTAAGGTCACACCAGCCAGACAATCATCAGCGGCCCGGTGTCCCTCAAAAAACCACCCGGCCTGCATGACGAGATAACCAAGGCTGCGCCCTTCATAGCCTTCTGCCTGCCAAGGCACATCTTCCATGGAACAGGCCCAGGGTAGTGTTGAAAACCCCTCCCAGAAGCGTTCGGCAAACAGTCTGTCAAAGCGGGCGTTATGGGCGACGATGTCCGCCGCTGCCGACAGTTTCATGCTGCGCGGTTGTTTGGACGAGGATTTCTGCCCATCGGGTTTATCTTCATTGTGAGGCAGGCTGGTCTGGATCAGGCCACAAAGCGTGGTGATCTGGTTTTGTAAGCCCTGTTTTTCGGTGACAGCCCACACTTCCCGTTTTTCGAGGGTGTGCCTGAGTTGTCCCAATCCCTTCAGAAGGCCTTCCATGTGAGGCAGGACCGTATTGAGGAAGGTTGATTGCTTGGTGACCAGATCGGCTTTTTCAATGAGATGCTGGGCGCGCTCGGCTTCGAGCACTTTTGCGGCACTGTCTTCCTGAGCTTTCAGAGCGGCCTCGTAGCTGTCAATCAGGTCGCGATAGAGGGCCAGAAGGTCGTCTTTGGTGGGGTGTTGCATCTTGCCTGCTCTGAAAAGCTGTCCCGTCCTGGCATACAGGGCGGCTGCACGTTCACGGGCGACCAGTTTATCAGAGGTATGGAGGACAAGGGAAATCTCGGTCTTGCCCAACAGGGGGCGGAGCAGTGCCGGGACGATGCGGCGGAAGTGATAACGAGGCTGTCCTGTGCGTCGGGACGGGATGGCGCGGAGCATGAAGTTTTCCCATTATGGGAAAATTCCCTCTCGGACAAAATACCTCTGTTTTTCAACAGTTTGTGGTGCGAACTGCGGGACTCGAACCCTCATCAACCCGCAGTAGCACTTTTCTAACCCGTTGAAACAGCAAAAAGAGTAGCGACGTGCTGTCTTCTGATTACTGAATTCCTTATATCGTTGGTTAAACATTCTGGGAAGTGGTTATGCTCGAAATTATGTGGAAAGAAATTATCTTTTATCTCTAAATATATGTGAATTTAATAACTGTCATTGTGATATTCATTCCGAAATTATATTCGTCTGAAATTCATTTTCAGATTGCGGATATGGATTTGTATAGGAAAGTATTTTTTCAATAATTTTTCCATAAATTCTTATACCTTCATTGTAAAGAGCCTTTTCTAATACTGTGAGAAATAATAGCCAAGGTTCAGCCCAGTCTGGATTAGTTTCTTCTTCAATTTTAGCAAGAATTTGAGTCATGAATTGCCGTTTATGGCCGTCCACTACGCTGAAAGGCATTAATTTTCCCTCTGCATCTATTGCATAGCCATCAAACCAATTGGGATTTTTGTCGTAGAGTTCAGAAATCCAATTATCTGGAAACAGCCCCTCTATTGCGAAGCGGTCTCTTATAATAATAAAATTCTTGTTTGCTTCGAATGGAATTCGTTTTTGGCCTAAAAATCCTTGCAATGCTTTGCGACATTTATCACCAGCTGCGTCTCCGTCGATAAGTATTACGCAAGGGCGTTCTTCTCGAATGAATTGATATGTGGCGCGTACAAACCCCTCCAACCCAGTTACCCCACCTTGATCTAAGTATGAAATTGCTTTTGAAGTAATGATAGGAAAATCGATCGCACGATTTATTTTTTTAATATAGTTTCCAAAAAATTCTAGGTACTCTCTATCTGTTTCTCCTTCAACAATAACGTTAAAATGATTCAAGTTATAGAAATCACTAAATTTAACACCCAGAGATTTTCTAATTTTGTTTGTTGCTTCATAATAGGTTTTAAATACATGGGCTTTTGTCCAACCTTCTAGGCGTTCGATTCCTAACGTTCTTCGTGGATCTTGAGGGACAAATCCTAAGGAGTGAGTTGTACAAATTACTTGTGAACAGTCTCGGAGTTCGTCAATCATTCTGTCGCATTGTGATGCAAGTTCTGGATGTAAATATGACTCAGGTTCTTCCAGTAGCCAGATGACATTTTTATCATCTTTTATTTCTTCAAGCGTAATCCAATTAAACGAAGAAAGAATTGCAGCAGATTGGATTCCCATTCCTTTACTAAAAATACTAGTTTTTTCTGGATCACTTAATGAGAAATCAACTTCTTTAAAAAAACGATTGGGATCTGAAGGAAAAGTAAAAGAGCTTTTGAGCCCATTGATGCTTGCTTTTTGTAGAGAAAGATTAAAGCTTTTTGCAACGGAATCCATTGCTGAGCTTATTATTGTCATGTGTGGAGTAAGGGCACTAAAGGCTTTTTTTAATAAAAATGGAAGAATTAAATCATTATAAAGCTGTTCGCTACTTTTATCTGATGGTATATAATGAACAGAAAATTTGTTAAAAATAATATCCATGAAAGATCGCTCAAATCTTGAGTAAGAAGCTTTTGTGGTTGCAATGGTTGGTCTTTTTGAATTGGGATAAACTCTATAGATTGGGTTTGAGGAAGATGAGAAGGTCAAATATACTGTTATTTCGTTGTTTTTTGGTTTATCAACCTTTAATAATTCCGTTATATTTTCTATAATGTTGTTTATTTCGTCGCTGTCGCTTTGTTCTATACGGAAAGTAATGGATATATTAGTTTGATTTCTTCCTTGTCCAAAGCTGAGATCACTCTCTCTGTTATATCCAAGAGAGTTGTTATAGCCAGTAAAAAATAGCCTGATCGCTTTCAGTAAGTTTGTTTTCCCAGCATTGTTTGGGCCAACTAACGTCAATCCCTTGTCAAGATCAGGTAATACTTCGTCTAAAACAGTACGATAGTTACGAATTCGTGCAGAAATAATCTTCAAGGGTTAACTCCATGAATAAATATGGAAGATATGTTGATAATATAACATAAAAATAATGCATTTATTTCTCAAGGTGGTATTTTATTGGTTATTCTATTTGCATAAATTTTTATAACTACCACCATTAAAAATTCCTTTTTTTAGCCCAAACAGGTGCGAACTGCTCCGCTTGGCGTAGAATGTGCTGCACGGCTTCGTCCTGCATATCCGGCGGGTATCCATACTGCCGGAGCAGGCGTTTGACGGAAGTGCGCATCTTGGCGCGTGCCTGCGCCATGACGGTCCAGTCCACTGTGGCATTCTCCCGAATGGTCTTCACCAGTGCTGTGGCGATAACCCGTAGGCTGGGGTCGCCCATAGCTTCCTTGGCGCTCTGGTTCTGGGCCAGCGCGTCATAGAACGCGATTTCTTCCTGTGTCAGGCCCAGTTCTTCGCCCCGGTCGCGGGCGGAGGCCATGTCACGTGCCATGCGGATGAGTTCATCCAGAATTTGAGCGGACGTCAGGGCGTTGGCATGGTAGCGGGCGACAGCCTGTTCCAGCCGTTGTGAGAAGGCTTCGGCTTCCGTGATGTTGGAACGGGTTCGACTGCGTATCTGGCCTTCCAGCAGTTTCTTGAGCGCTTCAATGGCCAGATTGCGCTGGGGCATTTCCCGCACTTCCTGCAAGAAGGCGTCCGAGAGGATGGAAATATCAGGCTTTCCAATGCCAGCAGCTTCCATGATGTCGATGATGTCTGTTGAAACGACCGCCTTGCTAACCAGTTGCCTGATGGCCAGTTCGCGCTCCTGTGCACTGCGCCCATCGGTGCCATTGCTCAAGCTCTTGACTAGAGCCGCCCTGACAGCCTCGAAAAACCCGATTTCATCGCGCAGTCTGGCGGCTTCATCACTGGCGGAAGCCAGCGCAAAGGCAACCGAGAGTGCCTTGACGGCATCAGGGTAGCGTTTCTGGGCGGCCTTACGCTCTTCATCATTTTTGGCGGATGCCATGGCGCGTTGCTGCTGGCCCAGAATATGGTCAAGCGCTCCCGCCATGATGGACAGCTTGGCCTTGGGTGTCGCGCCGTCCTGCAAGGCGGGGCGGTAGTCAAAGCCACCAGTCTGGCCGGGGTTGAACATGGCCCGCACGACTTCGTAGCGTTCCTGCAAGGCGCGGATGGCCTCGCCTTCATCAATGCCAACCTGTTCGCGGTCTCCGGCGGAGTATTCGCCCAGAGCCGTCTTCAGGTTCTGGGCCAGACCTATATAATCCACCACTAAGCCGCCGGGTTTGCCCTTGAATACGCGGTTGACGCGGGCAATGGCCTGCATCAGCCCATGCCCGCGCATGGGCTTGTCCACATACATGGTGTGCATGGAGGGCACGTCAAAGCCCGTCAGCCACATGTCGCGCACAATGACCAGTCGGAGCGGATCATTGTTGTCCTTCATGCGCTTTGCCAGCAGCTCACGCCGGGCCTTGGACTTCTTGCCAATATGGGGCTGGAATCCGGCAGGGTCAGATGAACTTCCGGTCATCACCACCTTGATGGCTCCTTCATTGTCATCATCACTATGCCAGGTGGGGCGCAAGCGGATGATCTCGTTATACAGAGCCACACAGATGGCCCGGCTCATGCCCACGATCATGCCTTTGCCTTCAAGGGCGGTCAGGCGATTTTCAAAGTGGGTCACAAGGTCTTCGGCAATCCGACGCAGGCGGGGTTCTGAGCCGACCAGTGCTTCCACCCGAGAGTATTTCTGGCTGAGCTTATGTTCCTCGTTCTCGGAAAGCCCTTCGACAATATCGGCCAGTTCGTCGTCCAGCTCTTCCTTGAGGTCTTCATCCAGTTCGATGCGTACAAGGCGGCTTTCGTAATAGATGGGCACGGTTGCGCCATCCTCGACAGCCTGCGCGATATCATAAATGTCGATGTAATCGCCAAAAATACCGCGTGTGTTCACATCAGCATTTTCAATGGGTGTGCCGGTAAAGCCGATAAAGGAGGCATTGGGCAGAGCGTCGCGCAGATATTTGGCAAACCCGTAGGTCATTTTACCAGTTTTCGGGTTGAATTTGGCTTCCAGTCCATACTGGCTGCGATGTGCTTCATCGGCCATGACCACCACATTGCGTCGGTCGGCCAGCACGGGAAGGCTGGTTTCTCCGTCTTCAGGCTGGAATTTCTGCAAGGTGGTAAAGATGACACCGCCAGAGCTGCGCCGGAGGAGTTTCTGTAAGTCCTCCCGGCTTTCCGCCTGCTCCGGTGTCTGGCGCAACAAAGCCTGTGCGCCGGAGAAGGTGGCGAAGAGCTGGTCGTCCAGATCATTGCGGTCTGTCAGCACAATGATGGTGGGGTTTTCCATCTCCGGGTGGCGGGCAATCACACCAGCATAGAACGTCATGAGCAGGCTCTTGCCTGACCCCTGCGTATGCCACACGACACCGACCTTTCGGTCTCCATCCGGTGCCGAAGCCCGCACAGTCTGCGCCACGGCTTTCCGGCAGGCATGGAACTGGTGATAGCCCGCCAGAATCTTGATAGGGCTGCCGTTCTTCTCGCCAAACAGCACAAAGTCACGGATCAGGCCCAGAAACCAGTGTGGCGTAAACACGCCCCGCAATACGGTTTCCATTTCCTCATGGTTTTTGGCGATCAGGTCTTCGCCGTTGATCGTGCGCCATGGCATGAAGCGGTCACGGTCGGCGGTCAGCGAGCCAATGCGGGCTTCTCTGCCATCCGAAATCATCAGCGCTTCATTGAAGCGGAACAGCGATGGAATAAGGCTGCGGTAAGTCTGGAATTGGTTCCATGCAGAATCCAGCGTAGCGTTCTCGGAACTCGGGCTTTTGAGTTCAATCACCCCAAGCGGCATACCGTTGATGAACAGAACGAGGTCTGGCCTGCGGTTGGCTTCGTCTTTTTCAATGACGAACTGGCGCACGACCAGAAAGTCATTGTTCTTCGGGTTCTCAAAATCCAGCAGGCGTACCCGATCGCCAGACTGGGTGCCATCCCCGCGCACCACGTCCACCGGCACGCCATTGACCAGATAGTCATGCAGGCGGCGGTTTTCGTCTACATGGTCGGGTGTGTCTTCACGGATCAGAGCGAGTAGGGCTTCATCGCGCGAGGTTTGGGGAAGGTGTGGATTTAGCTTGTCTATGGCTGCCCGCAGGCGTTTTTCCAGAATGACGTCCGATAACGAAGTGCGTTCGGGCTTTTTGCCACCGGGGGCAATATCCGGCCCCCAGACAATGGTGTAGCCACATTCGCGCAGAATATCGCAGGCCCAATCTTCGATCTCGTTTTCGGACAGAAAGCTCATGCCGCGTCTTCCACCATTTTTTCGGCATCCCGGATGCTGATCTCGCCAGACATTAACTTGGGGAGAAGGAGATCTCGGAGTTGGGTGAGGGTACGGGATTCTGCTTCGTTGGCTATAATTTTAGAACAAGTAGGCATCACTTGGCTTTCAAAGGCTTTTTCCAAACCGCTTTCGATGACAAACAAGTCTTCAAATTGCTTTTTATTTATAGAGCCAAAAACTGTCCCAGTATTCTCAAAAGACGAAAAGACATTTCGTAAAAATTTCATAGTGAAATAAGTGTAGTAAGGAAGGTTATGAGGATGACGAACGGAGGCGAGTCCTCGGCCAATGCAACATTTTTCCTCAGAAAAATTGACATCGCCAACAGGAGCTCTGACGCTTACCAAGCTATCTAATGCGTTTGCGAAACGAGTGGGTGCGGTGCAATACATCCTGCGTTGCGGGAAAATAAAGCCAAAATCCGTCTTCCCTTGGTAAAAAGGAATGCCTACTCCGTCAGAGTTGTAAGTGTTTCCCGGTGGAGACTGCCCCATCGTGACATCAAATTGTTTGCCAACAAGACTATTTATCCACCCCTCAGGCTTCCCCTCATCATCCAGCCTATCGGGAAAGAGTTCCCACAGTTCTGGTGCGAGATAAGGAGCTTCTCCGGCCATTTTTGCCCGTGTCGGGCCAAAATCGACAAACCAGTCCCGAAACAACGCCTGCGCCATGGCTTCCAGCGTTTCGTTCGTCCGGCGGTTAAGGTCTATTTTATCGTCCAACCTACGTAACAGACTGCCAATTTTCTCTTGCTCTTTGATAGGAGGAGCGAAAAATTCATAATCTCCTATCTGATCTAGACTAATATGCGGAATTGTTGTTCCGGTTTGAACTGAGAGGATATAATTTGTAAAATTTCCTGATCCTATTATATATGGCAATATATATTTATGTATGCCTGGTAGGGAGCGTAATCTAGCGACGCGCTGCACTAATAGTGACCCATCATCTTCCTGGTGTATTACTGAATACTTTAATCCGCTGGATACCCAAGGACGATCCATTGCGATGACGACATCATCTTTTTGTAAAATATACTGGGATAACTGAGATGATTTTTCAATGGGCCAAAATTTAACACCATTCCATTGGAGAAAGCCTTGCCCAATATTGTCACCTCGTAGGAGTTTAATACCAGTTTCTGAGTATTCTGCGCTTTTAAAAGGGAATCCAACTTGAATTTCTGTGACATCTTTAAGTCGAAATTTATAAGTGAATATAGTCATTTTTTGAACATCTTACTCTAAAAATATAGAAACAGGGTTTATCAAACCCTGAAAAGTTTTATCTGATGAAAATTGATCGAGAATATCAACTTTCCACGGCAGATCAGACTCTGAGAAAGCTTCCTCCAGCCGTGCTCGTATTTCCAAAGGCAAAGGGTCATCACCCATAATCGCCAGATCGAGATCAGAAAATGGCTTGGCCTTGCCTGTGACACGCGAGCCAAAAGCCCGCACTTCACGGTCAGGCACAATCTCGTTGAGTATCCGCAGCACAATAGCCCGCTCTTCGGGGGTGATGTCGATCTGCCCTGTCACGCTGTGCGTTCTTTCAGCGTGGCCAGCAGAAACTCGGCTTCTGCAATAAAATCGGGAATGGTGGCCACAACCTGTTTGGCCGTCATTTCGTTGTAAGTATGGCTGGTCAGGTTGCGCATTTTGCGGAATACGCTCCACTGGGGCCATGCGCTTTTCAGCAGTCCGGCTTCGTTGGCGGAGCGGATCATGTCCGGAAAGCCCATGCGGTCATACTCCTCGGGCGAGGCTGAATTGGCTTCCAGAAAGCGCTTCAGGGTCTTGTGGCTGAGTTCATAGGTAAACTCGAAACGCTGGATCAGGCCATCCCGCAACTGTTCGTCGTCGGGTTGGGCAAGGTGTCGTACCCAGCCTTCCTTTAGCCGGTCGAGAGCGCGTTCCAATGGGGTAAGATACAGCATTACGCACTCTCCTTCTGCACAATCAGCTTGAGGGATGCGGCAATTTTAGTGTTCAGGACTTCTCCTTGTGCGAACTGCTCTTTCAGGGTCTTTTCAAGGGCTGCAAAGCGTTCGGTAAACGGTACACTGTCTTCCTCGGCTGCCTCTGCTCCCACGTAGCGGCCCGGTGTCAGCACAAAGCCGTGCTGTTCCACTTCATCCAGCGTGGCGGATTTGCAGAAGCCCGGACTATCCTCATAGGTGCCCGCGTTCTTCTCTCCACGCCATGCGTGGTAGGTGTCGGCAATGCGGGCCACGTCCTCGTCCGTCAGTTCCCGGCGGGTGCGGTCAACCATCGTGCCCAGCTTGCGGGCGTCAATAAACAGGATTTCCCCGCGCCGGTCTCGCCAGCCCTTTTGCTTTTTGGTGCGGGTGAGGAACCATAGACAGGCCGGAATCTGCGTGGAATAGAAAAGCTGACCGGGCAGGGCCACCATGCAGTCCACCACATCGGCTTCCACCATCCGGCGGCGAATTTCGCCTTCGCTGTTCTGGTTGGAGGACATGGAACCATTGGCCAGCACCACGCCAGCGGTGCCGTCGGGGGCCAGATGCCAAAGGATATGCTGGAGCCACGCATAGTTGGCATTGCCCGCAGGTGGCTTGCCATACTGCCAGCGCGGGTCTTCCTCCAGGGACGCATTCCACCAGTCCGAGACGTTAAAGGGTGGGTTGGCCAGAATATAGTCAAAGCGCAGGTCTTTCAGCTCGTCGCGCAGAAAGCTGCCTTCATTGTTCCAGCGGATATCCGCGCCAATACCCCGCACCGCAAGGTTCATGCGGGCCAGACGCCATGTGGTGTGGTTGCTTTCCTGCCCATAAATAGCGATGTCACCCAGCTTACCACCATGGGTTTCCACAAAGCGTTCAGACTGCACGAACATGCCACCAGAGCCACAGCACGGGTCATACACCCGGCCCTTATAGGGTTCGAGCATGGAAACCAGCGTGCGCACCACGCTGGAAGGCGTGTAGAATTCGCCCCCGCGCTTGCCCTCGGCTCCAGCAAACCCGCCAAGGAAGTATTCATACACCCGGCCCAGCACGTCCCGCGCCTTATCATCCGTATCGCCCATGCCGATGTCGGAGATCAGGTCAATCAGTTCCCCTAGCATCACGCTATCAAGGGCAGGGCGTCCGTAATCCTTGGGAAGAACGCCTTTGAGCTGTTCCGGGTTGGCTTTTTCAATGGCCAGCATGGCCTCATCAATCATCTTGCCAATGCCGGGGGAACGGGCGTTGTCTCTCAGGTGAGACCAGCGGGCGGTCTCGGGCACCCAGAAGATGTTTTCAGCCAGATATTCGTCGGGGTCTTCCGCGGCTGCCGGATCATCCAGCATCAGTTCAGCATGGCGGGCTTCAAACGCGGTGGAAATGTAGCGCAGGAAGATCAGGCCAAGGGCCACATGTTTGTAATCTGAGGGTTCAAGGTTCTTGCGCAGCTTGTCAGCCGCTAGAAACATCTGCTGTTCAAAGCCCAGTGTCGCACTCGCTGCCTTGGCTTTGCTGGCCTTGGTGGTTTTCTTGGGGGCAGGGGCAGCATCAGGGTTTTTGCGAGGGCGACCGCGTGGCATGAAAGAAAGCCTTGTTTCTCAGAAAATTCAGATGCCCCAGTTTGACGGAAACTGGCGATCTGGTCGAGAGGCAATGGCGGGATGGAGGGCTGTCTGACATTGCGTGACAGTGGCGAACCGGGATTTTATGGTGATGGTCCCATGGCCGGTTTGGGTTGGGCAATGCCCATGGTGTTCCTCAAGCCTTCTGGAACAGACAGTTTTGAGCGCAGGCGGGCGATTTCCTGCCTTGCCCGCTCTTTTTCCGGCTGGTGGGCTTTGTTCCATTTCCAGATGCGGTCCTGTCTGGCCTGCACCAGACTGTCAAAGCGGTATGAGAGCCAGACCTCAATTTTTTCCGGATCAGCCATGGCGGTAAATTCTTCATCATGCCGTTTGCGGAAATCCTCAAGGACTGGTCTATCCTGTTCTGTCAGGACAGAACGGACTGGTTCTGGCGGTGTGGAGCGCAGTCCGACAACATGCAGCAACGCCTGCACAACAAACCGCAGGACTTCCAGAAATTTGAGCAAAAGCTGCTGGCAGATTTTTTCCAGTTTCCCGGCTCGTCCGGTCATGCGTTGCCAGCGGCTTGCGTCAGCTTGTTTCCACTCTTTTTTGGCATGATGGTAACGCGCAAAGCTGCTCCGCAGTTGCTTCTGGTAGGGTGTGAGGGCTTTGCGCCATTTCGCGAGCATTTCTTCCCTCTTTAGAGGGGCCCAGTCCGCTTCTGGTGCTCTCCGGTCAAGGATAGCCTGTTGGTCCAGAATAGCCCGCCTGATCCGACGGCGGATACGGGCTTCGTCAGCGCTGAGAATCAGCGGATACAATGGTTCCGAAGGGGCGTGCTGCATGATGGCTGGCCTGTCCACATCCTTTATCTGCCTGAGTCTGAGTGCGTCAATCGCCTGATTCCTGCGTGGCAGGGAAATGCGTTTCGGCTCTCTTTTTTTGGCAGGTGGGGAGGCAGGGGCCGATAGTATCCCGGTCTGGTCATTTTCAGCTATCATGCGCACAGGAACACGGGTGCTCCTGATATCCAGTTCAGGCTTTTCGTGTTCCGGTGAGTGTTCTTCAGCCAGCAGCTTTCTGAATTCCGCCATGCGCACCTTTGTCAGCCGGGTAAAACTGCCAATCAGCGTTCCATCGCTGGTTTCAATGATATGAGCACCGGGGCGTGTGTCCTTTCGATCACCTTCCCGCATAGTCAGGCCGTGTTCCGCCAGCGCCGCCCGGAATGATTTTAACCCGTCCGATTGTGACCAAAGGGCGCTGACCAGTTTTTGCATTGCCGGGAGGTCAAGCCCCTGTCGTTCCGTGATCCGGCGGGCCTGCGATGTGTAGGCGGCGCGAGGTTTGGCGCTGTCAGGAACAGGAATCAGGGCTGCGACCTGTTCCGCTGCCTGATGATGGGCTTCCTTGCGCAGGGCTTTGGCAATAGCTTTGTCATGCCTTCCGGGTACGAGAGCATGATCAAGCCGGATTTCTTCCAGCCGGGCGACTTTCTCCAGGCGCATCCATGTGAACCGGCTTTCCAGCACGTGGTTGCCCTGCCATTCGGGCAGGATCAGGTGTCCGTGTGTGCTGCCGTCCTTCTGGTGAACCACAAGGGTGAGGTGTTCCGGGTCTGCATGGAGTTCTTCACACAGGCGACGGGCGAAGCCCGAAAGCTGATCATCGCTCATGGCCTCGTCAGGATTGAAGGCGATATGACGCAGACCGTAGGTCAGTCCCTCACGTCTGGCTTCGCGCATAGCATCACGCATGAGCCAGTCCGACCCCGCCAGAACCCGGATGGCTTCATTCTTTGCACCATGCAGCACATGGCGGGACAAAGCACCTGCGCCACTTTTTGTTCTGATCCGGCTTTCTTTGACGATCATGGGGCATGACCACAAACAGTCAGTGCAGGGGCAGTGCTGGCCTGTCGCACCTGCGACGGGCAGACCTGTCAGGGTGGTTTCTCCGTGAGTGGCGGAGAAGGTAGTCAAGATGCTGGATCAGTTTCTCAATCTCGTTCAGGACACCCTCGCAATGCACGGCATCGCCGCAGTTGGCAGAATGGGCAAGCTGGTTGAGGTTATTCCCGACACGGGAAAGCTGATGACGTATCCCGCGCAGTTCATCGGGAACGTGTGGCCCTTTATGCCCGGCCAGTTCTGCACTGGTCAGGAGGGAGCGTATCCATTGTGCGGTGGTGGCATGGCCATGAGCGCTGGCGATATGGTTCCAGCGCACCAGTTCATCGGGTGATGCACGGACGGAAAGGCGGGAAGTTCGGGAAATCGGCATAACAGAGTTCTCCTTAAAGAGGGGGTTAACGGGGGAGATTTCTCCCCCTTACCAGCTTGCTCCATGCACCCTTTGGGTAGCCATGGAGCACTGCTGGCTCCCTGTAAGGGTAACCTATTCAGATGCCTGATTTCCGAACTTTTTTTGATGCAAACAAGATGGCGAGAATAAGCCTTTCAAAAAGGTATGATGCACTCTGCTGGGTAGTGAAGGGCTTCAATAACCTGCTGAAGATTGGCAACGTCAATCCCGCTGGTATAGTTCATGGTTCCTTGCGATTTGTAGGACGCTTCATGCCCGAGCACGGTGTCAATCCAGAGTTCGCGGATATGGGCTTCCTGATTTCTAAGTTTTGTCGAGACGGTATGGCGGAAGGAATGGAATGTCACTGCTTCTGGCAGACCAAGCCGCTTTTTGTGCTTTGAGAAGGATCGGGCAAAGTTATCGCCCCGTTCACCAGAAGTAGAAACGGTCAGGTCCGGGAACAGATATTTTGCACCATTGTCCTCAAGTAGATTCAGCCCCTCCATTCTGAGCAGACTGGAATGAATGGGAATGATACGGGTGCCCGCTGACGTTTTGGGTGACCAGCCATCTTCGGGGTGAGGGCGGACATGGAAGCAGGATACTCCGTCGATCACCTCAATATCCTGTCTGCGTAAATTGCAGATTTCGCCTAACCGCATACCTGTGAACATGCCGATGCTGATAATGCCAGTCCATGTCCTGTGAGAGACAGCGGTTCCCGACCACTGAGTGCGGGCGAGCAAAGCCAGTTCACCGTCAGTCCATCCCCGGCGGACAATCTTTTTGGTGACATTGAAGTCCCAACCGGCCCATGGATTCTTGTCGGCAAAGTCGCGTTTGACCAGATGACCCCATAGTGCAGACAGTCGGGAAAAATGATTTTTAACCGTTTTACCCCCTACCGTTTCCAGACCTCGTTCCTGAGCCTGTGCAATGACAACACGTAACGGGAGAACAGTCTTGCCCTTACCATGTGTTGCGGGCAGGGAAGAGAGTAGGTCAAAGAACTCTCCCGCCACGTTGCCGGTAATCTGTCGCACGGGCATGTCGCCAAAAGCTTCAATAAACAGACCGATAGTCTTCTGGGTGGCTTTTATGGTGTCGGCACTCTTTGTTTTGTCGGAATAGATGAAGCGTTCAGCCATGGTTGAAAGAAGAGGCGATGAAATTTTAGGGGCGGGTTTGCGCTCTTCCGGTGCAGGTGAGGCCATTGTCTGTGGCACCGGCTGGACAATATGGGCAGGCTGGCGGCTCTGGATGTCAACGATCATGCCGGACAGGCGGTCGGCTTCCGCCTTGAGCATTTTCTTTTCCTGTTTGCTCAGGGCAACGCCGGTGGTGAGCTGCTGACGCAGACTGTCAAAGCGCTGACCGATCTCGCGTATCTTTCTTGAGCTTTCATCGAGGAAGGCGTTTTCGTTCTGAATTCTTTCGAGCAGGGCCATGTTATGGGTGGCGTCGCGAATTTTGCGGTCAAGGGCATGGCACTCTTCAGCCAGGGCGAGCGTCTCTTCCTGATCCCGGATCATCTGGGCCTGAACGGCCAGCAGGTCTTTCATCAGATCGGTGTCAGGCTTCTCGTCCATCATCCTTGCCCTTTCAAACAGTGTGCCCGTGGCTGCATAGAGGGCAGCCGCCCGTTCTCGGGCAATGAGCTTACTCTGAGTTTGCAGGGAAAGGGAGATTTCGGTTCTGCCGAGGCAGGCTTGCACGGCCTGAGGAACCGCGCGACGGAAGTGGTAGTGTGATCCTATGAGTCGGAGCATCTGCGTTTCCCAGTCTGGGAAGACAAACGGGAAAATCCCGCAGACCCGTCAAATTCTCATTTTACTGTTATATTTCAAGTGGTTAGTGGTGCGAACTGCGGGACTCGAACCCGCACGCCCATACGGGCTGGAGATTTTAAGTCTCCTGCGTCTACCATTCCGCCAAGTTCGCGCATGGTCTGTAAACCATTAGAGGGTGTTCTTTAGCATGCTTCAGCTATTGCGCAAATCTTCGCTCTATTTGGCCTGTAAAAGCAGAGGTCCTTTCTGGCGCAACCATGTTTCTGCCTGTTTTCGATAAGGCGTTATGCTGGCGACCTGCTGCCAAAATTGGGGGCCGTGATTCATGTGCAGGAGGTGGCTTAGTTCATGGGCAATCAGGTAATGCCTGACCAACTCCGGGGCCATGATAACACGCCATGACAGCATGATCCGGCCTGATGTTGTGCAGCTTCCCCAGCGGCTGGAGGTATCTCGAATATCCACTCGGTTTGGATGTAAACCAGTCATTTGAGCCATTTGCTGCACTTCTTTTTTAAGTACAGCTGCCGCATGAGTTCGTAAAAAATCAGTAACACGTCTGTTTATGAACGCCAGATCTCCGCTGACCATAAGGCGGTCATTTTCCAGCCATGCGCCACCGGATTGTTGGGGAGCGTGTACAATAAGGTAGGGTTTTCCCTTAATAAGAATAGTGTTGTTGGCTGAAAAAGATGGCGCCTTTACTAATTTTTGCAGGCGATCTTTAATCCATGCATGATTTTTGTTTGCAAATGTGAGTGCCTGTGTAGGGGGGCAGCCCTGCGGAACAGTAACAACAAGCTTTTGCTCATGGGGTGCAATGCGTAGGGAAAGCCGCTTGGCCCGGACTGAATGTTTCCAGATAACCTGTATGGTTTTCTGAGAACAGATACTAATTTCCGTCGGGAGTTGTCGCGGGTTCTGCTGGCCAGTCGACAATGTAATCCTCCAGTGCTCCTGCGCGTCTTTCGCTAATGCAACGGCCTGCGGCAGATGCGCCGGAGGCGATAACGGTATTGGGGTCCCCCGTAATCAGCGGGTGCCATGCGGGCAGGTCATGTCCGTCTGATAAGCGTTTGTACGCGCAGTCTGGGGGAAGCCAGTCCAGTTCGGGAATCATGGTGGGGGTTAAGGTTACGCAGTCCTGCACTTTGCGGTGGCGCTTGGGGTAGTCCGTGCATTGGCAGGTTTTTACGTCCAGAAGTCTGCATGCAACAGATGTGTAGTGGAGTTCTTCTGTGTCATCATCACGGAGTTTGTGCAGGCAGCACCGGCCGCAACCATCACACAAAGATTCCCATTGTTCGGTTGTCATGTCCGCAAGGGGGGTGGTTTTCCAAAAGGGGAGGGAGGATGAGGCTGTCATTGTACGATGCTAAAAACGAGTGAAAGAAAAATGCTTAAGCACGCAGGTTTTTGCAAAAGAGGCCACCAGAACAAACGTAATCTGGACATTCTGCCTGCGCCAAGCTCCTGAGCTGTTTCCGCCCAGCCGGTCTGGAGTGTTCGAACTGGCAAAGATGCGGGGAATAACAACAGAGGCAAAAGTAAAACCCCCTGCAAAAATGGCGTCATTGCCGAATACCAGAGCAAAGGCAGGGCGGTGGACAGGCCTGTGCAGGGCAGAAGTAAGGGGAGCGTGAGTGTGTAAAGGTACCGTTCTGCACGGCAGGTTACGCTCAGGACCAAAAACAGGGCTGTGGTGAGCAGACTGGTCGCGGCAATTAAAAAACCATGGATAAGTGCTGCATGAGCGGACGCATGGGCCATATAATATGGGATCATGTGTGGTGCATCCATTGCTGGAAGCGTTCACTCAGCTTTTCCAGATTGGCTTCCCAGAACGTGTCATCCACCGCAATCGCGGGGGGGATGCGGGCAAGATGTGGAGCCAGAGCGTTCAATTCCGCCATGGAGGGGAGCGAGGGCCATGCATTGGCAAAGGCTTGTTGTTGCACAGCCTGTTCCAGCCAGGACACAAAAGCCAGAGCTGCCGGGTTGTTGGCGGCGGTGGTCAGCACCCCCCAGCCATATTGCACCAGAAAACGCTGCTGCCAGTGCAGGCCAAAGCGCTGCCGGTCTGGCCCTGATGCCCCCAGAATTTCTCCAGTGGGAACGCACCCCATCAGTGCGCCTCCGGAGGTCAGGATATGCCCGGCTTCCTCGGGCGTGGACCACCATGCAATATAGGGACGCAACTGTTCCAGTTTGAGAAAAGCGTGATCAACACCCTCTGGCGTGGCCAGCATAGGGTAGAGCGCACTGGCGGGTACGCCATCCGCCAGTAGGGCGATCTCAAGCGTCAGGCGTGGGTCTCGGCGGAGGCTGCGGCGGCCGGGGTGGCGTGCGACATCCCAAAAATCCGACCAGCCGGGGGCTATGTCAAATCGCGCCTTGTCCCATGCCATGGCGTAATCAATGGCGGCGGAGGGTTGGCCGCAATTACTGGCGGAATTATCCGCCTGATGGCGCGACAGGAGCTTGAGGTTGCAGCCAATACGCAGGCTGCTGGCTTCCATCATGGCGGCTGCCAGAGGAAAACGCGCAAGCCCTGTAGAATGTTGGAGATCGGTAATGCGCCCGTTCCAGCCATGGGGCACAATGCTTTGGTGGGTTAGCTGCTCGTAGGGTTTGAACAGGACCTTGCTCTGTGTTTCGGCAATTTTGCCGGAGAAGGTCAGAATGTGCAGGCCCCTGCCTGTTTTGGTCTGTTTTTGGCCGTGGCGCGCCATGGCGAAACCGGGGAGCAGGCACCCCAGCCCGGCCAGTAACGCGCCACGGCGGGACAAAGCATGAAGAGAAGGAGCCTGCCCCTGTTCCTGGGAGGACAAAGCCTGCCTGTCGGGTATGTTCAGGAAAGGGAGAGAGAACAGGGTAAACCTCACGCGTTGTTATCGTTGACCAGTCATGCAGCCTAAATCTAGCTGGTTTTTTTATCCATCGGAAAGGCTGTTGCATTCCGGGTTTGCCAGGCAAGCAGAGCCGCGCGGCCTGCCCCCAGTTCCCGCTGGGTGTGTACCGGGGGACGGTTGACGGTGACTTCCGTCCCGTCGCGCAGGCGCATCCGCATGATAATGGTGTGGCCAAGATGATGGGCGGAAACAAGGGTGCATGGCAGGTCGCCCGCTTCCGCACTGTTATCAGCCTCCGCCTGCCGCGGAAAGAGAACAGAGAGCCGGTCGGGCAAAATGCATATGCTGGCCAGATCATGCTCTGCCAGATCACCTTCGGCCATGGTCTCCACCGTCTCGCCCGAGGGTAGCCGGAGTTCGGCTATGTCATCGTCAAGGCGCAGGACCTTGCCGGTCAGGATATTGGCATCCCCCAGCGCCAGCGCCACGGCAGGGGTGGCCGGGCGGTTGAGCAGGGTCGGCGCGTCCGCCAGTTGCAGCAGATGGCCCTGATCCAGAACACCAATGGTGTTGGCGGCCATGAACGCTTCTGTGCGGTCACGGGTGAGGAATAAAGAGGTCAGGCCAATGGCCTGCTGGAGTCGCTCCAAAAATACCAAAGAGCGTTTTGCCGCAGCCGGAGGCATGGCATCCAGCGGCTGGTTCAGCACCAGCAGGTCCGGGGTCACCACAAGTGCGCGGGCCAGTGCGGCCCGGAAAACCTGCTCGGCTGAAAGTGCGGAGGGGAGAAGAGCGCGAACCGCGTCCAGCCCGGTCAGAGCCAGAACCTCGTCACGTCTGCGGTGGATTTCGGCTTTGGAGAGTGTGCCCATGGCGCGCAGGGGGAACAGAATGTTGTCGGTCACGCTCAGGTGCCCAAACAGGGGAGCGTGCACCCCCATGGTGGCAATTCCACGTTGGCCCTGTGGCAGAGGGCTGACGTCCACCCCATTCACGCATATCTGCCCAGATGACGGGCCGCGCCCGGCCAGTGCCGCGGTCAGCGCGTTCAGGTCCTGCGGTGTCTGACCGATTCCCAGCAGGGCAATGCAACGGCCAGAGGCCAGATGCAGGGCGAAGGGGGGCGCTTTGGGCAGGACAGTAAAATTCGTGAGCGCTAAAGCCGGGGGGGAGCCATGCGCGGGCGGCATGCAACTATGTCCTTTTTCGTGGGTTACACTGGGTGTTGTCATTTAGAACGATAAAGTCAACGAGGTTTGTTTCATGTCATCAGATAAAATCAAAGACGTTAAGCTAGCAGGCGAAGCCGCAGCCGATACCGCGCGTGAAGAGCTGGACGCAGTTAAGGCCCATATCGAACGCCTTGTTACACAACATATTGTTCCAGCACTGGGCCGTGCGGGCGGCAAAGCGGGCGATCTGACCGAACAGGCTGTTGCCAATGCGCGCGAACTGGCCGATCATACGCGCAACGATCTTGCAAAGCGTACAGGCAGTCACACGTCCTGGCTGTCCATTGCCATTTCCGGCGTGGTAGGGTTTATCATCGGGCGCTTGTCTCGCTGACGCTCTGCGCGTCATCTGAACGAAGGTAGCTCCAGAGCCCATGCGTATCTTTGATCTTGGTAAATCCGCCCTATCTGCCCAGTCCTCCCTGATGCAGCAGATGGCCATCCGATACGGTCGTCAGGCCGCTTTTTTGATTATGGCTGCGGTGTTTGGCCTGTTTGCCCTGATTACAGGGCATGGGCTGCTCTGGATTCTTCTTGTGTTTGTTGGCCACTTCGGGCCGGTTGGCGCATCCTTTACCGTTTTCGGGTTGGATGTACTGGCCGCCCTTGTGTGCATTCTGTTCGGCCGCCGCTCCTACCTGACAACGGATGAGGTTGATGCCCGGATCATGCGTGACCGCTGCATGACCCAGATGCGCGACTCCGTAACCATGGCTGCGGTTACCGCAACCGTTGCCACCGCCGTTGGCCGTGGTGGTACCCGCAAGGTGTGGGATATTGTGCGCGGTAAAAAGGACTGAATCTGTCCAGTCTAGGTTAAGCCATAGGTTCCATTCCAAATTTGCATTGGCGCGCTGGATTGTTTCTGTAAATGATGGCGTCAGTCTTTTGTGAGTGTGCAAATTTTTTGCATGCTCGCTAGTGTGAGCAGTGAATGGAACTTGAGCATAATCCTGTTGTGGACAACGAGACCCGGCGGTCATTTGGCTACCGGCTTGCTCGTCTTGCGTCCATGTGGCGGCGGGAAATTGATGCCGACCTGCGGGTGTTCGGCCTGACCGACGCTACGTGGCGGCCCATTTATTATCTCAATTTTTCATCATCATCCATGCGCCAGACCGATCTGGCCCGTTCCCTCTCGCTGGAGGCCCCTTCACTGGTGCGGCTTCTGGATGTGCTGGAAAAACGCGGCTACGTAGTGCGCGAAACGGATGAGGAAGACCGGCGTTCCAAGCTGGTCAGCATTACGGCGCAGGGTCGGCAGGTGGCGGCTCTGGTGAGCCGTGTTGCCGATCAGGTCACAGACCGGCTGATGGCCGGTGTATCCGACCCCGAATTGGAGCAATGCTGCGGCGTTCTCGACCGGGTGGAGCAGGCTGCTCAGGCACACAAGGAAAGTGCCGATGCTGAAAAAAGGGACGCACGGTAATGCTGGTGTCCAGGGCGGTGTCATGCTGACGGAATTTAATCTTTTTGGTGTCTTTATGGCGCCTATTGTTGTGTATGCGCTGGCAGCACTCCCTATAACCATGTGTATTCGGTTTGCGTTGTGGTGGAGCGGCCTGCTGGGCTGGTTCTGGCATATCGCGCTGTTCGAAGTTTCGCTCTACGTCTGCATTCTTTGTCTGCTGATCCTCTACGTCTGACCTGAAAAGGCTTTTGAGTCTCTGCAATGCCCCTTCTGCGCACCCTGATACGAGTTGTTCTGACCCTTGCGGTCGTCTCTCTTGCGATTGTTCTGGGGATCACTCTCTGGAACGTCTACATGATCGCCCCCTGGACCCGTGACGGGCGCGTGCGTGTTTACGTGGTCGATGTGGCTCCCGAAGTGGCGGGCACCGTGGTCCAGATTCCGGTGGTGGATAACCAGTTTGTCCATAAGGGCGACCCGCTCTTTGTGCTTGACCCGGTCCGCTTCCGTCTGGCCATCCGCGAGGCACAGGCCCGTCTGGACGGCGCATTGGAAGACCTGAAGCTCAAACGCAATGACGCCAAGCGCCGTATGGGGCTGGGTGGCATTGTGTCGGCCGAAGAGCAGGAAGTGTTTAACTCCAACGTGGCAACCCAGATTGCTGCGGTGGATGCAGCCCGTGCCGCGCTGGACGTGGCCAAGCTAAACCTGCAACGCTCGGTTCTGTATTCCCCCGTCAATGGCTATGTCACCAACCTGAACCTGCGGGTGGGGGACTACGCCGCAGCCAGTCAGGCGCGTATGGCGGTGATTGATGCCGACTCCTACTGGGTTTACGGGTATTTTGAAGAAACCAAAATGTGGGGTGTGCATGTAGGCGATGTCGCCCGCGTCAAGCTCATGGGCTACAAACCGATTTTGGCCGGGCATGTGGTCAGTATTGCCCGTGGTATTAACGATACCAACGGCACCCCCGATAAACTGGGTCTTCAGGATGTGAACCCGATCTTTACATGGGTTCGTCTGGCGCAGCGTATTCCTGTTCGTATCCATCTGGATCATGTGCCCGACAGTGTCACGCTTGCAGCGGGTATGACGGCCACGGTCAGTGTGGGGCCAGAGCCAACCGGGCGCAGGGGTGCATTGACCACCTGGCTGCAAGATCATCTCTGAGCGTGGGCCAAGGATGAAACGCATGAAGGCTCGCCGTCGCTTTGGGTTATGTGCCGCAACAGGCATGCTGCTCTCCGCCTGTACTGTTGGGCCGAACTACCAGCCTGACCGTATGAAGTTGCCTGCCCAGTTCAAGGAGGCAGCAGAGGAACACGTTGCGACCCCCGAAGAGATTGAGCGCACAAACAAGGAAATGGTCGAGTGGTGGGCGCTCTTTAAGGACCCTCTCCTTTCCCAGCTTGTGCAGGATGCCATAAAAGGGAACTACGACCTGCAGATTGCGGGGCAGCGTATTCTGGCCGAGCGCGCCATGCGCGATCGTTCCGCTGCGCAATGGTACCCGCAGATGGATGCCAATATGGGGGGCGGGGATGTCCGCTACTCCCTGAATATTGATAACTGGCCGATCCGTCCGGGTAACCCGCAGAACAGGCCGGAAGCCTCCATGTTGACCTATGGTGCGACCGCATCGTGGGAGTTGGATATGTTCGGGCGTATCCGGCGGGACGTGCAGGCCCGTGAACATGCGGTTGAAGCCACGATTGAGGCCCGCCGCGCAGTATTGATGGGCCTTTTGTCCGAACTGGCGTCGGATTACATGCTGTTGCGCGTAACACAACTGCAGATCCAGATTGCCACAGACAACATCCGTGTTGCCAAGGATGCGGTGGACCTGACCAACAAGCTGTATCTGGAAGGGGTGGGTAACACCTTGCAGATTGCGCAGGCTCAGGCGGAACTGGATGCGCAGATTGCCGCGCGTGAGCCGTTGAAAACACGCGTCTCTCAGGTCACACATGCCATTGCGGTGCTTCTGGGCAAAATGCCGGGTGAGTTGGAAGACCAACTCAAGCAGCCCCGGCCGCTACCTGTAGTGCCAGAATTTCCTGCGGTTCTGCCTTCTGTTGTTATTGCCAATCGCCCGGATGTGCGTATGGCGGAGCGGCGTTACGCGGTTGCCACAGCCCAGATTGGTGTGTCGGTTGCCAATCTGTACCCGCATTTTGTGGTCCCGCTGACCTTTAACCCCAATGCTTCGGCCATGTATCAGGCGTTTCAGGTGAATGCCATGAGCTGGCAGTTCCTGCTTATGGCCAGTCTGCCGCTTATGCATGGCGGTAAAATGACATCCGAAGTCCGTGCAGCGCAGGCTTCAGCAGAAGCATCGCGCCTGACCTACCGGCAGACGGTTCTGACCGCTTTCAAGGAAGTCGAAGATTCCATGGCGGCATGGCATGACGATATTGAATATGCCGAACAACTGCACAAGGCTGCGGAAGATAGCGCAACGGCCAGTGATCGCGCCCGCAAGCTGTATGGTGCTGGTCTGGTCGGCTTTTTGGAAGTGCTGACAACGGAACGCACAACGTTGAATGCACAGAATATGGAGGCGCTGGCCCGGCTCGAACGCCTGCGCGATGCCGTTAACCTGTACACAGCACTGGGAGCAGGCTGGAAAGGCGTTGCTCTGACCAATTCCACCCTGCCTGTTTCGCTGGAAACACAGAATATTCTGGCACGCGCTTTCTCGCAGTAACCTGTCTGAATTTTTGTCGTGTTCAAACCCGTCCGGTCTTTTGCCGGGCGGGTTTTTTTATGGACCGGGGGCTGTGCCTAGCCCGCTTGAACGCGCCTGCGCCTGTTAGCCGCGCGTTGTGCCGGTTGCAAACTGCCTGAAGGCAGGGCGGCTGGCCTGTTCATGCAAAAAATGCAGCATGGCCTTGCGGGCCAATCCCGCATCACGGCCCAGATTGATCAGCCCGCCAATCTGGGCTGGGTGGCGGAGCAGGGAGCGCAGGAGCAGGCCAATCTTCAGCCCACCATCGGGGGAGAGCACACAGGCCGTAACAGGGGGGAGGGAGCGCGTGGCCGGGTCGCATACAACACGGAGCACGGCAAAGGGCAAACCCGCTTCCTGCGCGGCACGGGCCAGAAACCCACTTTCCATATCCAGTGCGGCACAGCCTGAAGCAGCAAACAGGTCAGCTTTATGGTCTGCTTGTAGCACCACGTCATCATTATGCAGCAAAGGCCCACTTATGGTGCCCTGTTGGTCTCCGCCCAGAATATGGCGCAGGGTTGGGTCGCAGGCCCATGTGTTGCCCCATGCTTTGACGGCAGTGGGAATAATGATGCTGCCCGGTGGCAAAGCCGGGTCCAGCCCCGCAGCCAATCCAAAGGATAACAGGCAGTCCGCACCACATGCGGCCAGTCTGTTGGCCTCGCGTTGTGCGCCTGTGCGTGTAGCACCACTTGCGGCAATGGCTGCGTGGGGGAACACGCCCCGGATCAACTGCGCTTCGGCTTTAAGGCCGACCAGAATACCGGGGTGCATGGGAGCGGCGTGTGCGGTTGTTGGTTGCGTCATGGATCAGAACCCAAGCTTTGATGAACATGAAAACAGTCGGATCGACCGCTATTGTGGAACAGCGCCCCGCCATGCTCGGTCTGCTGAATGCCGGGGAGGGATGCGTTACCCTGCGGTCCGGCACATTCTGCTGCAATCCGAAGGCTGTAAAAAACAAGACCTGTTGACCGGTTCTGCCAAAAGACCTGCCTATGGCCCATAGGGCCGTCAACAGGGAGCCGTGCCGGGTGTTGTTCAGGACGGTGTTTTAAGGCCCAGTGCGTGAACGGCGTGCAGGCCAGAGCGCATTGCACCTTCCAGCGTTGCAGGGAGGCCCGTATTTGTCCAATCACCCGCCAGCGCCAGATTGATAAGCGGGGTGGCTGAACCCGGCCTACGGCGGTTCTGCTCGGGGGTTGCGGCAAAGGTTGCGCGCTTTTCCCATACGATCCGCTGTGCATCGGGGGTTGGGGGTAGGGGCTGCTCCAGCACCGCGTCACAGGCACTACGAAGTTCGGACCAGATAATGCGGGCCAGTTCCTCATGGTCATGCTTGGCGTAGCGGTTTGCCGCACTGACCGTAACAGACAGAATATTCCCGCGTAGGAAAACCCATTCTGTAACCCCGCCAATAACGCCCATAAACCCGCATTTGGCAAAAGAGCCAACGGGGCGCGGCGCATCCGCAAGGCGGAAATGCAGGTTGAGAATGCTCTCAAACGCATTGGGGGTCATCAACCCTGCCATGTGCTGGCGGAGCAAGCCTTCCGCAACCGGTGCGGTGGTTGCAACAATAACTGTGTCATGCTCGGACAAGGCGATGCTGTCCTGCGCGGTATGGAGTGCTGTTACGCGGCCTTTTGCTACATCCAGCCCTGTAATGCGCGTTTGTGTACGCACCTCGGCGTTCATGGTGCCCAGATAGGCCACTGCGGGGTCTACAAGGGATTCGGAAAGACCATCACGCGCAAACCATGGCACACAGGCATGCCCACCAAGCGAGAGCGATTCCCGCACCACAGCGCCAAGCAGTGCCGCACTGCCCGTATCGCTTAGGGTGTTCAGGGCGGAAATGGAAAAAGGCTCAAGCAGCCTGCGGGTAAAGGCGCCGGGAAGCAGGCAGTCTGCCACGGTTGTCTGTTCGTCCGCGCGGATCAGGCGGTATAGGCTCTGCAATTCGGGCAGGCGCATATCCGGCACACGGCGATGTGGTTGAAAAACCCACAAAGGCAACCGCCCGCGTGACAGGTCGAGCGTCCAGCGGGCATCTTCTGCCAGATCTACAAACGGAAAAATCGGCGCGCCCGGCCCGCTCAGCGTATCCAGTGCGCCCGTTATGCCAAGGTAGCGAAAAACCGTGCTGTTGGCGGACAGCAGCAGGTGGTTGCCATTATCTATGCGGCAATCAAGGTGCCGGTCATGGTAGGAGCGGGCACGCCCGCCGCATGTCCGCCCAGCCTCATGCACAATAACGCGGGTGCCAGTACCCGCTACGTCTACTGCTGCGGCAAGGCCCGCCATGCCGCCGCCAATAATATGCAGAATACCAGCCATGCCGCGTTTTGCCGTTTCTTAGGACGTGTAGGAAAGGGCAAACCACCGGGCTTTGCCAAGAAGGGAAGTCTGGGGGCGTGCGCGCAGCACGGGGGCGCCCCAGCCACGTTTGCACAGAGCCTTGAGAATGGACTCGTAGCTAGCCCCCATAATACGGGCAGGCAGCATGGAGCGGGGCTGGCAGACCTTCATGGTTGCAAATGCGGTGCGGAAATGGTCCTGCGCACGCGCGGCCATAACGCGGGCGACCAGCTCCAGCCCGGGGGCATAAAGGGCCTGAACCGGGTCTTTGGGCACATCAAAGCGTTCCAGCAGATCGGCAGGCAGGTACAGCCGCCCCCGGACCGCATCTTCGGGAATATCGCGCAGGATGTTGGTGATCTGGAGCGCTCGGCCCAGATGGTAGGCTACGCGGTCACCATTGGCTGAACTGTCGCCAAAAATACGGACGGACAGGCGGCCGACGGCGGAAGCTACGCGGTCGCAATACTGGTCCAGCGTTTTTTCGTCCGGGGCAACAATGGCGGTCTGGGTGTCCATCAGCATGCCGTCAATCACGGCGTCAAAATCGACCTGCTGAAGGGAGAAAAAGTTGATGGCGGCAAGGAGGACGCGGTCCAGCGGTTCCGTGGGGGGAAAAGCCCGCTCCGCGTATAGATCGGCAATGCGTTTGTGCCAGTCTTCCAGCCCTTTGGTGCGTTCGGCCAGCGGGGCGTTGCCATCCGCAATATCGTCCACCACACGGCAGAAGGCGTATATGGCGTACATGCCATAACGCCGCATGGGGGGGAGAATACGCATGCCAGCGGCAAAGGAGGTTCCGGCCTGTTTGACGGTGCTTTCCACCCAGGCAAGATCAGCCGGATCGCATCCGAGCGGGGTCGGTTTGTCGTGCATCTGGATGTTGGCTGTCACGCGCTTTTCACCTGTTATTCATCACGATTGAAGAGAACGGGTCTCTTTTTACAGAACTTTCACCGTTCGGGAAGGTCATGCCCATGCCCGCAGGGCCGCAATGGCTGCATGCATGACGTCCGTCCGGCGCAGGGCCACCCGCCCTGCCAGCGGGTCTTCGCGGCGCAGGCGCTGGGTCAGGCGGTGGGCAAGTTCCACAATGGCCGCGCATTCCATACGAAAACGCCGGTCCCGAATATGGGCCGGTAGTGCGCTGGCCTGTAGGTTAAGGGCATCCACCCCATCGAGCAGGGTGTTAAAAACGCGGCGCATGGCAGGGCTGGTCCGCCCTGCAAGCAGGTCCTGTGCGGAAGTGCCCGCCTGTTGCATGAGTTCGGACGGCATGTAGCAGCGATCAAGCCGTTCCAGATCCTTGGCGCAGTCCTGCAGGTGGTTCAGAATCTGCAAGGAGGTGCACAGCGCATCCGATGGGCCAAAGGCTGCGGGGTTTTCCCCGTGCAGGCAAATCAGGTAACGGCCAACCGGGTTGGCGGAATACTTGCAGTAGTGCAGCAGGTCGTCCCATGTGCGGTATTCATGGCCGCGCGAATCATCGCGAAAAGCGATCAGCAGGTCTGTTGCGGTCTCAAAGGGCACATTGGTCTGTATGAGCGAGGCCCGCAGTCGGGCAGCGCTGAGTGCATCGGCCCGGTTAATGGCGCTGCGCTGGCCGTGGAGCACGTCTTCCATGGCGTTGAGCCGGGTTATTTTGTCTTCGGGGGAGAGGGTCTCGCAGTCGGCAATATCGTCGATAACACGGGCATAATCATAATAGGCATGCACATGCGGGCGCAGTTTGCGGCTGAGCAGGAAGGAGCCTACGGGAAAGTTTTCATCAGATGCACCCTTGCCGGATGAAACGTCAGCTTTTCCCCAGATGCGTGTATCGTCAGTCATGCCGTACCGTGTTCAAAAAATGGGACCCCAAGGGCCGCTTGGTGTTTACATGAGGCCGCCTGCCATGCCTACCCTTAATGCCGGAGGGTTGGTGGGGGCAAAAAATCCTACCGGCCGGGAGCCTGAATTTTCCGCCCTGCTTCGGTGCCGCCTGCACGCCCGTTGTTGGGAATGGCCTCGGTATAGGCCCGGTTTTTCCAGACCACGCCGCGCCCACGGTGGTGGTTGGCGGCGGAGCCGATGGTGGCGGCCGTATAAAAAGCTGAAATCAGAGGCAGCCCCAGCGCCCAGAGGGGGGAAAGCCCGAAGCGGCGGAGGGTGGGCAAAAAGGACAAGGTGGAGGCTAACCACACTCCAGCCCCGATCCACTGTGCGGCGCCATGGGCAAACAGGGCCAGCGCTATGGGAGCAATCCAGACCACCAGCATGGCCAGAACGGTCAGAACAAGCAGAAGAGGCGAAAAATTGAGCTGCACATATGCCGTGCGCGCAATCATACGCCAGATATCGGCAGCGGACGGGTAAGGGCGAATGGAGCGCGCAAGGCAGGAATGGCCAAGGTAGAGCCGCCCACCCGCCTGTTTAACGCATGACGCCAATGTGCAGTCATCAATCAGGGCACCTTTAAGGGCCTCAATCCCCCCGATCTGGCGGAGCATATCGCGCCGGAGCAGAATGGTGCCTCCCGCGGCCCCTGCGGTTTTATCCGCTGGGTTGTTCACCTTGGCAAAGGGGTAAAGCAGCGTGAAAAAGAACACAAAGGCGGGCACGAGTGCCCGCTCGGCCAGTGTTTCGCACTGGAGTTCCACCATTTCGGAAACCATGTGCAGCCGGTCGGCCTGTGCCTTGGCAACCAGAGTGGAAATATGGGCTGGTGCATGGATGATGTCGGCATCCGTCAGGAACAGGTAGCCACTGCCATGGGGGCTTTGCCGTTCTGCCTCCTGCACACCTTGGGCCACGGCCCACAGCTTGCCGCTCCAGCCAGCTTCGGGGGTGGCGCCGTCCAGCACACTTAGCCGGTTGTGGGGGTCGGGCAGGGTTCTGGCCAGTGTGCCTGTGCCATCCGTACTGCGGTCATTGACCAGAATGACGGAGAGCGCACCGGGGTAGTCCTGTTGCAGTAGTGACCCCAAGGCGACTTCAATAGACTCCGCCTCGTCCCGTGCGGGAACAACCACGGTCACGCCCGGAGCAATATCGGCTGGTGCATCCGCCATGCTGGCAGGCTGGAGTATGGGACCCGCCTGCCAGAAATGCCCGTGGCAGAAAATAAGGCCCACCCAGATTATGGCGCAGACAAGAGCGAGAGCCAGAACCATGACGGACCGCTCCCTTATTTAAGCATGCCGTTATTACGGAACCACGTAATGGCGTCTTCCACCGCCATGCGGGCCGGGCGCGGCGCATAGCCCAGTTCGTGCATGGCTTTGGCGGAGGAGAAAAACATTTTTTTGCGGGACATGGCGAGCATCTCCCGCGTGACGCGGGGCGAAAAGCCAAAAGCGCGGGACAGCCATTCGGACACAATGGCCACTGGCCAGATGACCTCCTGCGGCAGGCTGATCTTTGGCGGGGGCACATGCGCGATTTCAGACACCATGGCGAACAGGTCGCGCAGCAGGTAGTTCTCGCCGCCCAGAATATATTTTTCGCCGATTCTGCCGCGCTCAAGGGCCAGTGCATGACCTTCTGCCACGTCATCCACATGCACAATGTTCACGCCCGTATCGACATAGGCGGGCATGCGGCCTGCCGCGCAGTCCAGAATCATCTGGCCGGTGGGGGTGGGTTTGATGTCACGCGGGCCAACGGGGGTGGAGGGGTTAACAATAACGGCTGGCAGATTCAGCTCACGCACAAGGCGCAGCACTTCCTGCTCGGCGCGGTATTTGGAGCGTTTGTAAATGCCAATCACGGCATGCTCTTCCACCGGCGTGTTTTCATCCGCAACGGTGCCATCGCCAATCAGGCCAAGGGCCGCAACGGAGGAACAGTAAACAATCCGTTCCACGCCTGCCTTCTGGGCGGCCAGCATAAGCAGGCGTGTGCCTTCCACATTGGCGGTCATCATGGGGGCGGGGTCGGGCACCCATAGGCGATAGTCGGCTGCAACATGAAAAACATACCGGCAGCCCTGGACCGCGCGCGCAAATGTGTCCGGCTGGGACAGGTCGCCCTCCACCAGCTCGGCGGGAATGTCGGCAATATTGCTACGGTCGCTGCCTTCTCGCACCATCAGGCGCAGGGAATGACCGCGTTCCAGCAGTGTACGAGCCACGGCGGAACCGACAAAACCAGTTGCGCCGGTTACGAGCGTATGAGCAGTCATGAAGGATGCGCTCCCGGTAGAGGGCTGAAAGAAAACAGGTGTTGGGCGTTAATCCCGAACGGCTGGTTTGTTTCTTTATCCTGACACCCGAGGTGGCGCCAGACCCCGTGGTAGTGTAAGGGGGCGGAACATTCACACATGCGCCCGGTTGGGCTTCGGGCGTGCCCAAGGGCGTGACGGAGCTGCGGGCGTAACAGGCGGACAGAGCTGAGGCCTTGAAGAAGCTTACGGTTTTTCTCACTTTTCTTGGGCTCGTGGTCGTTACGGCAGCAATGGCGTGGAGCGGTTTCGATTCCGTTTTGCGCGCTGTTATGCGTATTGGTCTGGGCGGCTTTCTGCTTATGGTATGCTGCCAGTTGGCCGTGGATGGCCTGCTGGGCATGGCATGGCATGCTGCTTTTCCTGAAATTGGGTATGTGCGCCTGCTGCTTGCCCGCATGGTGCGCGACGCGGCCGCGACCTGCCTGCCGTTTTCGCAGGTTGGGGGCATTGTTATTGGCATTCGCGCCACCTGTTCTGGCCACGGTGTACACCGTGCATCGGACAGGGAGGTGGAACTGCCCGAGGCCGCCTGCGCCAATCTTGTGGATATTACAACCGAGGTCATGGGGCAGGTGGCGTTTGTGCTGCTGGCCGTGGCCTGCCTTGTGGCGCACCAGCGGTCCAGCCCGTTTGTGGTGCCGGTCGTGGGTGGCACCGTATTCCTGATTGCAGGGACCGCAGGCTTTATCTGGACGCAGACGCATGGTGGTAACCTGTTCCGCAAGTTCGGGGGGATGTTGACCCGCAGTCTGGCCTCACAATGGCGGGACAGCATTCTGGCCGGTGCCGATAACCTGCAAGAACGGATGGAGGCGGCATGGAGCCGCCCGTGGCATATCTGCCGTTCGGCCAGCTACCATCTGCTTGGCTGGCTGGGTAGTGCGGGCATGCTGTGGCTGACGGCGCGTTTTTTGGGCGCGCATCTGACCTTCCCCGGCGCTGTGGCGGTGGAAGGTGTGACCTGCGCCATTATGTCCGTTGGGTTTCTGGTCCCCGGTAGTCTGGGTGTGCAGGAAGGGGCTTACATGGCTCTGGGCCATGCGTTTGGCATAGACCCGTCCCTGTCCCTCGGTATTTCCCTGCTGCGCCGTGGGCGGGAAATTACGATTGGCATTCCCGTTCTCCTACTCTGGCAGTTTATGGAAATGCGCGGTCTGCGCCGGAATGCTCCCTCCCAGCCAGCCCCGAACACGGGCGAGGGCATGGGGTATTCTGCCTCCTCCAACCCGGTGAAGGATAGCTGAGTGGTGGTTGAGGCGCATTGTCCTGTTGTGTTTGACACACTTGTTGTTGTGGGGCCGGGGCTGATTGGTTCTTCCGTGCTCCGCCGCGCAAGGGCGCATGGCAATCTGGCCCGCAGGCTCATTGCGGTGGATAACAGCGCGGATGTCTGCGCGCGCGTGATGGAACTGGGCTTTGCAGATGAAGCAACAACCGACCTGATCGCTGCGGCCGCACAGGCGGACTGCGTTATGCTGTGCGTGCCGGTGGGGGCCATGGGGCCTGTGGCTGCACAGGTTATTCCTGCCATGAAGCCGGGCGCGGTGCTGACCGATGTAGGCTCCACCAAGGTTTCGGTGACCGAGGCGATTATTCCCAGCCTGCGGCCGGACGTGCCTTATGTGCCAGCACACCCTATGGCGGGTACGGAGTTTTCCGGCCCGGATGCGGGGTTGGTGGACCTGTTTGAAAACCGCTGGTGCCTGTTGACCCCGCTGGAGGCCACTCCCCCCGAAGCCCTCCAGCAGATCCGCACGTTATGGACACGCTGTGGCGCACGCCTGCGGGAGATGACCCCCGCACACCATGACCGCGTATGCGCCATTGTCAGCCATCTGCCGCATCTTCTGGCCTTTACCATTTGCGGCACGGCAGATGATCTGGCGGGGGAAACACGCTCCGAGGTGCTGGACTTGGCGGCCTCGGGTTTTCGCGATTTTACACGGATTGCCGCCTCCGACCCCGTTATGTGGCGTGATATTTTTCTGGCTAACCGTGAGGCCCTGCTGGAAATGCTCGGGCGCTTTATGGAAGATGCACAGGCTATGGCCCGCGCCATCCGCTGGGGGGATGCGGACTATATTGTGAACAAAATTGAACGTGGGCGCGAGATTCGCAAAAGCCTGATCGAGAACAAACAGGCCTGAACCTGCTTAGGTCGGCTGGCCAAAAGCCTTGAGCCGCAGGGACTCGGAGCGTTTGTGGCTCCTGTCCAGCATTGGGTTAAGGGCCGTGGCTTTCTGCCATGCCTTGAGTGCCGCCTGACCGTCGTTCAGATGTTCTTCCACACTGGCCAGCAGGCTCCAGCTTTGCGCGTCATCCCCATCGCGCATCAGGGCTTCGCCCAGATCCGCCACGGCTCCTTTCAGGTTGCCAGCAACAAGGCGCATCTGCGCGCGTGTGCGCCATAGGATGGCCTGATCGGGCTGGAGAGCAAGGGCGTCTCCCATATCCTCCACCGCATCGTCCGGTTTTTCGGATGTCAGGTCTTTTTCAGCCCTGCGGACCAGTAGCTGCGTGGTGGGGGAAAGGTGCGATGCCCGTAGCGCCTCCAGCCTGTCTTGCAAAGCATGGGCGTCTTCAGGCGTTGGTGCCTGAGCCAGCAGCTTGACCAACTGGCCAATCTGCCCTGCCGTGGCGCCAGTGTGCTCTGCTGGTGGCGGAGGGGTGGTGGCGGCTGAAGGTGCGGGGGAGGTTTTGGAGGCCGTCTGTGCCCATACGGCGGGGGCAGCCGTTATGGTGAGTACAACGGACAGGCCACAAAACAAAAACCCGTTCCTTCGGTATCCGAGGGAACGGGCTTTATGCATGATTGTCATGACAAGCTTGCCCGTAAGGGCCAGACCCACCATGAATTAGCCCTGACGGGCCTTCATGCGGGGGTTCTTTTTGTTAATCACGTAAACCCGGCCACGACGACGGACCACACGGCAGTCTTTGTCGCGCACCTTGGCTGACTTCAGGCTATTTCTGATTTTCATGGCCCGTATTCTCCGCCGATGCTGCTCAATGCATGAATAAGTTGGCTCGGCACATACCGGCCCCGTGCGGCTGAGTCAATATTCCCCGCATTTATAGCGCATTTTTCTTGCTGATTTTGCGCGTTAAAGTGCGTTTTGTGGTGTTGGTTCCGCCTGATCTGCCCCCTTACGCGGGGTCGAGGGCAAGTGTGAGCAGTGTGCTGGCCAGAGTGGAAAAATCCGCGGCACGGGGGGAGCGGGGCCGCCATGCCAGACCAATGGTGCGCCATGTGGCGCCATCGGCCAGTGGGCGGGCGGTAATTTTGCGGTTTTTCAGAATACCCCCGTTAATGGCCAGCGCGGGCATAATGGCGATTCCCAGCCCCAGTTCCACCATTTCCGCCATGCTGTGGAGCGACATGGCGGTAAAGGTGGGTTCGCTTTCCCCTTCCGAACCATTGCGGCTGGGGCTTTGGCGGCAGATAGCCAGTGTTTGCTCACGCAGGCAGTGCCCGTCCTCCATCATAATCATATTGTACTCGGACAACCGCTCCACAGGTACGCTCTCCAGCGCGCTAAAGGGGTGGTCCGTGGGCATGATCACGTAAAAGGGGTCCTGCCATAGGGGGTGGGTCTCCGTGCCATCACACAGGCAGGGCATGGCCAGTACCAGCATGTCCAGTTGGCCAAGGGAGAGCTTTTCCAGCAGATGCTCGGTGGTGTCTTCCGTCAGGGATAAAAGCAGGCGTGGAAAATGCTCGCGCAGAATCTGCACCGTACGGGGGATAAGGAACGGACCAATGGTCGGAATAATCCCGAGTCGTAAGGGGCCGGTCAGTGGGGTACGGGCTGCGGCGGCCAGTTGGGGCACGGCCTCCAGTGCTGCGAGCGCCTGCCGGGATTTCAGGGCGATCTCATGCCCCAAAGGGGTAAAAACCACCTTTTTGCCAACGGTGCGGTCCAGCAGGGGCGTATCAAGCTGGCGCTCCAGTGTCATAATCCCTGCGGACAGGGTGGACTGGGTTACAGCGCATGCCGCCGCCGCCCGGCCAAAATGGCGTAATTCGGAAAGAGCGATCAGGTAGCGGAGCTGTTGGGCGGAGGGGAGGGGAAGCATGGCCAAGTCCTACCTGAAAACCGACGAATGGTTAATCGATACATTCAATTGTTCCTATATAAAATATTCATTGGATTAAATGAAAAAGGCGGGTCATACATACTTGCACCGTCTGATCCGGCCTGAAGCCGGGTCAGGCACAGTGCCAGAAAACAAGGAGCAAACATATGCTGACCGTTGGCGATAAATTTCCCAGCTTTGATCTGACCGCCGTTCCGGGTGGGCCGGAAGGCCTGAAAGGCGAATTCGTTCAGATTTCCGACAAATCCGATGCCGGTAAGTGGAAAATCGTGTTCTTCTGGCCGAAGGACTTCACCTTCGTCTGCCCGACCGAAATCGTAGCTTTTGGCAAAATGGCCAAGGACTTCGCAGATCGTGACGCAGTTGTATATGGCGTGTCCATCGATAGCGAGTTCGTGCATCTGAACTGGCGTCTGCACCATGCTGACCTGAAGGATCTGCCGATCCCGATGCTGGCAGACATCAAGCGTGAACTGACCGAAGGCACGGGCGTTATGGCAAAGGACGCGGGCGTTGCCCTGCGTGCAACCTTTGTGATCGACCCCCACGGTGTGATCCGTCATGTGTCCGTCAACGACCTGTCCGTTGGTCGTAACCCGCAGGAAATCCTGCGTATTCTGGACGGTCTGCAGAGCGATGAGCTGTGCCCGTGTAACTGGAAAAAGGGCGAAGACTTTATCAAAGTCTGAGCCTGACGCACTTTCCGGTCCGCGTTTGCGGGCCGGGGGTGGTGCGGCGGCCACCACGTGTGGCCTGCCGTAACCCACCGTATAATTCTATCAGGGCTGCCTGCCTGACCGGCCAGCCTGAGGCTGCGCGGAATATGCCCCAGCCCCGCTGTATTGGTCTGGCATAATTTTCCCAAAATAATTCACGATGGAAAAAAGTCATGTCTATCGATGCACTCAAAGACCGTATTCCCGATTACGCCAAGGACCTGCGCCTGAATCTGGGTTCTCTGGCAAGCGATATCGCCCTGACCCCGCAGCAGCTTGCGGGCACTTTTATTGCATCCGCCCTTGCCGCCCGGAATGACGATGTAACGCGTGAGATTGTTGCCCAATTCCGCGATACTCTGTCCGAGCAGGCGCTGGCTGCTGCACAGTCCGCCAATGCCATTATGGGCATGAACAACATTTACTACCGCTTTGTGCATATGGCGGGTGGTGAATACGCCAAAATGCCAGCACAACTGCGCATGAGCGTGATTGGCAACCCCGGTGTGGACAAGGCCGATTTTGAGCTGTGGTGTCTGGCTGTGTCCATTATCAATGGATGTGACTTGTGCGTGACCAGCCACGAAAAAATCGTGCGGGATGAACTGGGCGCGGCTGCGGTGCAGACGGCTGCACGTATTGCGGCAACTGTGCATGCTGTTGCGGTTACGTTGCAGGGCGCGGATGCCTTGCAGAAGTAAACGCGGCAGAAGATTTGTAGAGGAAGGTTTGGCAAACCGGTCGTTCTGGCGACCGGTTGATCAGTCTTTTCTGGTGGTGCGCAGGAAGGCGCTCGGCGCCACTTTCTGATACGATCAATTTGTAAAGGAAAGTGGCGCGAGTGACGGGGCTCGAACCCGCGACCTCCGGCGTGACAGGCCGGCGCTCTAACCAACTGAGCTACACCCGCATTTTCCAACACTCAACAGTTGTGTGTGTCGGTATGTGGGGCTTTATAACGATGTTTTTTTCTTTGGCAACAGGCATTTCATAAAAAAATGCAAAGATCTGCATTTTTGCCGGAGCGGCATTGGGGGATGGTGCGGAATTGCCTGCACAGACCGCCATTAACCAAAACGATAACCCGATAACGCCTTGCCCAGCACCGTATCGCTGTAAATCTGCTGGCCGTAATCCTGCCCGGCGGCACCTGCTGCCACCATCAGCGGCAGCAGGTGTTCCTCGCGCGGGTGGCATAGCCGTGCGCCCGGTGCCTGCGCCCAGTGCGTGAGCTGCTGGTTGCGTTGTGGTGGTGGGGCACAGGCCGTACGGGTCAGCCAGGCATCAAAGTCCGCTGCGGGCTGGTTGGTTACGGGGGAGCCGTTCATAAAGTGGGTCAGGTTATGGTAGCTCAGGCCCGTGCCTACAATCAGCACATTACTGGCGCGCAAAGGGGCCAGTGCGGCACCAAGGGCCAGATGTTCCGCAGGGTCCAGCGTTTTGAGCAAAGACAGTTCCACAATGGGAATGTCGGCCTGCGCAAAGGCCAGCATGAATGGAATAAACACGCCGTGGTCAAATCCGCGCCCGCTATCTTCGGCGCTGGCAAGGCCCGCCTGCCCAAGAAGGGCGCGTATGCGCTCGGCCAGAGCGGGGTTCCCCGGTGCCGGGTATTGCAGCGTGTAGGTGTGGGGCGGAAAACCGTAATAGTCGTAGATAAGCCCCGGCTTGGGTGCGGACATGACCGTGGCGACCTGTTCCTCCCAATGGCCCGAGACCACCACAATAGCATCCGGCTTTTGGGGGAGTGTGTCAGACAGGCCGCGCAAAAAAGCCGCCATACGGTCCCATGTCTGTGGCCAGTCCATAAAAAAGCAGGGACCACCCCCATGGGGGATGAACAGGGTTGGCTGTTTGGGGAGGGTGGAAGCAGCAGGGCCAGTGGCGGACATGAACGTCACCTTTGAACAGAAGGAGGGGTCTTGGGTGCTGTTCAGAGCATGGCGTAAAACTGGCAGGCTGATAATCCGCAACGTACGGAATATATTTCACACTCATGGTGTGACCATGGTGTGCGGCAGGCAATGGGTTGGCGTGCCTGCCGCAATGGAAGTGTGTGTTGGGCGTTACTTCGCTTTGGCGGCTTCCAGAGCCTTGAGAATAAAGTCGCCTGCTTCTTCCTTCGTGCCCCAGCCGGTCACTTTAACCCACTTGCCTTTTTCAAGGTCCTTGTAGCGGGTAAAGAAGTGTTCAATGGCCTTGACCGTAATTTCGGGCAGGTCCGCAATGGTTTCGACCTTGGAGAACTCGGGGTGCACCTTGTCGTGCGGGACGCAGATGATCTTTTCGTCCTGCCCGGATTCGTCTTCCATCTTCAGCACGCCAATCGGACGGGAGCGGATAACGCTGCCCGGCACCACATTGGAAGGGGTCAGAACCAGTGCATCCGTGGGGTCGCCATCGGCGGCCAGTGTGTTGGGGATAAAGCCGTAAGCCGTTGGGTAAGCCATGGGCGTGAACAGAAAACGGTCAACGAACAGGGCGCCACTTTCCTTGTCAATTTCGTATTTGACAGAGGAACCCTGCGGGATTTCAATCACGACATTAATGTCGAACGGCACATCCTTGCCGGGGGAAAGTTTGGAAACGTCCATGAACACTGCTCCAACCGATAAATAATGGGAATGGTGCAGACCCTATCCGCCCGTCTGCGGCTTGCCAAGAGCCGGATTATAAACGGGTGATATATGGATTTTCCTCCCCCAGACCCTTGCCAAATGGCTCTGGTTGCGTAATCACAGACACGCCTGCGCGCCCGTAGCTCAATTGGTTAGAGCGGGCCGCTCATAACGGCTTGGTTGCGGGTTCAAGTCCTGCCGGGCGCAGGCTGTTCCAGCCAGCAGCGCAGCCTGTGGCCGCTTAATTTTTTTTCAGTTTATTCCGCATAACGGGAGTTCATCATCATGGCATCCTATCAATACGTCTATGTGATGAAGGATCTGACAAAATCCTATCCCGGTGGGCGCGAAGTGTTCAAGGGGATCACCCTGTCCTTCGTCCCCGGTGCCAAAATTGGTATTCTGGGCGTTAACGGGGCGGGTAAGTCCACCTTGCTCAAAATCATGGCCGGGATCGACAAGGAATACGGCGGCGAGGCATGGGCGGCCGAAGGTGCCCGTGTTGGCTACCTTGAGCAGGAACCCCAGCTGGACCCCAAGCTGACCGTGGGGGAAAACGTTGCTCTGGGTTTTGGTGACCTGAAAAAAGCGGTGGATCGTTTTAACGAGATTTCCGCCCGGTTCGCAGAACCCATGGAAGACGACGAAATGAACGCCCTGCTGGCCGAACAGGCCGAATTGCAGGAAAAAATTGATGCAGGCGATGGTTGGGAACTGGACCGCAAGCTGGAGATCGCACTCGATGCCCTGCGCTGCCCCCCTGCGGACAGCTCGGTAGAAAAACTCTCCGGGGGTGAGTGCCGCCGCGTGGCCCTGTGCCGCCTGCTGCTGGAAAAACCCGACCTGCTGCTGCTTGACGAACCTACCAACCATCTGGACGCCGAAAGCGTTGCATGGCTGGAAAAAACCCTGCGTGACTACGACGGCACGGTTATGGTCATTACCCATGACCGCTACTTCCTGGACAACGTGACCAACTGGATTTTGGAAATCGAGCGTGGCCGCGGCATTCCGTTCGAAGGCAACTATTCTTCGTGGCTGGAACAGAAGCGTAAGCGCCTGTCGCAGGAAGAAAAAGAAGAAAGTGCGCGCCAGCGTGCCCTTGCTGCCGAGCAGGAGTGGATTAATGCCAGCCCCAAGGCCCGTCAGAGCAAAAGTAAAGCCCGTATTGCCAAATACGAGGAAATGCTGGCCGCCAGTGCCGAACGGGTGGGCGGTGTGGCCGACATTGTTATTCCCCCCGGCCCCCGCCTTGGTGGCACGGTTATTGAGGCCGACAACCTGAGCAAAGGTTTTGGCGACCGCCTGCTGATTGATAACCTCAACTTCAAGCTGCCGCCGGGCGGTATTGTGGGGGTTATCGGGCCGAATGGCGCGGGTAAGTCCACTTTGTTCAAAATGATCATCGGGCAGGACAAGCCGGATTCGGGTGAGCTGAAGATCGGGGAGACGGTCAAGCTCGGCTATGTTGACCAGTCGCGTGATGACCTTTCACCCGATAAAACCGTGTGGGAAGAAATTTCCGGCGGAACGGATGTGATCTATCTGGGCAAGCGGGCGGTACCTTCGCGCGCTTATGTAGGGGCCTTCAACTTCAAAGGTTCCGACCAGCAGAAAAAGGTTGGTGTGCTTTCCGGTGGTGAGCGTAACCGTGTGCATCTGGCCAAGATGCTCCGGCAGGAAAGCAATGTTATCCTGCTTGACGAACCGACCAACGATCTGGACGTGGATACCCTGCGTGCGCTCGAAGATGCACTGGCCGAGTTTGCGGGCTGCGCTGTGGTCATTTCCCATGACCGCTGGTTCCTTGACCGTCTGGCAACACATATTCTGGCGTTTGAGGGTGATTCCCACGTTGAGTGGTTTGAAGGTAACTTCCAGGCTTATGAAGAAGACAAGCGCCGCCGCCTTGGCCCGGACGCCACAGAGCCGGGACGTATCCATTACAAACCGCTTGCCCGCTAAAGGCATGGCAGTGCGAAGGCTCCATTATGGGGCCTTCCTCTGTTACGGAGGCTGAGCGGTGGATTTACGCTCGGTCAGAACACCTCGCCTGCTCCTTAAGCCCGTCACATGGCGGGATATGGAAGATATGGTGCGCCTGAAGGCCGATGGCGGTGCTTTTGGCCAGATGCTGGGGGGTGTTTGCACCCGCCAGCAGGCAGAGCACGAGATGGCGGATGACATTGCATTTTGGGCCTGTCATCGCGTTGGTATTTTTACCATTCATGAAAATGGCCAGTTTGTTGGCATGACCGGAATCCATGACCGCCCGGATGGACGGGGCTTTGGCCTACGCTTTGCCCTGTTTGCAAGTGCAAGGGGGCGCGGTATTGCGCGCGAAGCAGCCAATGCGGCCCTCAACTTTGCACATGATGCGGGGTTACATCGGGTTATTGCCGTTGCGGCGGAAAGTAACGTGGCATCGCGTACCATTCTGGGCAGCATAGGCATGCATGTGTGCGAAACATTTGCCAGAAATGGCCAGACAATGATGGTGTACGAAAGCAAACGTGCATAAAAAAAGGCACCCATAAGGTGCCTTTCTTCCAGATTATGGGGGAGGTCCCCCAGACTGTTCTACCAGTTTAGTTGCTGGCCTGATTGTGGCGGTCCAACTGCTTTTGCAGGGCGGACAGCAGTGTTGCAACGCTTCCGCCATTCCGGGCAATAAAAGATGAGTAGTCGTTGCGCTGTGTCAGGCGCAGGCTGGCCCCTTCGCCCACCACGTCTACAACCTGTGGCTGCCCGTTGTCGTAGCTGACAACCCACTGCATGGATGCAGGCGGCTGTTGCGGACGCAGCAGGATTGCATTGACGGAATCTTCACCACCAGATTTGGTCACATCACCAATGGTAAAGCTAACGCCACGGTATTCACCCAGCTTGTCGGTAATGGCGTTGACCAGCACCTCATGGAACAGCGCCAGATAATGCTGCCGCTGTTCGGGGGTGGCAATTTTCCAGTAACGGCCAAGGCAGTAGCGGCCAATGCCGTCAATATCCACGTTCTTCTGAACCAGTGGAAGAACCTTGGTCTTTTTTTCAGACAGCGGGACAGGGCTGTTCACAATGGCGACAAGCTGTGTGCCAAAGTTCTGAATAAACTGTTTGGCGTTATCCGCTGCACGGGCAGGCAGGGCAAACAGTCCGCTGGCGCATGTCAGGGCCAGAGTGGCAAGAACAATACGGCGACCAGAAAGGAGTTTCATGTCTGCGCTACCTTTTTGTTGTTAGTTATTGATACCAGTCTGGCACGGTGGCGCGGCGGTCATTTTTAATGGCCTCGGCCTGTGCCTTGCGCTGCTGCTGGTAAGCGCTGCGAATGGTGGCGTATGGGTCCAGCGCATCACGCTGTAGGGCATCCAGATCTTCCAGATGCTCGGAGCGGCCATGCACAACGCCCATCATGTTATAGGCCCAGTTAAAGCTGACAAGCCCATAACCACGCGGCACGTAATCCCACGGGGAAAGCCCCTGATCAATGCCATACCCAATGCCGTCACGGAAAGAGGACGGCCCCATGGGCAGGAACAGGTAGGGACCGGAGGAAATGCCCCAGTTGGCCATGGTCAGGCCCGCATCGTTATCATGGTGGGGGAAGCCAGCCATTTTGGCTACGTCAATCAGCCCGCCAACACCCACGGTCATGTTAATGCACCACCGCACGAACGAGTCCCCCGCACGGCGGGGCTTGCCTGCCCCAACGTCGTTAAAGAAGACGGAGGGTTCGTTCATGGTTGTGATCATGTTGCCCAGCGAATTCCGCACAGGGCGCGGCACGGCCCACACATAGGCTTTGGCAACTGGCCGCAAAGCCCATGTATCGAACTTCATGGTCAGGTTGAACACTTTGCGGTTCAACGGTTCATACGGATCGTTGGCGGCCTTGTATTCGGCCAGAGCGTCCGGGTCCGTGGGAACGGGGGCTTTTATGGAACTGCACCCGGCCGTGCCGAGCAGCACCAGACCAAGGCAGAGTGTTCCCAGACGGAAACGGCGATGTACCGAGGAACCTTCCCGCGCCTGATCATGCTGATCCTGTGCGCGAGGGCGGAGCCGTGAGCCGTTCCGTCCTGAAATCATTGCCACCTTTACCTTTGCCTTGTGACGTCCGCATGGCCTGCCGGGCAGACCTGTTTTATTGCTGCCTTCTCTACCATGAGAAACGCAGGGTGCAATGGCAGGGCTTCTCTGCGTAGAGGGCAGGGGACAAAAATAGCCCTTTGCATGTTGCCTTTTTGCCGGGAAGAACAGATTTTTGCAATCGCTGTTGCCAGAAAGTCGCACATCCTGCTCAGGATGTGATGGCAACAGGGAATCCGGCATTACAGCCCCCGTTCGCGTTTGATGATATCCCATGCCGCATTGATTTTGGAAATGCGGACCGAGGCGACCTGCACCTCCTCGGGGCTGGCGTTGCGCGCGGCCATAACATCGGGGTGGTACTGCCGGACGAGTTTTTTCCAGTGCGCGCGCAGGTCTTCGTTGGAGAGGGACGCGCTGACCCCCATAACGGTATAGGCGTCCTCTTCGCCCATGGCGGCGCGGGCGCGGCCCTGCTCGGCCCGCTCCCATGCACCACGCCCCAGCCCGAAAAGAGCATGCACACGTTTGAGAAAGCGCAGTTCCTCGGGGGCAAGGGGTTCATCCGCCGCCAGATCGGCGCGGGCAATGGCAAACAAAGTCCCCATCAGGTCTTCCAGAGGGGGCTTGTCCTTGCCGTAGGCCTGCCCGAGTTCACGGGCAAAGGCTTCGTAGTCGTCCGTTCTCTGGCGGGCCATGTCAAACAGGCGGCCAATATCGCGCATGTTTTCGTCTGGCACCCGGAATCGGGTTTTGAAGGCGTTGATCTCCCGCCGGTTTACCGGGGCATCGCATTTGGCCAGCTTGGCGCACAGGATAACGCATGTCAGCCCGTAGAGCTGTTCCTTTTTGCCCAAGGTGGCGGCCAGCTTGGCCGCTACAAACGCAGCAGCCCCGTTGGGGTCCGGGCGGGCGCGGGCGGCCCATCGGTCGCTCCAGCCAACGGCTGGGGGGTTTAGCAATGTGCCGCTATCGGCCGCATGGCCCAAAGCTGTGCCCAAAGCCGCGCCCAGTGGTCCGCCAACGGCAAAGCCGGTAACACCACCAAATATTTTGCCCCATATCGCCATAGGGTTCTTTTATCATGTTCTGGAACGGAACCCTAGCCTGCGCAGGGGGGCTGCAAGGGCTGGGCAGCAATGTGCCAGTATCGCATTGGGCGCAACACGCACCTGAAGGATGAAGTATGCGAACACAGACATTTCCCCACCATGCACCCGCGCAGCAGCCGGAGGTTGCCCTGATCGGGGCCGGTGCGGTGGGGCTTGTTGTGGCTGCGGCCTTTGCCCGCGCGGGGTGGAAGGTGCTGGTCTGTGGTGCGCGCCACCCGTTTGCGCACCTGCGGGTGCATGAGGTGGGACAGGGGGCGGGGCATGGGGCCGACTACCCGGTTCAGCATGCCCGCACTCCGGCGGAACTGGCGGGGTGTAGGGTGGCCATTGTGGCGGTCAAGGCGCACCAGACTGCCGATGTAGCGGACTGGATTGTCGCCCTCAACCGGGCCGATGCGCGTATTCTGGTCGCCCAGAACGGTCTGGAGCAGTGCGAGCGCATTGCCGCCTACGCGCCAAAGGCGGTGGGGCTGCCTGCCATTGTTTATTTTAACGCTGAACGGTCCGCCCCGGGGTGTTCGGTCTTACGCCGAATCGGTCCGACCGATCTGTGCCTGCCCGCCAGCAGGCAGACACAGGACCTGAGTGCAGCCTTGCAGGCAGGGGGGCTGCGCGTAACCACGGCGGAGGATATGACCACAGTGGTCTGGACCAAGCTGCTGGCCAACAGTGCCGCCAACCCGCTGACGACCTTGTGCGGCCGGCATACGGGGGTCATGCGCGAACCAGACTTTGTGGCCAGTGCCCGGCAGGTCATGACCGAAGTGGCGCGGGTTGGGCAGGCGGAGGGGGCCGCACTGACCGCGCAGCATGTGGATGAGACCCTCGCATGGCTCCAGAGTGTGCCGCCTGAGAGCGCAACATCCATGTTGCAGGACCGGCAGGCCGGCAGACCGTTGGAATATGACGCCATAACCGGGGCCATTGTGCGCGCGGCTGAGCGGCATGGGCTTGATGTGCCCCTTAACCGGCTTATTCTGGGGCTGCTGTCCGCCATAAGACCCACACAGGCATAAGCTGGCCAGACCCTGGGCCGCGCTTGGCTGGGAATGATCGCCCCATAAACGCAGCGTTTGCCCGGATTTTTCTATTTTATACAGTATTATGCGAGAAGTTTTATGAAACGTGCTTACAGGGTTGTGGATGTTTTTACCAAAACACCTTTTACGGGCAACCCGGTTGCCGTGGTGCTGGATGCACAGGGGCTGGACACCCCCGCCATGCAGGCCATCGCGCGTTGGACCAATCTGTCGGAAACAACCTTTGTGCTCCCACCCCAGAATGCGGTGGCGGATTACAGGCTTCGTATTTTTACCCCCCGGAGCGAACTGCCCTTTGCAGGCCACCCCACTCTGGGCAGTGCCCATGCGGTGCTGGAGGCCGGGCGCGCCACGCCGCGCAATGGCCAGTTAGTGCAGGAATGTGGCGTGGGCCTTGTTGCACTCAAGGTGGAGGGCTGCGGGGCTGGTCGCGTGCTATCCTTCGCGTTGCCCCCGGCCAGCCAGACGGCGCTGGATGAGGCCGACACACAGGAACTGGAGGCCATTCTGGGCGTGGGGGTGGACCGTGTGGCCCGCCCCTTGCGTATTGATGTTGGCCCGGTCTGGATTGTGGCCCGTCTGGCCGGGGTGGAGCAGCTTCTGGCTCTACAGCCCGATTCGGCCCGGTCTGTGGTGTTTGAAAACCGGCTTGGGGCTACGGGCATAAGCGTGTTTGCTCCCCATGGTGAGGGGCGCGAAGACATAGAAGTCCGCTCTTTTGCCTTCTCGCAGGGGGTGGCGGAAGACCCCGTATGTGGCAGCGGCAATGGCAGTGTTGCCGTGTTCGGGCATGTGCATGGCCTGTTGCCGCCCGGTCTGGTCCATTACAGTGCAACACAGGGGCGCTGTGTTGGGCGCGCAGGCCGGGTGAAAGTGCAGGTTGCTCCCGATGGGGCGGTGCAGGTGGGTGGTCAGTGCGTGAGCACGGTCGAGGGGTATCTGGCTGGGTAGGTGTTCGGGCTTCTGGCGCAGAGTGTGCCCATGACGTACCGCGCGGGATTTACAGGCGGGTTTGCGGGTTTGTGCCCACTTGCTGCTGGAGCCATTGCAGTGCCGTAACCCGCAGGGCGGATGCCAAAGACTGGTCTGGCGCACGGGTTGCGTCCACCTGCGTGACCAGTTGCACCAGTGTGACGTTCTGGTGGGCAATCATGTCTTCCAGAACGCTCCAGAAGGCGGGTTCGAGTGCCACACTTGTATCATGCCCGGCCAGTATCAGGCTGCGTTTGCGTAAGTGTCGGCTCATGTCCGGGGGCTTTCAAGCTGGGCAATAGCCCAGTATGCGGCGTCGCGCACAACCGGGTCTGGGTCGGTTGTTAGGGCATGGGCGTGGGGCAGCAGGTGCGCCCTGCCGGAATTGCCAATGGCGACCAGCACATTGCGGATAAAACGGTCCCGCCCGATCCGTTTGATGGGCGAGCCTGAAAACAGGGTTCTGAACGCCGCATCATCCAGTTGGCTCAGGGTGGCCAGATCAGGGGCGATCAGGTCTGCGCGGGGTTGGAGTTTGATGTGGTGTGCCGCTTGGGCAAACCTGTTCCACGGGCAGACGGCCAGACAGTCATCACAGCCATAAATATGGGTGCCCATCAGGGGGCGCAGGGCCAGCGGTATGGGGCCTGCATGTTCGATGGTCAGGTAGGAAATGCAGCGCCGTGCATCCATCTGGTAAGGGGCGGGAAAAGCCTGCGTGGGGCAGGCGTTCAGGCAGCGGGTGCAACTGCCGCACCCACCACCCGAAGGGGCGGATGTTGGTAAGTCGAGTGTTGTGTAGATTTCGCCCAGGAACAGCCAGCTTCCATGCTGGCGGGAGACCAGGTTGGTGTGTTTGCCAACCCACCCCAGCCCGGCTTTGTGGGCCAGAGGTTTTTCGGCCACGGGGGCTGTATCCACAAAGACTTTGACCTCGGGTGCCGCTGTGGTTGCCTGCCTGCCCTCGCGCACCACAAACTGGGCCAGATGTTTGAGCATGCCCTTGACCACATCATGGTAGTCCCTGTGGCGGGCATAGACGGAAATATTGCCGCAGTTGGGGTTTTGCAGGGTTGCCAGAGCATCGTCCGGTGGGGCGTAGGACAGACCAAGGGCAATAACCGTGCGGGCTTCGGGCCACAAGGCTGTGGGCTGGCTGCGCTGCTCCGTACGGTCGGCCAGCCAGTCCATTTGTCCGTGGTACCCGTTGGCCAGAAAATCCTGCAAACGCATCCGTGCCTCCGGCCCCAGTGTGGCCGGGCAAAAGCCAATGGCGTCAAACCCCAGTTCCAGCGCCTTTGCGCGTATGCGCGCCCCAAGGCGGCTGCGTGCATTGGTTGCATCAGACGTGGGGGCGGCGGAGGGAGATGAAGCCTCTGTCATGCGCGCAGGGTCGGCCCGGATGGGTTGGTCAGGTTTATGGAGGTTTTAGGGAATGGGGGGAATGTGGGGCTGTGGCATTTCATCTTCCGTCCAGTCCTGTGCAGCCCATTCGGCGCGCATGCGTGTGGCTGTGGTGTCCAGATTTTTGTCCATAATAGCCTGACGGATCTGGCGCATGAGGCGCTGATAGTAGGCGATATTATGCCATGTGAGCAGCATTGGCCCCAAAATTTCGTTCGCGCGGAACAGGTGGTGCAGATACGCGCGACTGTAGCGTGTGCAGGCCAGACAGTCACAATGGGGGGAAATGGGGCGGGCGTCCGTGGCGTGGCGGGCGTTGCGCAGGTTGAGCGTACCCCGCTCGGTATAAGCCCGTGCCGTGCGGCCCGCGCGTGTGGGCATGACGCAGTCAAACATATCCACCCCGCGCTGCACGCTGCCGAGCAGGTCGTCTGGCGTGCCAACCCCCATAAGGTAGCGTGGTTTGTCAGCCGGCATGATGGGGGTTGTGGTGTCCAGCGTTGCAAACATAAGCTCCTGCCCTTCGCCCACCGCCAGACCGCCAATGGCGTAGCCTTCAAACCCGATATCGGTCAGGGCCTTTACACTTTCGGCACGCAGGTCGGTTTCCGTACCGCCTTGCACAATGCCAAACTGGCCGTAACCCGCGCGCAGCACATACGCCTCGCGCGAGCGGGCTGCCCAGCGCATGGACAGGCGCATGGAGGCGGCAATGGCCTCGGGTGGGGCGGGGAGTGCGGGGCATTCGTCAAAGCACATGGTTATGGTGGCATCCAGATCATGCTGGATGCCCGTTGAGCTTTCAGGCGTTAGCCGGTGCTCCGATCCATCAATATGGGAGCGGAAGGTCACTCCATCCTGGTCCAGCCGCCGCAATGCCCCAAGGGACATAACCTGAAAGCCGCCCGAATCGGTCAGAATAGGGCCGGACCAGTCCATAAAGCGGTGCAGCCCCCCTAATGCGCGCACCCGTGCGGCACCGGGGCGGAGCATAAGGTGGTAGGTGTTGCCCAGCACAATGCCCGCCCCTGTGGAGCGCACGGCGTCCATGGTCATGGCCTTGACCGTGCCAACAGTGCCCACGGGCATGAAGGTTGGCGTGGCCACGGGGCCGTGGGCTGTGTGCAGCATGCCCGCGCGGGCGGCGCCATCAGTACTTTCACAGGTCCAGTGGAAACGGCTCATCGGGTGGTCCTTGTGGGGTAAGGCTGTGGAGGGCGGGAGTGTTTTTTTTAACTGGCGTGGATGCTGTTTGCGCATGTGAGCAGACAGGCATCGCCATAGGAATAAAAGCGGTAGCCGGTGTGCAGCGCATGGGCATAGACCGCTTTGGCCCGTTCCTGCCCCGCAAAGGCGCAGACCAGCATGAACAGGGTGGAGCGTGGCAGGTGGAAGTTGGTCATGAGCACATCCACAGCCCGAAAACGGTAACCGGGACGGATGAAAATGGCCGTCTCCCCCGCAAACGGGTGCACAACGCCGTGCTCATCCGTAGCACTTTCCAAAAGGCGCAAGGTGGTGGTGCCAACGGCAATAATACGCCCCCCCGCCGCCCGTGTGGCGTTAATGCGTGCGGCCGTTTCGGGCGTGATAACCCCGTGTTCGGAATGCATGTGGTGGTGTGCAATATCATCCGCACGCACGGGCAGGAACGTGCCAGCCCCGACATGCAGCGTTAAGGTGCATCGCTCGGCCCCTGTGGCATCCACTGCGGCCAGCAGGTCTGGCGTAAAGTGCAGCCCGGCGGTGGGGGCGGCCACAGCCCCTTTGTAACGCTCAAAAATGGTGGCGTAGTCCTTGCTGTCCTGCGCCGTGGGGCCATTGGGGCGGTGGATGTAGGGGGGGAGTGCCAGAGCGCCCGCTGTTTGCAAAAACGCATCAAATGCATCTCCCTCGCACGAAAAGCGCAGGTTTGCCCCGCCTCCGGGTTCGAGTGCCATAACCTGTGCCGTCTGGTCTGAATGGGGGAAGGTGAGCGTATCTCCCACTTTCAGGCGGCGGGCATTGCGCACCAGTACGTGCCATGTGCCATCGGGGCGGATCTGGTCGAGCGTTATGCCAATTTTGGCCTCTCCGCGCAGGGCATGGAGCTGTGCGCGAATGACCGCCGTGTTGTTGGCCACCAGCAGGTCCCCCGCGCGCAGCAGGGCTGGCAGGTCGCGCACATGGCGGTCCACCAGTGTGTGCGGCGCGGTTGCATCCAGCAGGCGTGCGGATTCACGCGGGCGGGCAGGCTCCTGCGCGATCAGGGCGTCGGGGAGGTGGAAGTCAAAATCTTCGGTGCGGTTGCTCATGGTGTGCCGGGTTTACGCAATAGGGCAGCGCAATGCCAGAGGGAAAGGGAGGTCTGCCTCCACGCCACGGGGCTTGCGCATATGGCTACGGAAGGCCAGATTCGGTGTGGAGAGGCCACAGCCAGTTCCGCTTTGGCCCATAGTTTACGTAAGGAGATGTCCCGGTATGTCCTATGCTCTGCTTGATGCGGCCCGTGTGGCCAAGGCTTCTGGTGTTTCGCTCGGTGTTCTTAAAACCAGTGAGGAAACATCCGAAACCCATGTTCGCAAGGTGATCATGATTGAACGGATTGAAGCGCTGGCCAGTGCCGCCGCCGAATCCGGCGAACGTGTGACCCTGACATCCGAAGAGTTCTGGCTGATCAGCAAGAACTGGTAAGGGGAGCGTCCGCCATGGCGTTTGTTCTGACAAGTCCGGCTTTTGCCAATGGGGATGTGCTGCCGCAGGCCCAAGTTTACAATGGTATGGGCCAGAGCGGGCAGAATCTTTCTCCCCCGCTTCAGTGGCACGGCGCGCCACAGGGAACAAAGAGCTTTGTGGTTACGGTCTATGACCCCGATGCCCCGACTGGCTCTGGCTGGTGGCACTGGGTTGTGGTGAACCTTCCCCCCACCACAACATCCCTGCCTCAGGGAGCGGGGTCGGGTACGGCCAGCCTGCCAGAAGGGGCCGTGCAGGTTCGCACCGATTTTGGCGCACCCGGCTATGGCGGGGCCGCACCACCCGCAGGGCATGTGCACCGCTATGTGTTTACGGTGTACGCGCTGGACGTGCCAAAGCTGGACATAACACCCGATGCAAGCCCGGCACTGGTCGGGTTTATGGTGCACCACCACAAGCTGGGGGCGGCCAGCCTGACCGCCCTTTACGGCAGTCAGTAACCAACACTGGCGCGCAGTACACGGCCAGCCTGTGCGGGGCTGGCCGGTCAGGCCGTTGGCGGGTTGGGTTTTGTGGTCCGGCGTGGGGTGTGGACTGCCAGATCGTGCAGCACATCGGCCTGGGAGGCCAGCATAGCGCCAGCCGCAATGCTCCCTGCGGGCATGACCAGCACGGGTGCTCCTTCGTTCATAAACCGGACGGACAGGCTGCTCCAGCGGGGTAGAATAAAGTGGCGCAGCATTTGCGCCAGCGCGCAGCGGTCCATGGCGGTATGGACCGTGCTTTTGGGCGTATAAACGGTGTTCAGGTAATCATTCATAAACGCGGCAATAGCGGGCAGGCGTTCAGGCTCGCCAAAATAGGCTGTATCCGTGCCAATACCCCACGGCGTGCCGTGGCTCTGGCGACCATCATGGTTGAAGAGTGCCAGGTCAAACCCGTAAGTGGCGGTGTTTTTGAGCGTGCGCAGCAACGTGGCTGTATTGGCGGGAAAATACCCCGCGCAATCCCCCGTCATGACCGGGCAGCGGAACCGGGCCACAATGTCTGGCAGCACAAGGTAACGTAATGCGGGTTCTAATGCCGTATCCCGTTCGGCGGTGGGGCCATGGCCAAAGCTCAGGCGCAGGCTGGTGGCGTATTGTTCCAGCCAATCGGCAATGGTGCGTAAAAAGGCCAGTTGCTCGGTATTGGGGTTGGCAACGCCAATGCAAAGCTGCACCGGCCCGCTTGAGCGGTCCTGCCGGTAGGCTTGCAGCAAGGACAGGATAAGGCCGGGCAGGAGGTGAAAATTCGCACTGTCACACGCAAAAACAAGGCAGAGCGCGGGTGGTGTGCCCGCCGGGCTGAACCGCCATTCCCAGCGTGAGACACCCGTGCGGTCCGGTATGGCGCGGCTGGCCATCTTGTTGCATTCCTGCGCGCTCAGCCACGAGAAAATTCCCGCATTATCGGGCGAGGGCATGGCCCCTTCCTGCAAGGCAAGGCGGCGGGCAATGGCGTAGTGGGCATCGGCTTCGGCCATAAGTCCGGCGAGCCAGCTTGTGTGGCCCATGGCGGTTTCGGTCCACCAGCTCAGGCCGTTCAGGCGGGCTTCAGTTTCCAGCAGCCGCAGGTCCGTGGCGGTGTTGAGCCGCTGGTAGGCGTTCTCGAACAGCATGGCGTATATCTGGCGGATGTCCGGGCCGTTTCTGGCGGCCAGCCGCATGGGCACCAGCAGGGTGTCAAACCGTTCATCAAAGCCGGGAAGGTCGTGCTCGTACAGCATGTCGGGCACCAGCAACAGTGCGTCCTCCCCTTGCCGCAGGCGGGTCAGGAGTGCGGGTAGCGTGGCTGAAAAATCCTGCTTGGGGTAGCGCTCGCGCAGGGCCACGGCCAGCAGGTCGGCTGCGCGCGCGTGGTCATGCAGGCGCAGGGCAATAAGGGCCTGCAACCACACCAGATCGGCCATTTGCGCAAAAGACTGGGCATAAACCGCAAACTGCATGCCCAACTCCCCCTGCCCGCACTGGCAGCAGAGCTGTGCCAGACCAATACATGGGGCAATGGCCGAAGGGGTGATGCTGAGTTTAAGAACCTGTTCGCGCACGTCCTCCACCGTGGCCCATGGGCTGAGTGCGCGGCGGAATGCACCAACGTCCAGCAGTTCGGTCACGTTTTCGAGCAGGTTTTCCAATACGCGGGAGGGGCACGCGGTTAGCGTGACCTTCTGGGGGGCGGTAGTGCTCCAAAGGGTGAGTGTGTCGGCCCGCAATTCTGCCTGTAGCTGCTCCACCGGCCATGTATGCGGGCCAAGGCGTAGCTCATGGCCCGTGCAGGTCGGCTGCCCCACAAAGGTGCGGCCATCATGCCATGTGCCCCGCAGCAGGGTGCGCAGTAGTTCGGCCAGTTCGGGGGTAATGAGCAGAAAATGCTCCCACGTGGCGCACAGGGGCACGGCGTCAAACTGTGTGGGGCTTCTGCTGGAAAGATACGCGTTGCCTGCCCGGAGCGCCACAAGGGGGCGTTGGGCAACGGTGGTTATGGGTTGGGCACGCACAAAGGCCCCGCCGGGGGCGAGCGCGTTGTGCTGCGCGTCCAGCGCAACGGGGGTGGTGGTACGGTTTGTGCCCGCCGTGGGGCAGAGCGGGTGCAGGCGCTGGCCGGTAAAGCCGACCAGAGCGCCATGAAAAGAGAGAAGATAAAACGCCATGCCGACCCCGTTGGTTCAAGCGGCACACCCGGCACTATGGCGGTTAAGGTCCGCCTGCCGGGGTGTGCCTGTTCAGGACACCGCTTCAAGCAGGGCGGGCAGGTAGTGCTCCAGTTTAACGCGCACGGGCATAAGATAGGCCGAACCCTTATCACGGTTCAGTTCGCGCAGGACGGTCTGGGCAAAAGCAATGTTGGATTCAAGCGTTGTCGAAAAATCCTTGGGGAACACAATATGGTTTGTGGTTTCCCAATAAGAACGCGAACGTGGACCAATAACGGGGGAAAGGCCCCAGAACACGTCCTCGCCTTGCAACCATTCGCGGCACAGGTCGAACAGTTTGTAGTCAAACACGGGCTGGGTAAAAAAACCGCAGGCTCCGGCTTCTTTTTTGCGGGCTATGTCCTCCAGTTCCTTCCACGGTGCGCGGCGGTAGGGGTCGAACGCGGCATAGACCTTAAGGTGCGGCGCTTCCTTGCGGTAGCGGCGGATAATGCTTTCCGTGCTGTTGGGGTATGTGCGCATGGACAGATCGGCCGGAGGGTCTCCGTGTATGACCAGAATTTCCTCCAGACCGTCCTGCCCGGCACCGGGCAGGGGGGCGTGGGGGGCTATGTCTATGGCGCGGATGTGCGGAATAACGTGCGCAAAGTTTGGGCGTAGCAGGGCGGCGGCCTCCCAACTCCGTAGGGGAAAGCGCATGAGGTCAGGCACGTTGAGCGTATCTGCTACGGGAAAAACCGCTTGAACGGTTTGCAGGTCCTGCGTCAGGGCTTCGGTGGAGCGGGGGATCAGTTCAACGCACAGGCGGTTCAGGCTCATTCGGTTTTTCCCTCGATCTGCATCTGTGCCGCCGTAAGCGTGTTTTTGAGCAGGCAGGCAATGGTCATGGGGCCAACACCACCCGGCACGGGGGTAATGCGCCCGGCGACCTTTACGGCCTCATCAAACGCCACGTCACCGACAAGGCGGCTTTTACCACTTGCAGTCTGGGTGCGGGTAATGCCCACGTCAATAACCGTAGCACCTGGTTTGATCCAACTGCCCTTGACCAGTTCGCGGCAGCCGGTAGCCACGACCAGAATATCCGCCTCGCGCGCAAGGGCTGCTGTATCACGCGTGTGAATATGGGCAATGGTGACCGTGCAGCCTTCTGCCAGCAGCAAAAGCGCCATGGGTTTGCCCACAAGGTTGGACGCGCCAATAACCACGGCGTGCTGGCCTTTCATGTCGCCCAGCTGGTCGCGCAGGAGCATCAGGCAGCCAAGGGGTGTGCAGGGCACAATGCCGGGCAGGTCCACGGCCAGACGGCCTGCGTTGACCTCACCCAGACCATCCACATCCTTTTCAGGCACAATGGCGTTGGTAATGCGGCGGGCATCCAGCCCTTTGGGCAGGGGGAGCTGCACCAGAATGCCATGAATTTCCGGGTCGTTGTTCAGTCGCCCGATCAGGGTGAGCAGTTCTGCTTCCGACGTGGTTTCGGGCAGCATGTGCATAAAGGAACGCATGCCCGCATGGTGGGTCTGAATGGCCTTGTTTTTAACGTACACCTCGCTCGCCGGGTCGTTGCCGACCAGAATAACGGCCAGTCCGGGGGTTACGCCATGCTGGTCATGGAAGGCCAGAACATCCTCACGGATCTGCTGGCGCACGGTTGCGGCAAAAGCCTTGCCATCAATCAGGCTGGCCTGATGTTCGGGGGGGAGGGAGGTGGATGTGCTCATCAGTGCCAGTCCGGTCGCATCAACAGGTGGAAAAAGATCACGCGGGCATACGCAAAAAAACGCGTGCCGACAATGTTTGCAGCCCTTTTGTCCGTTTTTTGGGGGGCTGGTTCAAGGGGCGGTGTTACGGGCTTTGGGGCGGGAGGTCCTGCCGATAGGGGGTTAGGGTGTTCAGGGCCTGGGCCTCGGCCTGTATGGCCGGGCGTTCGGCTTGCAAAAAACGGTCCACCGCATCGCGCAGAGCGGGGTTTTGCAGCCAGTGTGCGGAATGGGTGAGGGTGGGCACATAGCCACGCTGGATTTTGTGTTCGCCCTGTGCCCCGGCCTCCACACGTTGCAGACCGTGGGCAATGGCAAAATCAATGGCCCGGTAATAGCAGAGTTCAAAATGCAGGAAGGGCCAGTTGCCCGTGCACCCCCAGTTGCGGCCATAGAGGGTGTTTGTGCCCATCAGGTTCAGGGCTGCGGCCACAGGGGTTGTGCCGTTGCGCGCCAGCATCAGCACGACCCGCTCCCCCAGACGTTGCGCCATGAGCGGAAAAAAGTCCTCGCTCAGGTAAGCGCTCCCCCATTTGCGGTCGATGGTGTTGCGATAAAACTGGTAAAAAGCCTGCCAGTCCGCCTGCGTTATGCTGGCTCCCTGCCGGGTTTCAAACGTCAGGCCCGCGTTATTGGCATCGCGCCGTTCGCGTTTGATGCTTTTGCGTTTGCGGGCGGAGAGTGTGGCTAAAAAATCGTCAAATGTTGCGTAGCCGTTGTTGTGCCAGTGGTACTGCAGGCCAAGGCGGGGCAGCCAGCCGCGCTGGTGCAGCACGGTGCTTTCCGCTTGGGTGCAGAAAGTCACATGGGCGGAGGACAGGCCCGTATCCGCGCAGATCTGGCGCAGGGCGTCCGCCATAACGGCGGCGGTCTGGGGCGGGGCATTCGGGTGGAGGAGTAGCCGGTGGCCGGGGGCGGGGGTAAAAGGGACCGCAATCTGGAGCTTGGGGTAGTACTGGCCCCCTGCTGCCTCAAACGCGCGTGCCCAGCCCTGATCAAACACGTATTCGCCCCATGAATGGCCTTTAAGGTAGGCGGGGCAGACAGCGGCCAACTGACCATCTGGGCCGTGCAGGCAGACATGCCGTGGCACCCACCCGCTTTTAGGCCCTGTGGAGCCGCTGTCTTCCAGTGCGGTTAAAAACTCGTGGCTGATAAAAGGGTTGTCCGGCCCCGCACACTGCGCCCATTCCCTTGCGGGAATGTCGTGCATGCTGTTGTGCAGGGTAACGGACCAGTCAGCCATAAGGTTTTTTCCGCTTGGTCAGGCGATCTCGAACAGACCTTCCACTTCCACCGGGGCATCCAGCGGTAGGGAGGGCACACCAACGGTGGAGCGGGCGTGGCGTCCTGCATCTCCAAACACGGCAACGGCCAGATCGGACGCCCCGTTCATGACGGAAGCATGGGCCGTAAAGTCTGGTGTGCAGGCAATAAAGCCGCCCAGACGCACAACGCGCTTAACGCGGGAGAGGTCACCCACGGCGGCTTTGACCTGTGCAATCACGTTGATCATGCTGTAACGCGCGGCTTCCACCGCTGTTTCCACACTCACCGCATCTCCCAGCTTGCCGGTGGCGAACAGCTTGCCATTGTGCAGGGGCAACTGGCCAGACACCACAAGGAGCGAACCTGTTTGTACACAGGCCACATAATTGGCCACAGGGGCTGCGGGTGTGGGCAGGTCAATACCCAGTTCGGCCAGACGGGATTGGGGAGTGCTCATGGCGGTTTGTTCCGTTCCTTGTAAAAAAAAACCGGGGCCTAGCAGACCAGACGCAGGTTGCGCCGTGGGCGTGTGGGCTGTGTGTCGTCCCCTTCGGGCAGGTCCAGCGGGAGGAGCGGGTCCGGTTCGGACGCGCTGTCCTGATGGGGGCCGTCGGGCAGGCGTCTGTCCAGATAGGTGTCGGACAAAGCCCTGAACGCATAGTCCAGCATGGAAGTGGCATAGGACGCAACCGGGTCGCCCTCCACCGTGCCTGCGGGGCCAAAGCAGGAATAGGCAAAGTTTTCCACGTAGGCTTCCAGCGGTGCCCCATATTGCAGGCCAATGCTTATGGCATCGCCAAAGCTTTCCATCAGCCCGCGCACCATTGGACTTTCCCGCGTGGGGGTAAGGGACAGCTCACCCAGTGTACCATCCTCGTATTCTCCCGTACGCATGAACAGGCGGTGGCCCCCAATGGTGGTTTTTTGCGTAAAACCTCCATGCCGTGCGGGCAGAATCCGCCGCATGCCCCGTTCCAGTTTGAGTTTTACGGGGGTGGGCAGTGTTTCGGGGCGGGCGGGCATGCGGTCTGCAAAGCCGGTCAGCGCACGGTACATGGCCAGATGCGCCTTGGGGCCGGGCTGGGGCAGAACAGTCTCGCCCGCAAGGGCTGCTGCCAGAGCGGTTTCCACCGTAAAGCCGCGCACGTCCAGCCGTTGGCGTGTGCTGCTGGCCAGCCTGCCATCTGGGCGGAGCATGGAAAACACGGGGGCCAGCCCGCAGGCTTCCACGCCCAGTAGCCCATCTATGGGGTTGGGGGTGGAAAAACCTGTTTCAATCGGGGCTACGGGCGCATCGGTTTCCACCGCTGCTTCGTTCCAGACCGCGCGTAGGGTCTCGCCCAGCCCGGGCAGTACGGTGCGTACGGGGGGCAGGGGCAGGGACTCCGGCCCCCGTCCGGCGTGGGCGGTCAGCGTGGCCAGTGCGGTAATGGCGCAGGCGGCGGCGCGGCCATCCTCGCTATCATAATCCAGACCGACCCCAGCCAGACAGGCATCCATGTTGGTCAGCAGGATGTCTCCTGCTGTTACGGCCTGCATGGGGGGGGCGTCTGTTCCGGCGGAGGGGGCGGGTACAAACAGGTCGGGCAGCAGCAGGTCGCCATTGCGCTGGTCCGCTTTGTTCAGCGCTGTCTGGCGCAACACCGCGCAGATGAGCTTGAGGGCTGCAACAAAGGTGCGCGCGGCAAACCCTTCCCCGGGGGAGACAAAGGCGGCCAGATTGACCACAAACCCCGCCGGGCGGTCGAACGCGCAGTGCCACACGGCTTCCACCGGGGCCGCCTGGCGCGTAAGCAGCAGCCAGACCAGTGATCGGGCCGACGCTTCGTCCGGGGCAAGGGCCGTGATCCACCGCGACGCAAGCGTGGGCAGGTCGATCGGGCCATCGCCCGGCATAAGCTGGGCGAGTGCGGACGCTGTGTCCACATCCCACTCTGCGGGCAGGGTTACGGAGCGGAGCGGTGCGTCCGGGTCTGCTGCGGCTTCCAGTGTGCTCATCAGCACACCGTTCCAATGGCGTCTGGCTGTTGTCATGGCGCCATGTTACCGCTGCGCGCACTGGCGGCGTAACCCGACAAAACACGTTCGAGGCCCGGTTATCACCCTGCAAAATGAGGATATGGGGGATAACTTTTGCCATCCCTCTGCTCGCGCGCGGTTGATCGGGTGGTTTGCGATAAAACATGGACCGCAGGCCATGCGGAGTCCTATCATCTTCCCATGGCAAATTTCGGAACATGGCTGCATACGCGCCGGAAGGGTCGGCTGTTTGGCAAGGATGCCGATGGCCGCTGTTATTACGAATCAACCGGCCCGGCCCGAAAGGGTGGCGGCACGGAGCGCCCCGAACGCTGGGTGATCTACCTTAAAGGGGAGGATGCCTCCGCCGTGCCGCCCGAATGGTGGGGGTGGCTGCACCATACGCTGGATGCTCCCATTGCGGCAGCGGAGCGTAAGCCGTGGCAACTGCCGCACCAGCCCAACATGACCGGAACCGCACAGGCCTACCACCCGCAGGGTAGCCTGTACGCAACCGGCCAGCACCCGCCCGCAACCGGCGATTATGAAGCATGGACGCCCGAGGGTAATCCAGAGGCGTGATTTGCGGCCCATTCCCTGTTAGAGTGGTCTCTCTCATCAGGGAGTGTACGTAGTTTATGGCATCGGCAATGGCGGAAAAATCACGGCGCAGTCTGGCGGAGCTTCTGACTGGCACAGCCGTGCTGGTGGCTCTGGCGGGTATGCTGGCCGCAGCAGTGGTCGGCGAAGGCCGCAAAACAGATACGGTGGGGTATCAGCTTGGGGCTGACTTCTCGCACGTGGATGGGTTGAGTGTTGGCTCGGATGTGCGGCTGGCCGGGGTCACAATCGGCACCGTGCAGAGCGAGAGTGTAAACCCGCAAACCTTCAAGGCGCATGTGGTCTTTACCGTGCGCCCGGATATCCACCTCTCGGCGGATACAGCGGCTATTATTACCAGCGACAGCCTGCTGGGCGGCAAATACATAGCCCTCTCCCCCGGTGGGGATGACAAAACCCTGTCAGCAGGGGCCACCATTAGCCAGACTCAGGGTTCGATCAGTCTGGAACAGCTCCTGAGCAAATTTATTTTCTCTGTGACCGATACACTGACCCGCGCCAACAAGGGTGCCGCAGAAGGCCAGAGTGGGGGTAGCGGCGCAGACCTGCCCTGAAACAGACATAAAAGCAGTTTAGTAAGATTTAAGTATGATTGAGGCGGACAGAATGACGGCGTTGCGCATATGGCCGCAAGAAGACGGGCAGCCTGTTACGTGTCAGGAAAAACTGCGGATGCTGGAAGAAAACTGGCAGGAAATACAGCAGGTTCTGACTGACGCGTTTGAGGATGCAGTGCTGATGGGGGTAAGTGAACAGGTTATGCGTGAACGTCTGGCAGAGCTTGTGGCATCGCTTTCGTCCCCCAAGGTGGTCGGGGCATGACAGTGCTGGTCTGGGGGCGGTGCTCCCGTCTGCTGGTAACGGGTCTGCTGGCTTTTGCCAGTTATGGCGGGGCGGTATGGGCTGCGGGTACACCGCTGGCCCCTCCCGCTGTTTACCCCGCAGGTACATGGCAGGGTAAAGGCACGGCCGTTGTGCGTGTTCTGGACCGGTTGGATGCCCATGTGGAGGTGTTGTCCGTGCCGGTAGGGGGCGAACCCACACATTATAAAAATCTGGACATTCTGGCCCGTCGTTGCCTCCAGCGCCCCCCAACCCGTGCCCCCGATGCCGCCGCATGGCTGGAAATTCAGGATACGCACCCCGGAGGGGCAACCTTTAGAGGCTGGATGCTGGCCGCCGAGCCGGGGCTTGGGGTGCTGGAAAGTTCGGTTTACGATGTGCGGATGGTCAAGTGCGGAGGGGATGATATGGCCCCGTTCCTGCCTGCCCTGCCCAAACCCGTAGCCCCCCCGCCCTTGCCAGAAGCGGCTCCGGTTGAGGATGGCACGGCCCTGCCAGCAGGTACGCCTGCCCAGCCCGACCAGCCGGGAATTGCGGCCCCCGTTGCCCCCGCCCGCCCTGCCGCGCCGGATAACGCCAATCCGTTCCAGCCGGAAAGTGATGGGACGTATTAAGACCCGGATTTGAAGAATTCCTGATCATTACTGTAGCGCCATAGGTGCATATGGGTTTTGCCCGGCGCTACAGGCAGACAATAAAAGAGGTGCATTGTGTTTGGTTCCTCCTTTGCGCAGGACGGCCGTTTTAAAATTCCCCCTCTGAGCCAGACAGCATTTTTGCTGGATTTTGATGGTACACTGGTGGACATAGCCCCAACACCCGAATCCGTGGTGGTCCCCCCCGATCTGCTGGAAACCCTGACCCACTTGCGCAATGCCTGCGGAGATGCGCTGGCAATTATCTCGGGTCGGCCGATCGAGCAGATTGACCAGTTTTTAGGCGATGTTCCGTTTGCTGTTGCAGGCGAACATGGTGTGGCCATTCGCCACCGCCCCGGCGGGCCTGTTGAGCGTGCCGTGCTGCCCACCATGCCGCAACGCTGGCTGGTACAGGCGTCCGACCTGCTGGCAACCCTACCGGGCACGCGGCTTGAGCATAAGCAGGGTGGTTTTGTGCTGCACTACCGCGCTGCCCCCGAAAAAGCGGAAGTCCTGCGCCAGACGGCGGAACGCTGGATTAGGGAATCCGATGGTGCGTTTACGCTCCAGCCTGCCAAAATGGCGTGGGAAATCCGCCCGACCGGGGTGGATAAAGGCTATGCCGTGTCCGTGCTGATGGAAACCGCACCCTTTGCCGGGCGTAAGCCTGTGTTTGTGGGGGATGATGTTACGGATGAGGACGGCATGGCGGCTGTCCACCGCATGGGGGGCGCTTTTTTCCGCATTCCTGCGGATTTTCCAACACCGGCGGTGTTCAGGGCCTGGCTGGCATCCCTTGTTGCAGGTAGGGGGTGAGGCATGCAAAGGCTGGTCATTGTTTCCAACAGGGTGCCAGCAGTACGTGACCGCAAACAACCAGCAGGCGGTCTGGCTGTAGCACTCAGGGCCGCCATTCAGGACCGCCCCTGTTTGTGGTTTGGCTGGTCTGGTCAGCAGATAGGTGGAGATGGGGCGGACAGGCCCCTTGGTGTGGATACGGTTGGCAATGTAACCTACGCCACCATAGGGCTGACCCAGAAGGAATATAACGGGTTCTATCAGGGCTATTCCAACGGTATTTTGTGGCCGCTATGCCATTACCGTGCAGGGCTGATGAACTATAGCCGGCATGACCAGCAGATTTATGCCAGCGTGAACACCCTGTTCGCCACCAGACTGGCCCCCCTGCTTGAGCAGGACGACATGGTGTGGGTGCATGATTACCACCTGTTCCCATTGGGAAAAGCCCTGCGGGATTTGAAAGTCAAAGCACGGATTGGCTTTTTTCTGCATATTCCCTTTCCACCATGGAGCCTGATGCGCTCCCTGCCAGAAGCCCCGGCCCTGCTGCGCGCCCTGCGTGCGTATGATGTGATTGGCGTGCAGACCGAAGATGATGCCCGGAATATGAACGAGGCGTTCTCGGTCTTGGGTATTCCCGCCAGAGCGCGCGTTTTTCCCATAGGAATTGACCCGGACAGTTTTGCGTCCTGTGCGCGTGCGGGCCAGACTCTGCCACAGGTGCAGCGCTTACAGCAGGACCTGCGCGGCATGCCGCTGATTATTGGTGTGGATCGCATGGATTACTCCAAAGGTCTGCCAGAACGGCTGCGTGGGTATGATACGTTCCTCAAACGCTACCCGGAATATCGGGGTAAGGTTGCGTATCTCCAGATTACGCCCGTCTCCCGCGGGAGTGTGCCCGAATACCAGAGCCTGCGTGCCGAGTTGGACCAGATTGTAGGGCATATTAACGGCACCTATGGTGAGTTCGACTGGACCCCCGTGCGCTACCTGACCCACCCGCTCCCGCGTGAACTGTTGGCGGCTTTTTTCCAGCTTGCCAGTGCAGCGCTCGTAACCCCCCTGCGGGATGGGATGAACCTTGTCGCCAAGGAATATGTGGCCGCCCAGCAGCCTGATAATCCGGGTATGCTTGTTCTGTCCCGTTTTGCAGGTGCGGCGGCGGACATGGAGGATGCGCTGCTGGTCAACCCCCATGACTCGGACGAAATTGCAACAGCCCTGCACAAGGCGTTAAGCATGTCCGGCTCCGAGCGGCGGGTACGCTGGGAGCGATTGCGCACGGAAGTATGGCGGGTTACCGCAGCAAGCTGGGCGCGGTCATTTATCGCGGCGTTGTCTGAGGTCAGAACAGCATGAAAAAACCCATGCGGCTGAGTACGGTTGCATTGTTTATGATTCTGGCTGGTTTTGCAGCCCTTGGCGTTGCGTGGTGGACGCAGCACGAACTTGGCATTATGCCGTGCGAGCTATGCCTGTGGGAACGCTGGCCGTGGCGTGTGCTGATTGTGCTGGGGGTTATGGTGCCTGTGCTGCCAGCCCGGCTGGGGCGCGGCGTATTGTGGCTATGCGCGCCTGTTCTGCTTGTGGCGGAAGGTCTTGCAATCTGCCATGCCGGTGTGGAGTGGAAGTGGTGGCCCAGCCCGCTCCCCGCCTGCCATGCCGCACACGTTGTGGGGCGCACACTGGCGGAACGCTGGGCCTCCATGCCGCTTATGCCATCCAAACCGTGTGATGCACCAACCTATTTAATACCCGGCCTGCCTGTTTCCATGGCGGTTATGGGGGGCATGTTTGCCTGTGCTGTGTTTGTGGCATTGTGCGTGGGGCTGGTACGGAGCAAAAAAATCCGCCGGTTCTGATGGATTGTCAGATTGGGGTGTGCAGGTGGCGCCAAAACTGGCGTGTAAAACCGATGGCCTGTATTTAAGAAATTTCTTTATCAGGTCTTTTTGTTTTTCAAGGGATTGCCGGATGGAGAAAAAACACTCTGTACTGCAATCGGGTTTTAGCTCTGCTTTTGTGCCTGCATAATGCTTTGTGTTATTGTATACAGGCGTGCGCTGGCTTTTGTGCCAAGCTGGCTGATTTCTTCATAACTAAACCACCGGACTTCCCGCGCATCATCCCCGGCAACGGGAGTGGTCAGGGCTGGTTGGGGTTCGGTGCAGAGCACAGCCAGAATAAGGTAATGAAAAGCCAGTGTGCCATCAGGTGCGTAGTGGATGCTGTCAAACACATCCACAAGGGATGTTGCCTGTGCCTGTAAGGATGTTTCTTCCATAAGTTCGCGTTCGGCAGCACGAAAAAAAGTTTCCCCCCCTTCTACCTTGCCGCCGGGAAAACCCCACAGCCCCGCATCGGGTGCATTGGCGCGGCGGACCAGCAGAAAATGACAATCACGGCGCACAATAGCCAGCACACCAGCACGAGGAAACACAGAAGGGGTGTGAGCGTTCATGGTCGTGTAGTGTAGGGTGCCGTGCATACAGGTCAACCCATCTTTGCTGTAAAATACTGCATCTCTATCCAGATGCGGTGTTTAGTGGGTAAAGTGTGGCAATAGCGCCGTAAGCGGCCTGTTGAAGAAAAACGATAGTCAGGGAGAGTATGACGTGACGGCGGAATTTATAAAAATTGAGGGTATTCCCAAACCGGCCTCGCGTATTGCTTTGGGCACATGGGCCATGGGTGGGTCCATGTGGGGCGGGCCTGATGATGATAACGCGGCAAAAACAGTAGATAAAGCGCTCGATGTTGGCATAAATCTGATTGATACAGCTCCAGTCTACGGGTTTGGTCATTCGGAGGAAATTCTGGGTAAGGCGCTCGAAGGGCGGCGTGACCGGGTTGTGCTGGCTACCAAGGTGGGGCTGAACTGGCAGAATGGTCAGGTGTTCCGCGATAGCAGAAAAGCACGGATCGAGGAGGAGCTGGATGCATCGCTCAAGCGTTTGCGCACAGACCATATTGATCTTTATCAGGTGCACTGGCCAGACCCCAAAACCCCGTTTGAGGAAACCGCGCGCGCATTGGAAAAAAGCGTGCAGAATGGCAAGGTCCGCGCCCTCGGGCTGAGTAATTTTTCGCCTGAGCAAATGGACGAGTTTCGCAAATTTGCACCGGTTGCGGCCATTCAGCCACCGTACAATGTGTTTGAGCGCGAGATTGAAAAAGATAGTCTGCCATATGCGATTACGAACAAACTGGTGGTTCTGGCCTATGGCCCGCTGTGCCGCGGTCTTCTGTCAGGCAAAATGACGGCGGATCATGTGTTTACCGGCGATGACCTGCGTAAGGTGGACCCCAAGTTCCAGCAGCCGCGTTTCAGCCAGTATCTGAACGCGGTTGAAGGGCTTAAAACCATTGCGGAACAGCACGGCAAAAGCCTGCTTGCATTGGCCATCCGCTGGGTGCTGGACCGTGGGCCAACCATTGCCCTGTGGGGTGCCAGAAAGCCCGAGCAGATTACGGGTGTGCAGGACGCTTTTGGCTGGACACTGAGCAAGGACGACATGGCCGCTATTGACGCCATTTTGGACAAGACCATTACCGACCCCGTGGGGCCAGAGTTTATGGCGCCTCCTGCGCGGTCATAAGCGGGGTCGGGTTTCCTCCTGCCGCTTTGGAAGGAGGGGCTGCCATAATGGTAGGCGGTGGTATGCCCTGCTGTGGCCCTATGGCAGGGCTTGTCCCGCCATTGTGTGTGTTCGCAACGGCTGCTCCCTTGCATAGGGGAGCAGAGTTGACCATCTTGTGGGCATGGGTGCTTCATCTTCTTCGACCGTGCCGCCGTCGCGCGGCAAAAAACGGCCTTCTCTGAGCGAACGGGCTGCCAGCCTGCCGCCAGTAACCTTTGTGCCGGAACAACAGGCGGCCCGTCCGCGCCTGCGCAGGATGGAGGTTGTCTCCGAATATGATCCCGCAGGTGACCAACCGCAGGCGATCAGGGAACTTGTGGCGGGCGTGGAAGGAGAGGAGCGCGATCAGGTGCTGCTCGGCGTGACCGGTTCGGGCAAGACCTTCAGCATGGCCAAGGTGATAGAAGCCACCCAGAAGCCAACCCTTATTCTGGCCCCCAACAAAACACTGGCCGCGCAGCTTTATGGGGAGATGAAACAGTTTTTCCCCAATAACGCCGTGGAGTATTTTGTTAGCTATTACGACTATTACCAGCCCGAAGCCTATGTGCCGCGCTCGGACACGTATATTGAAAAAGATAGCCAGATTAACGAACAGATCGACCGTATGCGCCACGCCGCCACACAGGCGCTGCTGGAGCGCAATGATGTCATTATTGTTGCCTCGGTCTCGTGCATTTACGGTATTGGCTCGGTCGAGACCTACTCACGCATGGTGGTCAAGCTGGAGTTGGGGGGCGAGATCGACCGTGACAAGCTGATCAAAAGTCTGGTGGAACTGCAATACCGCCGGAACGATGCCGCCTTTGCACGGGGTGCGTTCCGTGTGCGGGGGGAAAGTGTTGATATTTTTCCCGTGCAGAATGAGGACCGGGCGTGGCGTGTCTCCCTTTTTGGCGATGAGGTGGACGGTATTATCGAGTTTGACCCGCTCACGGGGGACAAAACGGCTGATTTGCAGGAAATTACCATTTACGCCAACAGTCACTACGTAACGCCCCGGCCAACGCTCAATCAGGCCATAAAAGGCATAAAGCACGAACTGCGCACACGGCTGGACCAGTTTACAAAAGACGGCAAGCTGTTGGAGGCCGAAAGGCTGGACCAGCGCACTACGTTTGATCTGGAAATGCTGGAAACAACAGGTGTGTGCAAAGGAATTGAGAATTACTCACGCTACCTGTCCGGGCGCAAACCGGGTGATCCGCCACCAACCCTGTTTGAATACCTGCCCGAAGACGCCTTGCTGATTGTGGATGAAAGCCACGTAACCGTGCCCCAGATTGGGGGCATGGAACGCGGAGACTTTGCGCGTAAATCCATTTTGTCAGACTTTGGGTTTCGGCTTCCCTCCTGTCTGGATAACCGGCCGCTCAATTTTGCGGAATGGGACAAATTTCGGCCACAGACCATTTTTGTCAGCGCAACCCCCGGCCCGTGGGAAATGGAGCGCACGGGCGGTGTGTTTGCCGAACAGGTTATTCGCCCCACGGGTCTGATCGACCCTGTTACCATTATCCGCCCCGTGGAACATCAGGTGGATGACCTGTTGGCCGAGTGCCGCGAGACCATAGCCAGGGGGAGCCGTGTGCTGGTAACCACCCTGACCAAGCGCATGGCCGAAGACCTGACCGATTACATGAATGAGGCTGGCATTCGGGTGCGCTACCTGCATTCGGATGTGGATACGCTGGAGCGGATCGAAATTATTCGTGACCTGCGCATAGGGGCCTTTGACGTGCTGATCGGCATTAACCTGCTGCGTGAGGGGCTGGATATTCCCGAATGTGCGCTGGTGGCTATTTTGGATGCGGATAAGGAGGGCTTTTTGCGTTCACGCACATCGCTCATCCAGACCATAGGCCGTGCTGCGCGTAACGTGGATGGCCGTGTGCTGCTGTACGCAGATAAAATGACCGACTCCCTGACCTACGCGGTGGAAGAGACCGCACGCCGCAGGGAAAAGCAGATGGCATGGAACGAGGCGCACGGCATTACCCCCCAGAGTGTGCGCAAACATATTGGCGATATTGTCGGTTCCGTGTTCGAGCAGGATTACGTGACCATTGCCCCGGATGAGGATACCGGGGTGGCCGAGTTTGTGGGGCAGGATCTGGGCGCCACCATTGCCGGGCTGGAAAAGCGGATGCGGGATGCCGCAGCCGAACTGGAGTTTGAAACAGCAGGCCGCCTGCGGGATGAAATTAAAAGGCTCGAAGCCCTGCAACTTGGTTTGGATGCACCACTCCCCCCGCCCAAAACCGGGCAGGGCGCGGGGCGCAGGGGGGCCGGAAAAGGCCAGCAGGTGCCGCGCCCACTGGGGCCGGGTGGTGGTGGGTATGAGCCAAAACCCGGTAAGGGCCGCAGTAAACGGCGCTCGTAACGGCGGGGCCTTGTTTATGCCGCGTAACCCTTCTACCGTTTCGGCGGTTAACAGGTTCACTTTTGCGGACAACAGGGTATGACCACCTCAGAATCCACCATCCGGCCCGATTACGCGGCCTTAACGCAGGCTTCCGTATGCGCGGAGCCATTTATGCATATTATGGTGCCGCATTTTATTCGTAAGGATGATCTGCCCCGCGTGTTTGCAAGCCTGCCCGCTATTGCTTCGGGTGGGTCTTTTCCTCCGCAGTCTCTTAAACTCTCCCCCCTGATGCAGGCATTGGTGCGGGAGATGGAAGGGCCGGAACTGCGGGGGATTATTGCCCGGAAGCTGAACCTTGATCTGGAAAACGCTCCCTCCATGCTGACCATCCGTGGCCGCACGCGCGAGAAGGATGGCCGCATTCATACCGATTCTATGGCCAAACGCGTGACCATTCTGCTCTACCTCAATCCCGCGGGGCCGGGGTGGGAAAAACAGGAGGGCTGCCTGCGCCTGCTACGTGGCCCGCATGATATTGAGGACTACGCAAAGGAAGTGCAGCCGGTGGATGGCACGCTGCTTGTTTTCCCCAATGGGCCGACCACATGGCACGGGCATAAGCAGTTTGTGGGGTCGCGCTATACCATCCAGCTTAACTACATGACCGAGGACGCCAAGGCCCGTTCCGAACTGCGGCGGCACAAGCTGTCTGCTCTGGCTAAAAAACTGCCTTTGCCCGCTATGGGCTACTAGGTATTCTTTCCTTGCTGTTTTCCACAGGACACAGGATTTTTCATGATTTTTCGTAAAATGACCATCTCTCGTGTGCGAGGTGTTGCTCTGGTAGCGGGGCTGGCTCTGTGCGGTAGCGCCCTCTCGCCCGTTGGGGCGTTTGCACAGGCGGCGGCTCCCTCCATGCCGTCCGCTCTTGTGCCGCCTTCGCTCAGCAGTGCTCAGGTGGTGCGGGCAACCCTGCCCAATGGCCTGCGGGTCGTGATTGTACCCAACAAGCTTGCACCGGTGGTCACAACGGAAATCAACTATCTGGTCGGTTCGGCCGAAGTGCCCAAGGGTTTTCCCGGCACGGCACATGCGCTTGAACATATGATGTTCCGTGGCAGTCAGGGGCTGGATAAGGACCAGTTAGCAGCCGTAGGTACGCGCCTTGGCGGAAGCTACAATGCGGATACGACCGAAGACGTAACCCAGTATTTTTACACCGCACAGGCGCGCGACCTGCCGGTTCTGCTCAAGATCGAAGCCCTGCGCATGAGCGGGCTGACCCTGTCCGAGGCGGACTGGAGCAAGGAACGCGGCGCAATTGAGCAGGAAGTCTCGCGCGATCTGTCCAGCCCTGCTTACCGTTACCTTGAACAGTTGCAGGCTATTTTGTTTGCGGGCACCCCCTATGAGCACGATGCACTGGGTACGCGGCCATCGTTTGACAAAACAAAAGCTGCGGACCTGCGTGCATTTTACGAAAAATGGTACGCACCGAACAACGCCATTCTGGTCATTGTGGGGGATGTAAACCCGGTCAGCGCCTTGCAGCAGGTGGAAGACGCCTTTGGCGGTGTTCCACGTAAAACATTGCCAGCGCGGCATAAAGTGACCCCCGTTCCCCCTCCAGCCAAAACGCTTACGCTGGCAACGGACTACCCCGTAGGGTTTGCAACGCTCGCCTTTCCCATGCCCGGTTCGTCTGCGGCGGATTACGCGACAGCGGATGTTCTGTCTGATGTGCTGGCCAGCCAGCGTGGTGCGTTGTACGACCTTGTGCCGCAGGGTAAGGCACTGTTCGCAGGGTTTGAATACGCACCCAAAAAGGAAGCCGGGTTTGGGCTTGCTCTGGCCGCTTTTCCCAAAGGGGGGGATTCCGCCAAGGCTATGGCGGATATGCGCGCTGTGCTGGAGAATATTCGCAAGAACGGTGTTCCGGCTGATCTGGTGGAGGCGGCCAAACGGCGCGAAATTGCACAAATGCAGTTTGCGGCCAACTCAGTCAGCGGTCTGGCGTCCACATGGTCCACGGCTCTTGCTTTTCAGGGGCTGGATGCACCGGGGGATCTGGTGGCCGCTTATCAGGCCGTCACGCCCGAAGCGGTTAACAAACTGGCCGCAGTCCTGCTTAACCCCGCCCATGCTGTATCTGCCGTGCTTACGCCGGAAAGTTCGGGCAATGCTGTATCGGGCAAGGGGTTTGGGGGAGCGGAATCCTTTGCATCTTCCCCCGATAAACCTGTTAAACTGCCTGAATGGGCCGAAAACGCTCTGCTCAAGCTGGACAAGCCCGAGCCAACACCCCAGCCTTATGTGAGCACCCTGTCCAACGGGATCAAGCTGATTGTCTGGCCTTCCCATGTCAGCCACACCATTCAGGTCAATGGTCAGGTCCGCCAGACGCCCTCTCTCCAGCAGCCCGCCGGGCAGGATGGGGTGAATGATGTGACCGAGGCACTGTTCTCCTACGGAACCACACATTATGACCGTCTGGCCTTCCAGAAGGCTCTGGACGACATTCCCGCATGGGAGAGTGCGGGGAGTGCGTTCTCCCTGCAGGTGCTCACGCCAGATTTTGTAAAAGGTGTCGCCCTGCTGGCAGATAATGAACTGCACCCGGCCTTTGGAGATAAAGATTTTCAGGTTGTGCGCCAGCAGGCTGCACAGGCGCAGGCGGGGGAACTGCTCTCGCCCGAGCATCTGTTCAGCCGGGCTATAAAAACAGCCGTGCTCCCCCCCAAAGACCCCACGCTGCGTGAGGCCACGCCGCAGTCCATCATGAGTGTGAAACATGATGACGTGCAGGCTTATTACAAAAAAGTCTGGCGCCCAGATAGGACAACCATTGTCGTGACCGGCGATGTCACCCCCGAACGGGCGCAGGCGGTTCTGGAACAGGCATTTGGTGGCTGGAAAGCCGAGGGAGACGCATCGGATATTGACCTGCCCGCCGTGCCGCTCAGCAAGGCGTCCCATGCGCTTGTGCCAGATAAAAGCAGTGTGCAGGACGAAGTGGTGCTGGCTGAAACACTGGGTCTGACCGCCGCCCAGCCCGACCACTTTATGCTCCAGTTAGGGAATGAAGTGCTGGGTGGGGGATTGTTCTCTTCCCGTCTGTACCGTGATCTGCGTGTGAAAACCGGATATGTTTACACAGTAGGGAGCGCGTTTGAGTGGGGGCGTACCCGTGGCATGTACACGGTTAACTACGGCGCAGACCCCGATAAGGTGGGCAAGGCACAGGCTGCTGCGGTGCGTGATATCAAGGCCATGCAGTCCGCCCCACCATCGGATGATGAACTGGCTCTGGCCAAGGCGTCCCTTCTGCGCAGTATTCCGCTGGCCCGCGCCAGTCTGGACAGGATTGCCGCTCAGTACCTGCATCTGACGGAACTTGGTCTGCCGCTGGATAATGCAGACCGTGGCGCACAGGCCTATTACAATGCCACAGGGGCGGATGTGCAGGCCGCATTCCGCCAGTGGATCCGGCCGGATGATCTGGCATCCATTGTTAAAGGTCCTGCTCCGGCTTTGTAAAAGGCCTGGACTGGAAATAAGTTTTTATGGGCGGCGGAAAGTTTTCTTTCCGCCGCTTTTCTTTTGTGGAATATTCTGGAGGTAATGAACAAACGGGCATAAAATATTAGTGTAGATTCAAATATTTTTGGAAATATGCGTTCGTTGGATGTTAAAAAACACTGTTGAACGCCACCTGAGGTGATATGTCAAAACCAGTGTTGTGGCCAGCAAAGTAAGTGGAAACGCCCGCAATAACCCCAAAGCGGGGCGACCAGTTATATTCAATGGCTGGGGCAATCTGCCAATCGCCAGAGGCTTCGGACACATTGTCTACTTTTTTGCCCGTGGCATTTGTGCCGCGTAGATGTGCGCCGTTAGCCCAGTCCCGTGCCAGATCGAGTGCTAGAACCCACTTCTGGTTAATACCAAACTCCAGAGAAAAACCGCTCTCTCCATACATGCCCGGCTGTGCCCGACCCTTAAAACCGGCCGATGTACCATAGCTTGTTACGTCATGCAGATGCGCTGTGGTCACGGCACGGCGGAACGTGCTCCATACACGTAGCCGCAGTTCGTGCTGACCGGGCAGGGTGTAGGTGGATTGTTCGGTCAGGGCCAGACGGAATGTATATGCGCCTGCGCCCACGCCATCCTGCGCACGACCGAGCCTATTGTAATCCCCGGTGGGCATGGCCATGCCTGCAAAAATGCTTAGGGCAGGAATGTAACGTTTGGGGTCTGCATCCACATAACGCCACATCAGGTCTACGGGCAGGTCACCAAATTTTAGACCGCTGCTGGTGTTATCTCCCTTTTTCCAACGGTAGCTAATGACGGGGGTAAGCTGAATACTGACTGAATCTGTAATGGAGTATTTATAAAGCGTAAAATTGCTAACAGCCTTTTGCCGTGGGTGCTGTGGCTGGCTGACCCCGTTGCTGTTGAACTGCCCCACGGGCTGGCTGTAGGTCATGTACGGCTCCCACGCGATCATACCTTTTTTGGTCATGGCCCCGGAGGGGGAGACAAGGGATCCAGTGTACCACTGGGGTTTTTCCTCCTGTATGCTTGGCTCTTCAACCCGTGCGCTGCTGTTTGTATCTGCCGCCTGAGCGGTGGCGGTTACAAGTGTGAGCAAAGGCAGACCAAGGAACGCACAAAAGTAAGTGCGGACGTTGCCAGACTGGTGGGGGCTGGCCAAAAAATATTTCAGCTTACGCATCAGGCGACCCTCGCGAGGGGATGCGTGTCTGTGCCAAGCCTTTTGGGTGGAAATACTCTGTTGCTCTGTTGTTGACCCGGCCCATGGTGGTTTTGTGCTCTGGTGGTGGCGCCAGTGGCAGCAGTTTTTGGGGGCATGGAGCGGGGCACGGTCATTTCGCCAACCTTAAAGGAGTTCAGTCTTTTATATTGGAACCGTATCGGTTGCCCCGAATTGTCGTGGGTGTAAAGATGTATGGGTGATCAAAATAAGTGTACCAGAATGTAATCATCTTATTGTTTTTGCCATATTGATTTCCATAATCTGCAATTTTCCGTATATTTCTTGGGAATTGGTAAAATATTTACTGCAAACACATTATGATATCAAAACGGTTTTAGGGTTGTATTATCCGTATTGTATACAGCGGCATATTATGCCGCGATTCCGCTTTACGGCAGTAGAGAAAGCTGGCGATCCGCCACAGGCTGCCCCGGCAGAACCAGCCCGGTAAGCGATACCCCCAAAAGCCGTACCGGCTTGGCAAGGGGGAGCAGAGGAGCAAGTAGCCTGCTCCCGGCTTCACGCAGGGTGGCCTCGTTTTGGATGGGCTGAGGGAAAGACTGGCTGCGTGTGAGCTGTGTAAAATCCGCATGGCGGAGTTTGAGCGTGACTGTGCGCCCGCTGAGTTCGCGCTTCAGGCAGCCCGCCCAGACCTGCGCGACAAGTGTGTTCATAGCCTGTGCAAGGTCGGCCTCGGCATGCAGATCTTGCAGAAAAGTTGTTTCCTTACCCAAAGATTTGCGTGGACGGTTGGCGTCAACGGGGCGGTCGTCCACCCCACGGGCAATCCCGTGGTAGAACGTGGCGGCCTTGCCAAAATGGTGTTTGAGAATATCCAGCGCACAGGCGCGCAGGTCCGCCCCGGTATGAATGCCCAGACCATTCATACGCCGGGCCGTGGCTGGGCCAATACCGTGGAACGTGCCTACCGGCAAAGGGGCCACAAAGGATTCCCCCATCCCCGGCGGAATAACAAACAGTCCATTGGGCTTGCGGTGGTCCGATGCCAGCTTGGCCAGAAACTTATTGTAGGACACTCCGGCAGAGGCTGTTAGCCCGGTCTGTTCAAAAATACTGGCCCGGATTTCTTCCGCAATGGCTGTAGCCGAAGCGCGGCGGAGTAAAGGGTGGGTGATGTCCAGATAGGCTTCATCCAGCGAGAGGGGCTGTATGAGTGATGTGTAGCGGGCAAAAATGGCGTGAATCTGGGCAGATACCGCTCGGTAGGCATCAAACCGGGGGGGCACAAAAACCAGTTCGGGGCATTTGCGCCGGGCAATAAGGGAGGGCATGGCCGAGCGCACACCAAATTTTCGGGCTTCATAGCTGGCGGCGGCAACTACGCCACGTTCCTGGCAATGGCCTACGGCAACCGGTCGCCCTTTAAGGGCCGGGTTGTCGCGTTGTTCAACGGAGGCATAAAATGCATCCATGTCGATATGGATAATGCGGCGTATGGGCGTAGGCATGGCCCAGCCATTATGGCATGGATTGCGCTACAATGGAACATAACAGGAACGATTACATTCAAACCAAATGCGTATGGCAGATCCGCCACAAGGGCTGCTCCCAACCTCTGGGCCTTACGGAGCAGACGGGCAAAGCAACAGGTGCGGCGTTAATGCCAGATTCGGGGTCTGTTCAGCCCAGATTGTAAGGGGCAAAAGTGTTGCGGGGGGAGGCATGATGCCATGAATGGGCAACGCTCATATCCAGATCATGCCAGCGCGCGACCGAAAGGGCGGCGGTTGCGGGGTAGGCGGCGCGGCTCATACCCGGCATGGCCACAGGCTGCTGCAACGGACGTGCCGCATGGTGCGAAAGCCAGTACCCCGCTCCGGCAAGGCACGCACCCAGTGTGGTCAGGGCTGCCACCATACGCTGGCGCAGGCGCGCAAAGGGGAGCAGCGGGCTAAGGAGTGCCTGCATGTCCGTTTCCCGCTCGTTTTGTGCGGCTTCGGTTGCCAGAAGCAGATTATATTCCGTTTCGGTCACGGCCAGCGTGCTGCCTGCGCAAATATCCAGAGCGGGCATTTCGTGTGCTGCCATATCTGTCAGCGCATCCTGAAAAGCCTGAGAGACGGCCATGAACTCCTGTCGGAAGCAGGGCAGGAACAGGCTCCCCGATGCACCGGGCACTGCACCGCATGGGGGTGGTGCGCCAGCAAGGCGGCGGATGGTCCATAGGGTCAGCCGTTCGCTGGCGGCCAGATCGGTAAGGTAGACGGGTGTATGATGCATGACGTGATCCGGAGGCGGCGCCTCCCTCCCTTGCTATCGCTCATGGGGGATCATTAAATGAGAATCACTCTCAGTTGCAAGTAAAACTTTGGGGAATAATCGTGTGCTCACGGGGCTGGTTTTTTCTCTTTCCTTAGGGGGCGGCTTGGGGCAGTACAAAAGGCATGTCAGTGCTAGCATCCCTCTCCCTGCCGCTTGTGCGCAAGCTTGACCCCGAAAAAGCGCATGAGTTCGCCATAGATGCCCTTACGCTGGGCATTTCCGTCCCCTTCAAACGCCCCGAGGATGACCCCGCCCTTGCCACGCGTGCGCTGGGTATGCGGTTTTCCAACCCCATTGGCATTGCCGCAGGGTTTGACAAGAACGCCCGCGTGTTGCGCCCCCTTGCCCGTTTGGGCTTCGGGTTTGTGGAAGCCGGGACCGTGACCCCCCGCCCACAACCCGGCAACCCCAGACCGCGCCTGTTCCGGCTGGAGGAAGACCGGGCGGTTATCAACCGCATGGGCTTTAACAATCAGGGGATCGACCGGTTTGCCGTGCGCCTTGCGCGCCTAACCCGGCCGCTGCCATCTGGCCGTGCCGGTGGGGCGGGTGTGCCCGTGGGGGCCAATATTGGCATTAACAAAACAGGTGCCGACCCCGAGCGTGATTATCCCGCCCTTGTGGCGCGGGTTAAGCCGTATGTGAACTATATTGTGCTCAACGTATCCTCCCCCAACACGCCGGGCCTGCGCGGGTTGCAGGATGCGGCAAAGCTTAAGGGCATTCTGGACGCCATTGCGGCCCGCCACGCCGAACGCCCTCCTTTGCTGGTCAAGCTGGCGCCCGATCTGGAAAACGACGCCATTGCTCCTATTGTGGAAGCCGCCATACAGGGTGGCGCGCAGGGGTTGATTATCAACAACACCACACTGGCCCGGCCAGACAGCCTGCGCAGCCCGTACAAGGGCGAGTCCGGTGGTCTTTCTGGCCGTCCGCTGGCCACCCGCTCGACCGAGATGCTGCGTATTGTTGCCAACATTGCCGCAGGCCGTCTGGCATTGGTCTCCTGCGGGGGGATCGAACACGGGCGGGATATTCTGGAGCGCATCCGCCTTGGGGCTGATCTGGTGCAGGTCTATACCGCTTTTGCGTATGAAGGACCGGCCCTGATCGGCCGCCTCAAGCGGGAAATGCTCCAGATCATGCGCGCTGAAGGCATAGAAACGCTGGATGATGTGCGTGGGGTGGACCTGTGAGCGATGCAAAGAACTGGACAGTCCCGCAGATTGCCGGGCTGGAAGCGCTGGCCAGCCAGTATGACGGGTATATTATAGACCTGTGGGGCACTGTGCATGATGGGGTCAATCCATACCCCGGCGCCATAGAGTGCCTGCGGGCGCTCCATAAGGCAGGCAAGCGCGTTGTTATGCTCTCCAACGCGCCGCGTCCCGCTGCTGTGATCGCCACACAACTGGAAGGGTTTGGCGTAGACCGCAGCCTGTACCACGGGGTGATGACCAGCGGACAGGAAACCCACCGCCAGATGAAGGAGAGGACAGACCCGTGGTTTGACCGCCTTGGCAGCAGGGTGCTGCATATTGGCGGTGTGCATGACCTTGGTCTGTACGAAGGGCTGAATATCCAGTGCGTGGCCGATGTGGGGCAGGCCGATTTTGTTATGAACACGGGGCCGGATCTGGAGCGTGGCGTAGCATCGCTGGAGCCGTATCTGCCCGAACTGCGGGCCTGTCTTGCCCGCAACCTGCCCATGATCTGCGCCAACCCGGACCGGGTAGTGGTCAAGGGGGGGAACCGGCAGATCTGCGCGGGTGCTCTGGCGGCATTCTACGCCGAACAGGGGGGCGATGTCCGCTGGATTGGCAAGCCATACCCCGGTGTGTACCAGCCCGTGTTTGACATGCTGGATGTTCCCCGCGCGCGCATTCTGGCTATTGGGGATGCCTTGGGAACCGATATTAAAGGTGCTGCGGCCGTGGGTGTGGACAGTCTGTGGATTCTGGGTGGCATCCATCAGGAAATGATCGGGAACGACATGGCATTGGCCACGGCCGAGGCCAGTGCGGCGGGTTTGCGCCCAACGGCTGCCGTGCACCGGCTGGTGTGGTAGCCCATGCTGCCAGCGGTCGGGTGTGGTGCGTTTATCCTGCGTGATGGATGCGTGCTGCTGATCCGTCGTACCAAAGCACCCGAGGTCGGGTGCTGGGGGTTGCCCGGCGGCAAGGTAGACCCGTTTGAAACCACAGCACACGCCGCCATGCGTGAAGTGCGTGAGGAGGTCGGGCTGGAGCTACAGGCCGGTCCCCTGTTGTGCGTGGTGGACCAGATTGACCGCGCGGCAGGCACGCACTGGGTCGCCCCTGTCTACAGGACTGGACCAGTGCAGGGAGAGCCGTATGTGTGCGAACCCCATAAGCACGATGGTCTGGGGTGGTTTGCACTGGACGCCCTGCCGCATCCGCTAACCATAGCCACACAGGTTGCCGTGCAGGCGTTTCACACGCTGGCGAAGTAGGTTTTATCCCCCGCCCGCAGTCAATGCGGCGGGGGGAATTTTTGCAGATATGACCGTGTGTGCCGGGTTGTCAGAAATCGGGCATGGTTGGGGCCAGCAGTCCGCCCTGCCGCAAAGGGGCCAGACGGCGGGCCAGACCGGTTGCATCGTCCGTTTCCACCATAATACCGCAGATCGTGGCTTCCCCTTCCGAGGGTTGGAGCCGCTCGCCGGGCATTTTGCGCACAAAGCGGGCAACAGCGGGTTCCTTGGTCATGCCGATCACGCTGTTGTAGTCCCCACACATGCCTGCATCGGTCTGGAAGGCCGTGCCTGCGGCCAGAATGCGGTGGTCGGCGGTGGGGGTGTGGGTGTGGGTGCCCACAACAAGCGATACCCTGCCGTCCAGCATATGGCCAAAAGCCCATTTTTCGCTGGTGGCTTCGGCATGGATATCCACCACAATGGCATGCACCGTGGCCCCCATGCGGTGCTTGGTCAGCAGTTCGTTTGTGCAGCGGAAGGGGTCATCCAGCGGGTCCATGAACAGCCGCCCCATCACATTGACCACCAGCGCCTTGCGCCCATCGGCCAGTGCGACAAGCACGCTCCCCTGACCGGGGGTTGCGGGGGGGTAGTTAAGCGGGCGGATAATGCGGGGTTCGCCATCAATATGGCCGATCAGGTCGCGGCGGTCCCATGCGTGGTTGCCCAGTGTAATAACATCTACCCCACTTTGCAGCAGAGTGGTGGCAATGGCGGGAGAAAGCCCAAAACCGTGGCTTGCGTTTTCCGCATTGACCACCACAAGGTTCAGCCCAAGCTGCGCGCGCAGGGCGCCCAGGCGCGAGAGCACGCCATCGCGCCCGGTGCGGCCGACAATATCGCCCAAAAACAGAATTCTCACGCGCGGGTCCTTCGCGCTGTGTGGGGGGGTGGGTTAGCCAAAACGAATAACCTCCTTTTCGGTTACAATGCAGTTCAGGGGCTGGTCATGGGGGCCGCAGGGAAGGTGCGCCACCTCCTGTGTGGAGGGAGCATAGCCTATCCTTGCCGCGTGGGGCAGGGCGGCCAGTGTGCGGTCGTAATATCCACCTCCATAGCCAAGGCGGTTGCCTGCGCGGTCAAACCCCAGCAGGGGGACCAGCACAAGGCCGGGTTCCATAATCGGGCCATCGGGGTAGTGGGTGCCAAAGCGGCCTGCCAGCATGGTGGAGTCGGGGCGCCAGTGCCGAAAAACCAGTGGCGCGCCGCGTGGGGGTGTTTGGGGCAGCACAACAGGTATGCCCGCTTGCGCCAGCGTGTGGCACAGGGGGCGCAGGTCCACCTCGTGCGGGAGGGGCCACACACAGGCAATGGGGCCGGTGTGCGCGCGCAGCAACGGTTCAAGCCGGTGGATAATTCCCTGATCGCGCTCAACGTCACGCGCGCGCAAAGCCGCTACGCACTGAACCCGCAGGGCTTTTTTGCGCAGGGCAATATCAGGTGGGTCATTGCATGGGGGGGGACTGTGCGGAGCCACCATGGACCGTGGGTCTTTCAACCTCCAGGACCTGCTAGTGCAGGTGGGCGCCGGGTAATGTGACCAGGGCCACAACAGAGCCAGCTCCCTAGGAAGTGCTTATCGGCCCAGGGGATGACTTGCCTCACGCGTCGGGCAGCCCCGCCTCTTCTATGTAGGCGCGCTCTATCTCCGCTGCAAGAGATTCCGCAGTGTCTGCCAGATCGGCCAGCCGGTTGTTGGTCAGGGCCAGCTCCGCACGCAGGCGTTCGGCCTCCAGTGCGGCCATGGCCGTGCTCTCGGGCACCCTGTTGCCGGAAAGGTCCTGAATTTCGTCCGCCATCAAAAGGGCGGCCAGCACCAGCAGGCGGGTCTCGCCACTAAAGCCCAGATTGCGGACCTGCTGCACACGGCGTTCCACCTGATGCGCCATGGCCTGAACGTGGCGCTCCTGCCCGTTCTCGCACCCAACAGTGTAGCTGTGGCCGTTAATATGAACCGATACAAGCGCCATGGGTCAGTTCTCTTCCTCATGCCGGGGCGGGTGCGGGTCATGGCCGGGTGTGGTTTGGGCCGTCTGGTCCAGCACATCACGCACGCGCATGATCAGCGCGTCTATGTTGGCCAGCAGTTCCTGCTGGTTGGTTTCCGGACGGGTCTGTTTTTTCTGCTGCTGCTTATCAAGAGCAAAGGAAATGCGTTGCAACGCACGGTCCAGACGGGTGATGGACTCTTCCGCAGGTCTTGCGCGGGTGTGCATGCTGGCATAGCTGTTGCCTTGGGGTGAGTGCGGCTCCACGTCTTGATCCTGCATTCCTTTTCCCTTCTCTTGGGGTAAGGAATCACCCGCAAAAGCGATCGCGTCAAGCATGCTCACGGAAAACAGGCCACTTTTCTCATCTTCTCCCGCGTGTATCCGCTATGTGTGCGTGTATGACCATGCGGGCGCACACATGGCTCTGGCTGCGGCGGACAGGGCGGAGTATGGCGGATGTGTTGGCCTGCTTTCGCCCTCCGGTGCTGCGGCGTATATGGGGGCTGGCTGGTGGCGTGCCTTAATGGGCAGCGTGGCAGAATCGGCCAGACGGGCCTTTGTGCATGTGCTGGATTGTGACAGTACGCCAGCAGGTGCGCTCATGGCGTTGCGTTGTGGCCAGCAAGCTGCCATTCTGTGCCCGCAAAACCCACAATACGAGACGATCCGGGCCTTGTACGCACAGCAAAACGCCACACTTCTGTCACAACGCCCGCCATCATTTAACCTTATCATGCCGTTAAGTGCCACATCGTCTCTTGTCGGGTATTTCGCCCACGGTTATTGCCAACACCAGCATCCGGAAAATAATGTGCCGGACACAAGGCAAAAGAAGGACTGTTCCACATGACGTTGACCCCGAAGGTTAAGGCTATTCTCAATCAGTATGAGAGCGATAACCCCGGTACAAAGACCAATCTGGCCCGTCTGCTTAACGCAGGTAAGCTGGGTGGAACCGGCAAAATGGTCATTCTGCCGGTGGATCAGGGGTTTGAGCATGGTCCAGCCCGCTCTTTCGCCGCCAATCCGGCCGCTTACGACCCGCACTACCACTTCCAGCTCGCGATTGAAGCCGGGCTGAGCGGTTACGCGGCCCCTCTGGGCATGCTGGAATGTGGCGCTGCGACCTTTGCGGGCGAAATTCCGCTTATTCTCAAGTGCAACAGTTCCAACAGCCTTGCGACTGAAAAAGATCAGGCCGTTACCGGCACCGTGGCGGATGCGCTGCGTCTGGGCTGCGCGGGCATTGGCTTTACCATTTACCCCGGTTCCGAATACTGCTTCGACCAGATGGAAGAGCTGCGCGAACTGGCCGCTGAAGCCAAGTCTGTTGGTCTGGCCGTTATTGCGTGGAGCTACCCGCGCGGTCCGGTGCTGGACAAAAAGGCCGAAACCGCAGTGGACGTTTGCGCCTATGCCGCCCATATGGCAGCACTGTGTGGTGCGCACATCATCAAGGTCAAACCACCGACCGATGTTGTGGCACTTGATGCCTGCAAGCCTGTGTATGAAAAGAACAAGGTGGATGTGGCAACCCTTGCCGCGCGCATCAACCATGTTGTGCAGTCCAGCTTTGCTGGCCGCCGGATTGTGATCTTCTCTGGTGGTGAACACACCGGCACGGACAACCTGCTGGCCACCATTCAGGGTATTCATGACGGTGGCGGCTTTGGCTCCATTATCGGTCGTAACGTGTTCCAGCGGCCCAAGGCGGAAGCGCTGGCTCTGCTCGACCAGATCATCACCATCTTCAAGAACTGAGTCATGCAGGCGCGCATTGTGCGGGAAGGATAGCCGCAGTGTCGGAACTTTATCTTGCAACACCTGCACTTTTGCACGCCGATGCATTTTTGCCTGTGCTTGAGCAGCGTCTGGCCCACCATCAGCCAGCTGCTCTGCTGCTGCGCCTGAGTGGTGGGGTAGCCCCTGCTGCCGCCACAGCTATGGTCGAGGCTATCCGCCCGCTCGTCCAGCATAAGGGTATTGCCCTTATGCTCGAAGATGCGCCGGAACTGGCGGTACAGACCGGGTGCGATGGGGTCCATCTGTCCCGGTCCTATACGGCTGCCAGTGTGCGTGATGTGCGTCGCCAGATTGGGGATGAACTGCAACTTGGTGTTGCCGTTGGCAGCAGCCGTGACGATGCCATGCGTGCGGGCGAAGAAGGGGCGGATTACGTCTACTTTGCCCCCGATGCCCCAGACGGGGCGGAACAGGCACAAGCCGTGCAGGCTCTGGCCCAGTGGTGGTGCATGATGATGGAACTGCCCGCCGTGGCTTTTGCAGGCACCCCAGAACAGGCCAGTGCTTTGGCCGGGTGTGATGTGGACTTTGTTATGCCCGACACCTCATGGTGGGATGACCCGGCCCCCTGGGCGCTTTAAGCTCCCCACCACAAAAACCTGCCCCTTGCGTGGCGCAGGCATAGCCCCACCCGTATTTAAGGGGTGCTGGAAAGCGGAGCCGTCTGCTCCGTGGGTGGTAGAACCAGCGAGCGGGTAAAATACAGCACACCATTGGATTGCGGGATTCCCATCACCCACAACTGGCTGCTTGGCCCATGGGGTGTGCCCACCATGATCTGATCGGTTTGTGGGTCCAGCCAGACGCTCAGGTTCCGCCCGCTCAGGGTCGGGAGAGACAGGCTGTGACCGGGGGCTGCATCCACTGCTGCGCGTAAAGCCTTGTGGGGCCATTTGCCAGTTACAATCGTATAGCCCAGCATTGTGCGCACAGCACTGGTGTTGGCTGGGTTCAGGAGCCGGTCCTTATTCTGCGCGTTATAGGTTTCCAGCGCAGCGTTGGGCAGGGCAAAAACCGTAAAGGGGCCAGCTTGCTGCAAGGTGGCAAACAGACCAGTGCTGTCCAGCAGATGGGTGTAGTCTGCCAGTTCTATGGAATTGCGGAGCGTGTCTGATAGCGGGCGGTCGCAAAAGGCTGGCGTTTGCGGGTTGCTGTAAGCCACGGCGCTATCCACCGGGTTTGGCTGGTTGGTTGTGGCGCCAGACGGGCCGCTACGCCCACGTGTGTAGGTGCGTGTGCCAGAGACTGTTGGCATCATATACGCACAGGTAGAAATGGGCGTTAAATATGTGTCCTGCCGAGCGGGGCTTTGCTGGCACCCACCCAACACACTCATGCCTGCCAGCATGAGTGCACGCAGCGCCAAAAATCCATGCCGCCGCAAGGGGGCATGGCGGGGTGGATGGGAAAGCAAGCGGGCCTCCTGAAAGGTCATGGCATAAAGGGAACTAAGGACGGGTCAGGAGGCACAGCATCGTGTGGTTGGCCTAGCAGCCGTCACCACGCATGGTCCAACTGATGACAACCCCATTCACCAGTTCAAAGTTGGTCTGGCAGCTATAGGTGTAGGCCGTGCTCATGCCGCCCCAGCCTCCGCCATAACCACCCCAGCCTCCCCAGCCACCGTAGCCCCAACCGCCATCCCAGCCCGGACCATACCCCCAGCCACCGCCCATGGGCATGGTGGTGTAGTCGGTCTCCTGCGTGATGTAGGCCAGAAAGGTGTGATCCCCTGTGGTGAACTGGCGCGTTGGCACGCCAAAGGTCCGGATAACGTCCACAGTTGGCCGCCCGATCATGGAATCGAGTTTGCGGCGTTCCTGCGGGCTGGGAACCTGGCAGGCGGTGAGGGCCAGAAGCCCGACCAGTAAAAGTTTGTTTGCGTATGTCATGGCACCGACTTGCCCCTTGGTGGAATACGCCTGCGGTATTCATCGTACTGGTGGAAGATGAGCAAAAAACACCTGTTGAGGGTAAATGTTGCAGACTAATCCTGTATCCACAAGACATCCTGTATATGGCGTGCCCCGCTGGCCAGCATAACCAGCCGGTCAAAACCTAGTGCAATGCCCGAACAGGGGGGCATGTGGGGCAGGGCGTGGAGCAGTTTTTCGTCCATGGGCCATGTGGGGCGGGTGGGGTAAAGCTGGCGGCGTTCGGCCCTGTCTTGTGCAAAACGCTGGCGTTGTTCCACTGGGTCAGTCAGTTCTTCAAACGCGTTGGCCAGTTCCATGCCCGCTGCGTACAGCTCAAAACGCAGGGCGACACGCGGGTCAGTGGGGTCCTTGCGGGCAAGGGCCGCCTGACTGGCAGGCCAGTGCGTTAAAAATGTGGGGCGTGTCTGGCCAATGGCTGGCTCGATTCGCTCCAGCAATAAACGAAAAAACAGGTCTTCCCACTGCTCACCATCGCGCAAGGAGCAGCCTGCGGCATTGGCCAGTGCCTGTGCGTTGCCCTGTGTGGGCAGGAGGTCAACGCCCGCATGGCGGCAAAAGGCCTCTTCCATACTCAGCCGCTCAAATGGCAGGCTCAGGTCCAGTGTGCAGGCATTGCGGGGCACGCTGGGGGGGAGCACGGCTTTAAGCAGGGCTTCGGTCTCGTCCATCAGGCCGGATAGGGCCATGTTGGGGCGGTACCATTCCAGCATGGTAAATTCGGGAGCATGGGTGCCGCTGGCCTCGCCATTGCGCCAGACGCGCGCAAACTGGAACAGCGGCAGCCCGGTGGCCGCTACAATGCGCTTCATGGCAAATTCGGGGCTTGTGTGCAGGAACAGCGTCTGGCGGAGGCCATCGGGTGTTTCCCGCTCGGTCTGGAAGGGCAGTAAATGCACTTCCTCCCCCGGTACGGGCACGGCGCACGGGGTTTCCACCTCCACGCAGCCGCGGGCTTCCAGAAAAGCGCGTACGCCGCGCAAGGTCAGGTTGCGGCGGATTAAAAATGGCAGCCGGTCACGAATACGCTCAGGGTCCGGACCACCAGAAGGCAGATGAGATGTTGCAGACACAGACATGGGCAGAGTAGAGCCGGTACATGTCTTCCCCGGTCAAGCCCCCTTTTGCGACCAGCCGAACGCTGCGCACCCCAGATGAACTGATTGCCGCCGGTATGGCCACGCCTGAGCAGAAGGCGGACCTGCACGCCATTGCCCGGCATTACGCCACAGCCATACCGCCAGCTTTTGCGGCCCTTATGCAAACCCCGGATGATCCGATCGGGGTGCAGGTTGTGCCCTCCACCCAAGAACTGGTGGTCGCCCCCGAAGAACGGTCCGACCCGATAGGGGATGACGCCCTCTCCCCCGTGCCCGGCATTGTGCACCGTTATGCGGACCGGGCGTTGCTGAAACCCCTGCTGGTGTGCCCGTTATACTGCCGATTCTGCTTCCGGCGTGAGCATGTGGGACCAGATGGCGGCGTGCTGGATGAAGAAGCCCTGAGCCGCGCGCTGGACTGGCTGCGCGCGCATGACCAGATCCGCGAGGTTATTCTGACCGGGGGTGACCCGCTCATGCTTTCGCCCCGGAGGTTGGGGGAAATTGTGCAGGCCCTCTCGGGCATGGCGCATGTGACCACCATTCGGGTGCATACGCGCGTGCCGGTTGCCGCCCCCGAACGTGTGACGGACGCACTGCTGGACGCTTTGGAAACAGAAAAAGCCATGTGGATGGCCGTGCACATCAACCATGCGCGGGAAATGGCCCCAGCCGCGCGCAGCAGCCTGCGCAGTATTGCCCGCCGTGGCATTCCCCTGCTTGGGCAGTCGGTTCTGCTACGCGGTGTGAATGATAGCGAGGACGCGCTGGAAGGCCTGTTCCGCGCCATGGTGGAAAACCGTATGCGCCCGTACTACCTGCACCAGCTCGACCCCGCTCCGGGTACGGCACATTTTCATGTGCCGGTGGAGGAGGGGCAACGCCTGCTGGCGGGGCTGCGCGGGCGGGTTACGGGGCTGGCTTGGCCCATTTACGTGCTGGATATTCCCGGCGGGTACGGCAAGGTGCCCCTTGGGCCGGACTATATTGTGAGCAACCGGCAGGTGCGCGACCCACAAGGAACCACCCATAATCTGGACCGCCTGTAGGGAGCGTGGCTTAGGGGAGGGTTACTCCCCTATGGCCGCTCCGCCGGGGTGGCGGTGGTCGGACCCGCCATAAAAGCGTGCAGGTCCGTGGCTGTTCAGGCTAGGGCCACCGACCAGAATCCCTTCGGGAATGCCCCATGGCGCATGCAGGACAAAGCTGTACCCTTCCTGCTCCAGTGTTTGCTGCACCTGCGGGGTCAGGGCGTTTGCCTCCACCTCCACACTTTGTGGCATCCACTGTTCGTGCAGCCGGGGCAGGTCTATGGCCTGCTGGATGTTCAGCCCATAATCCACCACACCCAGAATAACCGAGAGCACAATGGTGGGAATGCGCGACCCGCCGGGGCTACCAATGACCATGACCGGCTTGTCATTGCGTGAGACTATGGTGGGCGCCATGGAGGAGAGTGGCGTTTTGCCCGGTGCAATGGCGTTTGCCGCACTGCCGGGAATACCAAACATATTGAGCGCACCGGGTTTGATGGAAAAATCATCCATCTCGTCATTCATGACAATCCCGGTATCTCCCCCCATGACTTTGGCGCCAAACCAGCCGTTGAGCGTATAGGTGGTGGAAATGGCAAAGCCGCTTTGGTCAATAACCGAAAACTGGGTGGTCTCCAGCTTTTCGGGCGAGGCCACGCCTGCGCGCAGGTCGGCGGAAGGGACGGCCCGGTCGGAGGGGATATGCGCACGCACGCTGGCAATATAGGCCGGATCCAGCAGGCTGCTGACCGGGTTGTGCACAAAAGCCGGGTCGCCAAGGTCTCGCCGGTCGGAATAGGCGTGGCGCATGGCTTCTATTTCGTGCTGGAGGGCGGGGGCTGTGTGCAGGCCAAGGGCGTGCATGTCATATCCGGCCAGAATTTCCAGCATTTCGCACAGGGCTATGCCGCCAGCACTGGGGGGGGGCGCTGTTTCCACCAGTAACCCACGGTAGGTGCAGCTTATGGGGGCCAGTTCGCGGGGCTGGTAGCGTTCAAAATCCTCAGCCTGCAAAATGCCGCCATGGGCTTTGGACTGAGCCAGAATACTGGCGGCAATCGGCCCTTTGTAAAAAGCATCCGCCCCGTTCTGCGCGATCAGCTCCAGCGAATGGGCCAGCTCTGTTTGCACCAGTCTGTCACCGGGCTGGAGGGGGGAGCCATCGGGGCGCAGAAAAATTTTGCGCGCAAAGGGGTCTTTGGCAAAGGCGGCGGTAGAGGTGTTCAGGAGTTGCACATCTCCTTCCTCCAGCACAAATCCGTTGCGCGCGAGTGCTATGGCGGGTTCCATAACGACCTTGCGTGGCAGGTGGCCCCAGCGCTTGTGCACAGCCTCCAGCCCGGCAACCGTGCCGGGCACGGCAACGGACTTCCAGCCCAGAACGGACAGGTCGGGAATGACATTGCCTTTGCTGTCCAAAAACATCTCAGGCGTTGCGGCCTGTGGTGCTTTTTCCCTAAAATCGAAAAAGATCGACGGCTGACCCGGTGGGCGGAGCATCATAAACCCACCACCTCCCAGATTACCCGCTGCAGGGTAAACAACAGCCAGCGCATACCCCATGGCCACAGCCGCATCGGCTGCGTTACCGCCTTTGGCCAGAATACGCGCCCCAACCTCGGACGCCAGCCTTTGGGCGGACACCGCCATGCCATGCTGCCCCGCCACCGGAGCCGCAACAGACCCTGTTGCGGACGGTGCGGTACCATAGGCCAACGGGTCGGCTACTGGTGCGGCGTATGCGGGCAAGCCCATGCCCACAGCACTCAGGCAAAAAGCCGCCAGCACCACGTGACGCACAACAAGGGAGGAAAGCGTGGTGGGGGCGGCCTGCATGGCGCTTATCCTTCGGTTGGGTAGGGTGGGCAGTCGTAACCAGCGGGGGAGCGGGTGAAAATTTCGTACCCCGTCTGGGTTACTGCCAGCATATGTTCAAACTGGGCGGACAGGGAGCGGTCGCGGGTGACTGCGGTCCAGCCGTCTTCAAGAATTTTTACTTCAGGTTTGCCAATATTGAGCATGGGTTCAATGGTAAACACCATGCCTGCCTTCAGCTTCATACCTTCGCCGGGGCGACCGTAATGCAGAATGTTCGGTTCGGCATGAAAAACCTGCCCGATGCCATGGCCGCAAAAATCTTCCACAATGGAGTAGCGGTGTTTTTCGGCATGGTTCTGAATGGCGTACCCAATATCGCCCAGCGTTGCACCGGGGCGCACAACTTCAATACCGCGCATCAGGCTTTCATAGGTGGTGGTGATCAGCTTGGCCGCTTTAATGGACACCTTGCCCACGGTGTACATGCGGCTGGTATCTCCAAACCATCCGTTCAGTTTGGGGGTAACGTCAATATTGACAATATCGCCCTCAATCAGGGGACGGTCCCCCGGAATGCCGTGGCACACAACATGATTGACCGAAATACAGCATGACTTTGGGTAGCCACGGTAGTTCAGTGGGCCGGGTGTGGCGCCGTGCTCAAGCGTGTAGGCATGAATAATGCGGTCCAGTTCGCCCGTGGTTACGCCGGGTTTGACGTAAGGCGTAATCATATCCAGCGTAGCGGCGGCCAGTTGGCCCGCCGCACGCAGGCTTTTGAAGTCTTCTTCGGTATGGAGAACGATTCCGCCTCTGCCCGCCATTCTGCACTTCCTCATCGTTGTTGGTGCTTTTGAGAAAGCAGCAAGATGAAGAGTGCAGGCCACAAAGGCAACCCGCTTTGGTTATAACGGACCGCCTAAATAGCCATAAAATGCTTAGGTGCGGTTGTGTGCGGCATTATGCCGCGTTGTGCTGCGGCGGATGGTCGGGGTGGAAATGGTGTGAACCTTGGCCCCGATAACCGTTGCATGGTGGCCGTGGCTGACATTGGTAATGGCCGCATGGCGGCGGCGCGTGGTGGGGGCTTCCGCCACTTCAAGCGGGGAGTGCCGGTGGTTGGCGGCCGCCATGATCAGCGCACCACGGTGGCTGCGGTGGCGCTGGCTGCTGGCTGCCTGCGCCACAATAAGCGGGCGGGCCACAGGGGCCACACCTTCGGCATCAAACCCGTGGTCAAGCTGGTTGGCCATGACCAGAGAGCGCTGGGTGTTGCTGGATGCCCCCATGACCACACCAACCAGCCGCACATTGTCCCGCAGGGCGGAGGTGACAAGGTTGCGCCCGGCTTCTTGCGTGTATCCCGTTTTCATACCATCTGCCCCGGCATAGACCTTGAGCATGGGGTTATGGTTGGGAATATAGCGGCCATGAAAGCGGAAGGCAGGTGTAGCGAAGTAGTGGTAATATTCAGGAAAATCGGCAATCAGGCGGCGGCCGAGGGTCGCCAGATCCCGCGCGGTGGTCATCTGGTCCGGGTCTGGCAGGCCCGAGGCATTGCGGAACAGGGTTTTGGACATGCCAATGGCATGGGCCTGCTGGGTCATCATTGCGGCGAACTGGGGTTCGCTGCCACCACCAATCAGCTCGCCCAGCGCGCAGGCGGCATCGTTGGCGGATTTGGTGACCAGTGCCAGCACCGCCTGCTCAACTGTTAGCCGGGAGCCGGGAACCAGACCAAGCTTGGAGGGTTCCATAGTGGATGCGTGAATGGAAACGGGCACGGACTGGGTGAGCGATATGGCTCCAGCGCGCAGTGCGTTGAAGGTCATGTACAGGGTCATCAGCTTTGTCAGGCTGGCCGGGTAGCGGCGCAGGTCCGGGTCGGTCTGGGAGAGAACGGCCCCGGTATTGGCATCCATGACAATGGAGCTGATCTGCCCGGCATACTGGGCATGGGCATGGCTGGCGGTTGTAAAGGCGGCAAGCGTTACACCGGCAAGCAGTGCTGTCCATTTACGCAAACGCAGATTTTTTGTGCTGCCAGACGTTAGTCTGTTGTGTTCCGCCATCTGCCGTAACGCCGGTTTGTTTGCCACTGCTACCCCCACCTGTGCCGTATGGAGCACTATTCCGCCTACTGTTAGGAATCGCAAGAGCATGGCGGCAAAAAACTGGAACCCGGAGGCATGGAATCCAAATATTCCGTACCCGGTCCCTTTAGCCATGTTGTGGCAGTGTGTGGCATAAATATGGCGCATGGGTCCATTTTGGCCGCGCACACCAGCTATTCTGTCACTCTTGCCACTTTTATTGTACTTTGGCTTTGCCAATATGGTGGTAAGGAACACCTCACGTTTTTCACCCTGCCTTGGGAGTCTGGTTGCTATGGCCTCGTTTCATTTCCCTGTTCTGCATACAGGCAACGGGCCGTCGCGGCGTGATGAGGGAACGGATTCGGATCGGGATGATGTGGAAATTGGCGTGGTGGTGCGCGCCAAGCCCAAAACCCGCAAACCCGCCATGTACAAAGTGCTCATGCTGAACGATGATTATACGCCCATGGAATTTGTGGTGTACGTTCTGGAGCGGTTTTTCCAAAAGAATCGGGATGAGGCAACGGACATCATGCTGAATGTCCACCGTAAAGGCGTGGGCGTGTGTGGTGTGTTCACATACGAAGTGGCGGAGACCAAAGTCTCTCAGGTCATGGACCTTGCGCGCCAGAACCAGCACCCCTTGCAGTGCACCATAGAAAAAGACTGAACCGGGGTCGTAAGCCCCCACTACCAAGGTCTGTCCCCTGCCACTGTTCCGGTGTGTTTGAGCGTACGCGCGCTCGAACCGATAGCCATTGTTATGGCGCTGTATTCGCCTTTTTGGGCGGAAATGCTGTTTGGCAGGCTCCTGCCGCGTATTTTTACAATTTGGCGCCATTGGCAAAAAAGCGCGAAAAACCAGCATTCCTGTAAGCCGTGAGAACGAAAAATGCGTGAACGCGCGTTTTTTGCGTGGTTATGACTCGCATTTCTGGCCGAAGCAGCCAAATATGTTTTCAGGGCATCCGATTGTGGTCCCGTGGTCGTTTCACCATGGTCGGAAAGTCCGGGGAAAGGAGCGTCTCGTCATGTTGTCACGCAATCTTGAGCAGACGCTGCATCGGGCGCTTATTCTGGCCGGAGAACGGCATCATGAATATGCCACGCTAGAGCATCTGCTTCTTGCCCTGGTTGATGATGCGGATGCCGTAACGGTGTTCCGCGCCTGTGGGGTTGATCTGGACCGACTGCGGACAGACCTGACAGGCTTTCTCGACAAGGATCTGGCAGGTCTGGCGTCTGACCGTCCGACCGAGCCCAAACCAACCGCCGCATTCCAGCGTGTTATCCAGCGTGCGGCCATTCATGTGCAGTCCACCGGGCGCGATGAGGTTACAGGTGCGAACGTACTGGTCGCGCTTTTTGCCGAGCGCGAAAGCCACGCTGTGTACTTCCTGCAACTTCAGGACATGACACGTCTGGACGCGGTGAACTTCCTCTCCCACGGGATTGCCAAAGCCCCCGACCGCGCCACCCGGCGCCCGGTTGCAGGCAGCAATACAGGTGCGGAAAAAGGGGAAGAACCCGAACGCGCGGAAGCCAAGACCCAGAAAAGTCAGGATGCGCTGTCCACCTACTGCGTCAATCTGAACGACAAGGCTCTGGCCGGTAAGGTTGATCCGCTGATCGGGCGGGATACCGAGATCGAACGCACGATCCAGATCCTGTGCCGGCGCACCAAAAACAACCCGCTTTATGTGGGTGACCCCGGCGTTGGCAAAACCGCCATTGCCGAAGGGCTTGCCCGCAGGATTGTGGAAGGCAGCGTGCCCGAAGTGCTGCTCAAATCCACGATCTATTCGCTGGATATGGGCGCGTTGCTGGCCGGAACCCGCTACCGGGGCGACTTTGAGGAACGCCTCAAAGCCGTTGTAACGGAGCTGGATCAGGACCCGCATGCCATCCTGTTTATTGATGAGATCCACACCGTTATTGGTGCAGGGGCCACATCGGGTGGGGCCATGGATGCATCCAACCTGCTCAAGCCCGCTCTGGCGGCTGGCACGTTGCGGTGCATTGGTTCGACCACATACAAGGAGTTTCGCCAGCACTTTGAAAAAGATCGTGCTCTTGTCCGGCGGTTCCAAAAAATTGATGTGCCAGAACCCAGCATTGACGATGCGGTCAAAATCCTGCGCGGCCTGAAGGGAAGCTACGAAAAGCACCACAAGGTCCGTTACACGGAAGAGGCCATTCGTGGGGCTGTGGAACTGTCCGCGCGCTATATTCACGACCGCAAGCTGCCCGATAAGGCAATTGACGTGATTGATGAGGTCGGGGCATCCCGCATGCTTCAGCCCGAAGGCCGCCGCCGCAAGACGGTAAACCTGAAGGACGTGGAAGACATCATCGCCCGTATTGCGCGCATTCCGCCCAAAAGCATTTCCGCTGATGACAAGGAAGTGCTGCGCTCCCTTGAGCGTGACCTCAAGGGCATGGTGTTCGGGCAGGATCAGGCGATTGATGCCCTCTCCGCCGCCATCAAGCTGGCGCGTGCTGGCCTGCGCGACCCCGAAAAGCCGATTGGCAACTATCTGTTCTCTGGTCCGACCGGGGTTGGTAAAACGGAAGTGGCCCGTCAGCTTGCCAATGCACTGGGTATTGAACTGATCCGCTTTGATATGTCCGAGTACATGGAGCGGCATTCAATCTCCCGCCTGTTGGGGGCACCTCCGGGGTATGTCGGGTTTGATCAGGGCGGTCTGCTGACCGATTCCATCGACCAGCACCCGCATGCCGTGCTGCTGCTGGACGAGATCGAAAAAGCCCATCCCGACCTGTACAACGTGTTGCTACAGGTTATGGATAATGGGCGTCTGACGGACCATAACGGCAAAACGGTCGACTTCAGGAATGTTATCCTGATCATGACCACCAATGCCGGTGCGTCCGATATGAGCAAGGAGGCCGTGGGCTTTGGCCGTAAGGTGCGCGAAGGCGAGGATGAAGAGGCTATCAAACGCTTGTTCACCCCTGAATTCCGTAACCGGCTGGATGCGGTTATTCCGTTCGCACATCTGACGCAGGAAATTGTTGGGCAGGTTGTTGAAAAGTTTGTTCTGCAACTGGAAGCACAACTGGCGGACCGGCACGTAACCATCGAACTGTCCTCGGCAGCCAAGGAGTGGCTGGCGGAGAAGGGGTATGACCGCCTGTATGGTGCGCGCCCACTGGGGCGGGTTATTCAGGAATCCATTAAAAAACCTCTGGCCGAGGAACTGCTGTTCGGGCGTCTGGCCAAAGGGGGAGCCGTTAAAATCGGTCTCAAAAATGGTGAACTGGCGTTTGATATTGTGGAGAGCAATGGCAACGCGGCCTCCAACTCCGGCGAGGATGAACGCGGGAGCGAAAAGGAAGAGGAAGCAGCAGACTAGCCCTTGCGCAAAATCTGCAAAACATATGTGGCTGGCCAGTTTTTCTGGCCAGCCATTTTTTGTTCAGTCGTATTTGGTGCCGTTGACAATCACGTAGCCCGGTATCCCCCATGAACGACCGGTGCCGCGGTGTGTCCAGTCCACGCCCTGCTGGCGGGCGGAATCGTAATAATAACGGCCAACAACCTCGACCTGATCTCCCTTGGCAACCCACGGCCATGTGGGTGTATGCATTTCGTCCAGATTGGTGACAATCCGAATGGAAATGTTGGGCGCGACCGTTATGTAAAAATAACCATGTCGGCCGCTACGGGTCTGTTTGGCTGTTTGCGAAAGGGCGAGCACTGTTCCGCAAATATGCACAGCGGCATCTGCTTTTGGGCCGCCATTTTCAAACGCCTGCTGTTTGGCCAGAAAATCCTGATTATCGCATGTATCAGATACGGAAGTGGGCTGGCTTGTGCTTGCGTGTTTGTGCCGTGCCAGTGCGGGGTTGCTCAGGCTGGGCAGGCTCAGTGCGGTGCATAGGGCCAGTAGGGTCATGCGGTTTGCAAAATGGGTCATGGGGCACCTTATGGTGGCTAAGGGGTTGATCTGATTTTGTTCATGACCGGGAGGTCAGGTGCTGTCAAATACCCGTGATTATGGAGAAATAGACTGGTCGTCAGGAGTTTACAGATCATAATAATTTAGGCAGAACAGGGGAATACAGCATATTCTGCTGTTGTTTTGGCGAAAATGGTTGTGTGTCCCATACGCCATATTGTTTCGATACCGGATTGAAAGACATATCCCGCATGCAAGACGATATTCTAAAACTTGCTTACGAAGTCTCTCAGATGACGCGGGAAAAAATTCATCTGATTGCTTCAGTCATGAACGAAGCCAAGTTTCTTGCCATCAACACACGCATAGAGGCCGCACGCGTTGGGCAGGCTGGTGCCGCGTTTGGCCTGCTGGCAGATGAAATGGGGCGTATTTCTACCCGTATTGTTGGCATTGCGTCCGAATTGCGCAGCGCAACAGACAGCAGCACTGACCGCCTGTTAAAAGCAGGGAACGACCTGCTTTTGCGCGGCAAGGGCGAGCGTATGACCGATCTGGCCCTGAATGTTGTGGATCTGATTGACCGCAATCTGTACGAGCGTTCGTGCGATGTGCGGTGGTGGGCGACAGATAGCGCTGTGGTGCAGGCGCTGGAGAGTGCTACCCCCCAAGCGTACCAGTATGCGGCGGAGCGGTTGGCGACAATTTTGAAATCTTACACTGTTTATCTTGATCTTTTTATTGTCGATCCAAAGGGGCAGGTTGTGGCGTGTGGTCGCCCGCAAACCCATCGCTCCCTTTTGGGGAGTGATATGTCGGGCGAGCCATGGTTTGTAAAAGCCATGCGTACGCAAAGTGGGGAAGAATACGCCGTGGCGGATGTTAACCGCGTGCAGGCACTCAATAACGAACAGGCCGCCATTTACAGCACGGCCATTCGTGCGGGGGGCGAGGCGCGCGGGCAGGTACTGGGCGTTCTGGGTATTGCTTTTGACTGGGCGCCACAGGCAGAGGCCATTGTTCATGGTGTGCGTTTGTCTGATGTGGAGCGCGGGCAGACAAGGGTTATGCTGGTAGATGCCGACAAACGTATTATTGCATCCTCTAACGGACGCGGTGTGTCGGGGGAGCATTACAAATTTACTCCGCATGATGAGCGGGGTTTTTACGTCAGCGAGGACAAGCTGATCGCGTATGCCCATACCCCGGGTTACGAAACCTATAAAGGGCTGGGTTGGTACGGAGTATTGGAAACATCTTTATAAAAACAATGTTTTTATAAAAGGGGAGGTAACGCCCCTGTAGCGTAATGTGTGCCCCTGCGCGGGTCTGTGACCCGAACAGGGGAAATACTTTTTAGGGTTTTTCCTGCAACAGGCGTGTGCGGTAGTCATCTAGCTGGTGCATGACATCGGGGTTGGGCTGCGGTGTAATCTGCCGCAGATTGTGCAGCGCGCGAATAATGGTGCCAATGACCACAAGGCGTGCGTACCATTTGTGGTTGGCGGGCACGATAATCCATGGCGCATGTGGGCGGGCCGTCTGGGCTATGGCGTCCTGATAGGCGGTTGCGTAATCATCCCAGTATTCACGCTCGTGCAGGTCGGATGGAGAGAATTTCCAGCGTTTTTCAGGAATATCCAGCCGGGCCAGCAGGCGTTCGCGCTGCTCCTCGCGTGAGATGTTCAGGAAGAATTTGAGCACAATTGTGCCCTGCCTGCTCAGATAATGTTCAAGGTGGCGAATATCGCTGTAACGCCCTTCCCAGAATTCAGGCGTGTCGAGTGCGCCGGGCAGGTGTCCGTTTTTAAGCAGTTCGGGGTGTACGCGGCTGACCAGAACATCTTCATACTGGCTGCGGTTGAAAATAACGATGCGCCCGGCCTGTGGTGCGGCGGCATGAATGCGCCACAAAAAGCCGTGCAGCAGGTCGGTCGGTCCGGGCTGCTTGAAGGAGGTTACGGCCACCCCCTGTGGATTAACCCCAGACATAACATGCTTGATCGTGCCGTCCTTACCAGCCGCATCCATGCCTTGCAGAATGATCAGGAGCGAGTGGGTCTGGTTGGCGTACAGCAGTTCCTGAAGGTCCTGTAACAGACCCTTGACCTGCCGGAGCAGTTTTTTGCCTGTTTCCTTGTCCAGCCCCAGATGACCATCATCATCGGGGTTATGGTCGGTAAGGCGGAACTTGCTGCCATCCGTGACCTTGTAACTGTCCAGTGCGTTCAAAAAGCGGGAGAGGGTGTTCATGGACATGTGTCCTGAAAATTGATCAGTATGTGTCGGATGCATAGAATTACAGACAACAGTTGCGCTGGCAATCTTGCCAAAAAAGGAAGTGTTTCTCATATCTTGGTGGATGGCATTCGCAAACCTGACTCAACCCGCCCCCTCTGTTATGGATAATGGCCTTTCGCTGGCAGGTATGCTGCTGGTGGCAACGCCCATGTTGGGGGGCACCCTGTTTGGGCAATCCCTTATTTACATATGCAGCCACACTCCGGATGGGGGCGCTATGGGGCTTGTCATCAACAAGCGTCTGCCCCGCCCGGATTTTGATGACCTGCTCGAACAATTGCAGATCGAACCCGTGCCACCCGCCAGGCGGATTGGTTTATGCGCTGGAGGTCCGGTGGAGGAGGGGCATGGCCTTGTCCTGCATTCTGCTGAATGGAGCGGGCAGGACAGCCTGCGGATTACAGATAACGTGGCCCTTACGTCCAGCATGGATGTGCTGCAAGACATTGCCCAAGGCGGTGGCCCGCAGGATGCGCTGCTGGCTATGGGGCATGCAGGCTGGGCGGCAGGGCAGCTTGAGCAGGAAATTCTTCAGCATGATGCATGGCTGGTCGTGCCTGCCACGCGGGAGCTGATTTTTGGCATGGACCATACCGTTAAATGGCGGCGGGCTTTGGCCTCCATCAACATTGATCCTGCACGCCTGAGCGGGCAGACCGGCCACGCCTGAGTGGGGTTATGAAGGGGCCATGCCAACAACGGTATGGCCTGAGCATGGTTCAGTAAGGGTCCATGTGCGTCGGTTCGGTCGGTTTTCTGGCCCAGCGCCACGCACTAATGCCCTGGCGGGCCAACTCGCGGTGCATGATCATGATCGGCCATTGGCCAGAGCCTTTGTAATGCCCCATGCCATCGGGGGCGGACAGGCGTGTGGCCAGTGCTTCCACTAGCGTGACCGAGCGGTGTCTGCCGCCCGAGCAGCCAATGGCAATGGTTGCATATTTTTTGCCTTCCTGCACAAAGCGCGGCAGCACAAGCTGGAGCATGGTGTGGATCTGGTTGAGGAAGGGCAGGTAATCCGGGTCGTGGGTGACGTAGGTCGCAACATCCGCATCCAGTCCGGTTTTGGGGGCCAGTTCTGGCACGTAGTGCGGATTGCGCAGGAAGCGGGCGTCAAACACAATATCCGCCTCCCGCGGTAGGCCCGCTGGGTAGGCAAAAGACATAAGCGTTACGGTCAGCCCTTCGCCTGCGCCACCAGCCCATGGGCTAAAGCGGCTTTCCACAAACTGCCGCAGGTCTGGTGGTGGCATATCGGTTGTATCAATCACCAGATCAGCGGCGGCCCGTAGGGGGGCAGTCAGGGCGACCTCGGCTTCTATGCCTTCTTTTACGCTGCTATGGGGGGCCAGCGGGTGCCGCCGCCGGGTGGCGGTGTAGCGGCGTAGGAGCACACTTTCGTCGGCTGTGGCGTAAATGAGTTCCACGCGCAGGTGTGGGTTCACCCGCAGGCGGGCCAATGCCGCCAGCACGGCGGAGGCATCAAACCCACGGGTGCGGGAATCGACCCCAATGGCAACGGGCCGCTCCGCACGGGCGACAATATCGTCCAGCATGTGCAGTGGGGGGTTGTCGATCACCTCGTGGTCAAGGTCTTCCAAAATTCGCAGAATGGAAGACTTGCCCGCCCCGGACAGACCAGACACCAGCAAAATGCGGCGCGGAACCGACGTTTCATCCGCCATATGCATGGACGGTTCTTCCTTTTTACTGTCCAGACAGATGCCCGCCCCGACCGGGCGGTGGGTGGCATATGGTGTGCACTTCGGATGCGGCGCGAGTTTAGAGCAGTTTTGTAGCGGAAGAGAAGGCGTTCTGCTCAGACCAGCTATACCGGATGTTAACAAATATGGCCCATAGGCCAATGGCGGCGCATTTGTTACGAAAGGGAAAATTGCGATTGCGCGCCCTGTGCCTTACATCATCATTCCGTGATGAAAGATAAAACCCTGACACGGAACGCGCGTTCCGTCGCCAGTCGCCCGCGTGTTGTGCAAACGACGGGCGGCTATGTGCTTGCCGGGCTGCATGCCCCCCAGTTCCGGGGTATGGAACTGGCCGACCAGTGCCGGGTCGCCTTTGAGGAAGCCGTGACCTTGCTCAAGGCGCATGACCTGAGCCTGAGTGATGTCAGCCGTATTGTCTGCCACATTGCGGATGCGGACGAATTTCCCGCCAGTTTTCCGGTATTCCGCCAGTTTTTCCCTTCTACATCACCGGGTATGACCATGATGTGGGTTAAGGATGCTCCCTCTTCTGTGCCTAAACTCGTGGTGGATCTGATCATCACGGTGCCAGAAGTGGAAGGGATCGGGGCAGAAGCCGGGTTCTGAGCAGTTGTGCCAGACCACGCCTAGCGTGGCGGCAGGCTGAGAACACGCGGGAGTTCGATCATAAACTGGGCTCCCGTGATATGCCCTTTGTGGTCATGCAGGTTCTCCACGGCAATGTTGCCATGCAGCGCCTCTACAATCTGGCGGCTGATGGACAGACCCAGACCGGAATGCTGGCCAAAATTCTCGTTTTTGGGGCGTTCGGAATAAAAGCGGTCAAAAATGGAATCCAGCTTGGCCTGCGGAATCCCCGGTCCTTCATCCGACACGCAAATCCGTACCATTTTGCCATTGGCCGCCGCATGCAGGGTAATCTGCCCATCGGGCGGGGAAAACGATATGGCATTGCCGATCAGGTTGCGCAGCACCTGCACCAGACGGTCTTCCACCGCCAGCGCGGTGAGCGGGTGTTCGGGCGTGTCATCCTGCACATCGGTTATGATCACCGGCTGGCCTTCCTGACGTGTCGCCTGATGAATTTCCGCCAGAACCGCCAGAAGTGGGCCAATAGCCACGGGCCTTGCCTTGGCGCGCGACATTTCCGCGTCCAGTCGGCTGGCGTCGGAAATATCGGTAATCAGCCGGTCCAGCCTGCGGACGTCATCGTTAATAATGGTCAGCAGGCGGCGCTGCTGGTTCAGGTCCTCTATGCGCAGCAGGGTCTCAATAGCTGAACGGATGGAGGTCAGCGGATTCTTGATTTCGTGGCTGACATCGGCAGCAAAGCGCTCAATGGCGTCCATGCGTTTCCATAAGGCCTGCGCACTGGCCTGAAGGGCGCGGGCGACATCGCCAATTTCGTCCCGGCGGGCGAGCAGGCGGGCGGGCACCGTGCCCGTACGCCCCGTGGTGTCGCGCATGACCTGCGCCGAGGCCGCCAGACGCAGCAACGGTCGGGCAATAGTGAGCGAGAGATACCACGAGAGCAGGACGGTGAGGACCAGCGCCAGAAAAAAGAGCGAGAGAATGGTCGAGCGGATGGCGAACAGCGAGCGGTCCACCTGCGAGGCCACACGGGTAAGCTGGATAACGCCTACCGTCCACCCATCACGCATAACGGGTTCGGCAACCGTAATAATCAGCCTGCCGCGCGCGGTGCGGCGGATATAGGGGGGGGCTTCGGGCGGTGGATGGTCGGCGCCGTCAAGCCGTTGCGGGTGCGCAGGCCGGTCGGGAATATCTTCCTCATCGGTATTGAGGGTGACAATGCCGGGATTATGGCCCGACCACAGCCATGTAAGAAACCGCTCATAGATGCCGGGCTGGAACGCGGGCGGAAAAGGAATGGTGTGGGAGCGGAAGTGATGGGGTTCTGGCGGAGTGTCCAGTGTGTCGGCGACATCAATCAGGTTATCGGCCACCAGTCGTCCATCAGGGCCAAACAGCCGCGCATGGGCATTGGGGCTTGGTTCGGTCAGGCGTTGGAGCAGCGGGCGGGCCAGAGCCGCTTCCAGCTCGTACCCCCGGTCCTGTAACTGGGCGGCATGGGGGTGGGCGGCGCGCACCGCACTCTGCCCCAGTGCTCCGGCGTAAATGCGGGCCTGTTCGCGCAGGGCTGTCACCTCTGTTGCCAGCAGGCTGTTGCGGAACTGGTTGAGGAACAGCACCGTAAGCCCCAGCAGGGCCAGCGGCAGAATATTTACCAGCAGCACACGGCGCATAAGGGGGGAGACCAGCCGGGTGCGGGAGGCCTGATAGGCCGCCGTGGCTTCCACCCCGCCATTGTGCGGGCGCTGGCCGGGTATGCGCAGGCTGCGCGCCCGTGCAAACAGGTGTGCCAGCAGGGGGGGGCGGTTGGTCATGCCCTTGGGTCAGTCTTCCTTGTAGCGGTAGCCAATGCCGTACAGGGTTTCGATCTGGTTGAAGTCATCATCCACCTGCCGGAACTTTTTGCGGACGCGTTTGATGTGGCTATCGATTGTCCGGTCATCCACATACACGGTGTCCCCATAGGCGGCGTCAATCAGCTGGTCGCGGGATTTGACCAGACCGGGGCGCTGCGCGAGGGTTTTGACCAGCAGGAATTCGGTTACGGTCAGGGGAACATCCTCCCCTTTCCATGTGCATTTGTGCCGCAGTTCATCAAGCGAAAGGTTGCCACGGGTCAGTGCGCCACCCCCTGTGGGTGCGCCGTTGGCTTCCGCCCGGCTGACCTCGTTGCGGCGCAGCAGGGCGCGAATGCGCTCCAGCAGCAGGCGCTGGGAGAAGGGTTTGGTAATGTAGTCATCCGCTCCCAGCCGCAGGCCCATGAGCTGGTCGACTTCCTCATTTTTGGAAGACAGAAAAATGACAGGCAGGTTGGAGCGCGTGCGCAGGCGCTGCAAAAGTTCCATGCCGTCCATGCGGGGCATTTTAATGTCCAGAATGGCCAGATCGACCGGGTAGGCCGTTAGTCCCTGCAATGCCGACTCGCCATCCGTATAGGTGCGGACGTTAAAGCCTTCCGCCTCCAGGGTCATCTGAACCGATGTCAGAATATTGCGATCATCATCAACCAGCGCAATTGTCTGCTTGGTGCGCTCTGTCATCGTTTGTGTGTTCCTTCCCTTGCCATCAGCGCAAGCTGTTTAGCTTAGGCGCCGCAAGCTTCCAATGCCAAGAGGGCGAATGGTGTAATGGGCGCTTTTTTCCCGCCAAGGGCTGCCGTGCGCAAAATCCTGCATTGCAGGGGGCCAACGGGTCTTGTCGGCCGGGGCGGTGTTGCCTACTTCTTGCTCCATGACCCATGATACAGAACCCACACAGGTCGAGACCCCGGTAGATCCGGCTCCGGCCGAACAGGCGGCCCCCCAGCATGAGGGGGCTGCCGAGAGTGCAGCCGATGCACGCGTGCATGAGCTTGAACGCTCCGTTACGGAGTTCAAGGAAAAATGGCTGCGTGCGGAAGCCGAAAATCAGAACCTGATGGCCCGCGCCAAGCGCGACGTGGACGATGCCCGCCAGTACGCGGTGCAGAAGTTCGCCCGTGATGTGGTGGAAGCAGCCGAAAACCTGCGCCGCGCACTCGACAGCCTGCCCGCCCCGACAGAGGGTGAGGATACGGTTGTGACCAAAATGCGCGAGGGGATTGAAAGTACGGAACGTTCCTTCCTGTCCATTCTGGAACGGCACGGAATCAAAAGCGACAACCCCGCTGGCAAGGTGTTTGACGCCAATCTGCATCAGGCCATGGCCGAACAGCCCAGCACCGAGCATACGCCCGGTACGGTCATGCAGGCATGGACACCAACGTGGACATTGCATGGCCGCCTGCTCAAGCCCGCCATGGTGGTTGTGGCCAAGGGTGGCAGCGCGCAGTAACACTTGAACGGCGGGAGAGAAAAAACCTTCCCGCCGAGTGGTTTTTCCTCCTTGAAAAAGGGAAAACCGCACCATACATCAGGCTTGTCATTCTGGTTGCGCCCCGACATTGGTCCGGGCACAGTCGGTTACGATAAAAAAGGGCCTTATCGGATGCTTCGGGTCGGATAAGGTCGCTAAAAGGAGCACGAAATTGAGCAAAGTCATTGGTATTGACCTCGGCACCACCAACTCCTGCGTGGCCGTGCGCGAAGGTAACGAAACAAAAGTCATCGAAAACAGCGAAGGCGCACGCACAACGCCGTCCATGGTCGCTTTCACCGAAGGGGGTGAAATGCTGGTCGGGCAGGCTGCCAAGCGTCAGGCTGTTACAAACCCCACCAACACCCTGTATGCCGTAAAGCGCCTGATCGGCCGCCGCTTTGACGATGCGACCGTCCAGAAGGACAAGGGCATGGTCCCTTACGCCATTGTTAAGGGCGACAACGGCGATGCATGGGTTGAGGCACGCGGCACAAACTACGCGCCTTCCCAGATTTCCGCCTTCATTCTGGGTAAGATGAAGGAAACCGCAGAATCCTATCTGGGTGAAAAAGTGACGCAGGCCGTTATTACGGTTCCCGCGTACTTTAACGACGCCCAGCGTCAGGCAACCAAGGACGCAGGCCGTATTGCCGGTCTGGAAGTGCTGCGCATCATCAACGAACCGACCGCTGCGGCTCTGGCTTACGGGCTGGAAAAGAAAAGCGGCGGCACCGTGGCTGTGTATGACCTTGGTGGCGGCACGTTCGACGTTTCCGTGCTGGAAATTTCCGATGGCGTGATCGAAGTGAAGTCCACCAACGGGGATACGTTCCTGGGTGGGGAAGACTTTGACAACCGCATTATCGGGTTCCTGGCAGACGAGTTCAAGCGCGAACAGGGCATTGACCTGCGCTCCGACAAGCTGGCTCTGCAGCGCCTGAAGGAAGCAGCGGAAAAAGCCAAAATCGAGCTGTCCTCCTCCAAGGAAACCGAAATCAACCTGCCGTTCATCACGGCCGATGCTTCCGGTCCCAAGCACCTTGTGGTCAAGCTGACCCGCGCCAAGCTGGAAAGCCTTGTGGATGATCTGATCAGCCGCACGCTTGAACCTTGCAAAGCCGCACTGAAAGATGCCGGTCTGTCCGCTTCGGGGATTGATGAAGTCATTCTGGTCGGCGGTATGACCCGCATGCCCAAGGTGATCGAAACGGTTAAGGAATTCTTTGGTAAGGATCCGGCCCGTAACGTAAACCCTGACGAAGTGGTTGCCATTGGCGCCGCCATTCAGGGTGCTGTGCTCAAGGGTGATGTCAAAGACGTTCTGCTGCTCGACGTAACGCCGCTGTCTTTGGGGATTGAAACGCTGGGTGGCGTGTTCACCCGTCTGATCGACCGCAACACCACCATCCCGACCAAGAAGAGCCAGGTGTTCTCCACGGCGGAAGATAATCAGGGTGCTGTGACCATTAAGGTCTATCAGGGCGAGCGCGAAATGGCGGCTGATAACAAGCTGCTTGGCAACTTTGACCTGACCGGCATTCCCGCCGCACCGCGTGGCGTGCCCCAGATTGAAGTGACCTTTGATATTGACGCCAACGGCATTGTGTCCGTTTCCGCCAAGGACAAGGCAACCGGCAAGGAACAGCAGATCAAGATCCAGGCCTCTGGTGGTCTGTCGGATAACGACATCGAAAAGATGGTCAAGGACGCCGAAGCCAACGCAGCAGCCGATAAGGCCAAGCGTGAGCAGGTGGAAGCCCGCAACAGTGCGGAATCCCTTGTGCATCAGGTCGAAAAATCTCTGGCTGACGTGGGCGACAAGGTGCCTGCGGCAGACAAGACCGAAGCCGAAGGTGCTATTGCTGCCGTTAAGTCCGCTCTGGAAGGCACGGATGTGGAAGCACTCAAAAGTGCAACCGAACGTCTGACGCAGGCCGCCATGAAGGTGGGTGAAGCCGCCTACAAGGCCGGTCAGGAAGCTGAAGGCGCAGAAGGCGGTGCCGCCGCAGGTGCCAAGGCTGATGAAAAAGACATCGTTGACGCCGACTTTGAAGACGTGAACGAAAACAAAAAGTCCTGATCGGACGCATGCAGACTATGGGGCCATGTCAGCAGCATGGCCTCGGTGCATCATTTTTCTGGCGTCCGTGCTTTTTATAAGGCGGACGCCTTTTTACATTTTACAATCTGGACAGATGCTGTGCTCATGCAAGAGGCAGCCCCAAGAGGACTTTCATGGCTACTCAGCTTGATTACTACGAAATTCTTGAGGTAACCCGCACGGCCTCTGGTGAGGATATTAAAAAAGCCTACCGCAAAATGGCCATGAAGTTTCATCCCGACCGCAATCCGGGGGATGATGCAGCGGAGGCCAAGTTCAAGGAAATCAATCAGGCTTACGATGTGCTCAAGGATGAGCAGAAGCGCGCCGCCTACGACCGCTTTGGCCATGCCGCGTTCGAAGGGGGTGGCCCCGGCCCCGGTGGGTTTGACTTTAACGGATTTGGTGGCGGTGGTCTGGGCGATATTTTCGAACAGATGTTCGGAGATATGATGGGCCGCCGTGGTGGGCAGGCCCGCAGTGGCAACGATATTCAGACCCATGTTGAAATCACGCTGGAAGAAGCGTTTGCCGGTGTGGAAAAAGATGTGCGGGTTATTACCCGTGTCGCTTGCGAATCCTGCCATGGCACCGGCTCCAACAGTGGTGCGTCCGGGGTGGAAACCTGCCCAAGCTGCCATGGTGCGGGCAAGGTGCGTGCGCAACAGGGATTTTTTGTGGTGGAACGGGCCTGCCCGACCTGCCATGGCGCTGGCCGCGTGGTCAAGGACCCCTGCAAGGCCTGCCGTGGGGAAGGGACCGTGGAGCAGGAACGCACCATAAAAGTGCAGATTCCCGCAGGGGTGGAGGATGGTACCCGCATCCGCCTGACAGGCGAGGGCGAGGCCGGTGGAAATGGCGTGCCATCAGGTGATCTGTATGTGCATGTCTCCGTTTCCGAACACTCCATTTTCCAGCGCGATGGGGCAAATGTATATTGCCGTGTGCCCCTTCGCATGGCGCAGGCGGCACTGGGTACCGAGATTGAAGTGCCTGTGATTGATGGCAGCCGCACCAATGTTAAAATTCCGGCAGGTACCCAAACGGGTGCGCATTTCCGCCTGCGGGGGAAGGGGTTCTCTGTCCTGCGCTCCAGTGCGCGGGGGGATATGTATATTCAGGTCACGGTGGAAACACCGCAGGTTCTGACCAAGCGCCAGCGCGAACTGCTGGAGGAATTTGAGAAAGAAGCGGGCGAGGACATCAAACACAGCCCCGAGCACACCGGCTTTTTCCGCCGTGTGCGCGATTTTTTTGAAGGATCGGAATAAAATACATGCGCATTGGTATCGCAGGAATTACAGGCCGCGTTGGGCGTTTGTTAATTGAGGAAGTGCTTGCCGCGGGTGCAACCGTGGCCGGGGGCACAACGCGCGCACCTGAGCAGGCCGAGGGCCTGCCTGCGGATATCCCTCTGTTCAGAACCATGTCCGAACTGGCTGAAAACTGCGATGTGGTCATCGACTTTACCCATGCGGACACGGTTGTAAACAGTGCCAAGTCTCTGGTCGGTACGGGTGTTGCGTGGGTGCTGGGCACAACAGGGCTGTCCGCACTCCAGAGCAAGATGCTGGAGGAGGCATCAAGCTACGTGACTGTGGTGCATGCCGCCAATTTTTCGCCCGGTGTCACGCTGGTGCAGCGCCTTGCCCAGATGATGGCAAGCGCCTTGCCCGCAGACTCCTATGATGCGGAAATTCTGGAAATGCATCACCGGCAGAAGGTAGACGCCCCCTCTGGCACGGCGCTTGCCATTGGTCAGGCCGTGGCGCGTGGCCGTGGTGTGGTGCTGGCAGATGTGCGTGAAAGCGGGCGAGATGGCCTGACAGGCCCCCGTAAACCCGGAGCAATCGGTTTTGCCGCCCTGCGTGGCGGGCAGATTGTGGGCGAACATGACGTTCTTTTCACATCGGCGGATGAGCAGATCACCTTGTCTCATCGTGCGTTTGACCGGCGCATTTTTGCAACCGGTGCCGTGCGGGCTGCATTGTGGACAAAAGGGCGGGATGTCGGCCTTTACAGCATGGAAGACGTGCTGGGCCTGCCCCCGTTATAAGTCTTTCGGGTCTGGGGTGGGCTGTGCCCCGCGTTGTGTGCAGGGCTGAAAACAGGGGCTTGTCTTGTGCGCTGGTGGCGTATGGCCCTTGACCATTACTTTCTATAACGCCATAGGATGCCGTCCCCTTTTTTTGGGGATGGTTACCTGTTTTCTTTTTTCACTGGCGTGGGGCGAACGGCACCATCATGCGTAAAGACGGCGATTTTCTGTTTACTTCGGAATCGGTTTCCGAAGGTCATCCCGATAAAGTTGCTGACCGGATCAGCGATACCGTTCTGGACGCGTATCTGGCGGCAGACCCGGAAGCCCGCGTGGCGTGTGAAACGCTGGTAACGACCAACCGTATCGTTCTGGCTGGCGAAGTGCGTGGTCCCGATTCCGTTACCTCCGAGCAGCTTATCCATCTGGCCCGTGAGGCTGTGAAGGACATCGGGTACGATCAGGCTGGCTTCTCCTGGCGTCATGCCGAGGCCTCCAACTACCTGCATGCTCAGTCTGCTGACATTGCCGTTGGTGTGGACAGCACATCGGACAAGGACGAAGGTGCGGGCGATCAGGGCATCATGTTCGGTTATGCCTCTAACGAGACAGATACCCTCATGCCTGCGCCGCTGTATTATGCGCACCGCATCCTGCACACCATCCGTGACCTGCGTCGCGCTGGTGACCCGCGCGTTGCTGGCCTGCAGCCCGATGCCAAAAGCCAGGTAACACTGCGTTACGTGAACGGCCGTCCTGTTGGCGCCACCTCTGTTGTGATTTCCACACAGCATGATGAAGGGGCCGACCAGAAGGCCCTGCGTGAGCGTCTGCTGGACGTGACCCGTGGCGTGCTGCCCGAAGGCTGGATGCCGCCGGAAAGCGAATTTTACGCCAACCCGACCGGCGTGTTCGTTATTGGTGGCCCCGATGGGGATTGCGGTCTGACGGGCCGTAAAATCATTGTGGACACCTATGGTGGCGCAGCACCGCATGGTGGTGGCGCGTTCTCTGGTAAGGACCCGACCAAGGTTGACCGTTCTGCGGCCTATGCCTGCCGTTACCTTGCCAAAAACGTGGTCGCTGCCGGTCTGGCTGACCGTTGCACCATCCAGCTCTCTTACGCCATTGGCGTGTCGCATCCGCTCTCCGTTTACGTGGATCTGGATGAAAGCGGCAAGGATGTGGATGAAGCCCGTCTGGGTGAAATCCTGCGTGAGGTCATGGACCTGACGCCGCGCGGTATTCGCAAGCATCTGCGCCTGAACCGTCCGATCTATGCAACGACATCCGCTTATGGCCATTTTGGCCGTACACCGGACGACAAGCTGGATACCTTTACGTGGGAACGCACCGATCTGGTGGACGCCCTGCGCAGCACCCTTAAGCGCTGATATAAAGGGCGCGAGTTCATGACGGAGGCAAAAGGCCAGAGCGTTGCTGGCCAGCCCGAAGCAGTGGATGTAAAGCCCCCGCCGGAAAGGCTGTATGGCCGCCAGCGTGGGCATCCCCTGCGCCCCCGTCAGGAACGCCTGCTGGACGAAACGCTGCCACGCCTGCGGTTCCCGCTGGACAGGGCAGCTAACCCAGCCTCTGTTTTTGGCCATGCGCCAGAGCAGATCTGGTTCGAGGTCGGCTTTGGTGGGGGCGAGCATGTGCTGGCCCAGACCAAAGCACACCCCGAAGTTGGCTATATAGCCTCCGAAGTTTTTCATAACGGTCTGTGTTCGCTGCTGAACAAGCTTGTGCCTGTTGAGCAGGAAGCTACCGCCCCACTGCCGGGCATGCTCCGCCTGTGGGATGATGACGCGCGGCTTGTGCTGCGAGCCTTGCCCGACGCCAGTCTGGACCGCCTGTTCCTGATGTTCCCTGACCCGTGGCCCAAGGCCCGGCATGCCAAGCGCCGTTTTGTGCATCCGCAGAATGTGGCGCTGTGTGCCCGTGTGCTCAAACCCGGTTCTGTCTGGCGTGTTGCCAGCGATGACCCGACCTATCAGGCATGGGTGCAGGAAGTTATGTCCGCCCAACCGTATTTTGAGGCGCCTCCACCGGCCACCACCCGGCCCGATGGATGGTTCCCCACCCGGTATGAGGCCAAGGCCATAGCGGCTGGTCGCCAACCGTTGTACTGGACGTTTACCCGCCGTTAGGCTGCGTCCATCTTCTTTGTTTCGGCTGGTTGCCTCCGCGCGGCATGTTGGCTAATCAGCCGCATTACGTTTTTTGCCGTGCGAAAGGTCCGCCCATGAGCCAGACGACGCTTCCTATCCGTCGCGCCCTTATTTCTGTATCCGACAAAGCCGGTCTGCTTGATCTGGCCCGCGCCCTTGTGGCGCAGGGGGCGGAAATCCTGTCCACGGGCGGTTCCGCCAAGGCCCTGCGCGATGCCAGCGTGCCCGTTACGGAAGTGTCGGATTACACCGGTTTTCCTGAAATTCTGGATGGTCGCGTTAAAACGCTGGTGCCCAAAATCCATGGGGGTATCCTTGGCCGCCGTGACCTGCCTGCTCATGTGGCGCAGATGGAGGAACACGGCATTGGTCCGATCGATCTGGTTGCAGTTAATCTGTACCCGTTTGAAAAAACGGTAGCCTCTGGTGCGGATGCTGAAACCTGCATTGAAAATATTGATATCGGTGGTCCAGCCCTGATCCGTGCCGCCGCCAAAAACCACGCGCATGTGGTGGTGCTGACCGACCCCGCCCAGTACGAAGGGCTGATTGATGCGCTGGGCGATGGTGGCACCACGCTGGAGACACGCCGGTTTTATGCTGGTGCAGCCTATGCCCGCACCGCTGCATATGATGCCGCCATTGCGGCATGGTTTGCAGCGCAGGCGCAGGATGCGTTCCCCGAGCGGTTTGCTCTGGCTGGCCAGCGGGCGGAAATCCTGCGCTATGGCGAAAACCCCCATCAGCAGGCCGCATTCTACCGCGATGGCACCACACGCCCCGGTGTGGCTACTGCCGTGCAGGTGCAGGGTAAGGCGCTGTCTTATAACAACATTAACGATACGGATGCCGCGTTTGAGGCCGTAGCCGAGTTTGATGAACCGGCTGTGGTGATTGTCAAACATGCCAACCCTTGCGGGGTTGCCGTCTCTGGCGATCTGACAAGCGCCTGGGATCAGGCCCTGCGGTGTGACCCGGTTTCCGCCTTTGGGGGAATTGTTGCCCTGAACCGTCCGTTGGATGCGGCTACGGCGGAAAAAATTTCCACCATCTTTACTGAAGTCATTGTTGCCCCCGATGCGGCGGACGATGCCAAGGCGCTGCTGGCGCGTAAAAAAAACCTGCGCCTGCTGCTGACCGGCGGCCTGCCTGACCCGACTGCTGCTGGCACGGTTGTGCGTTCGGTTGCGGGGGGCTTTTTGGCCCAGACGCGTGATAATGGGCGGGTTGCTCCCGAAGCGCTGAAGGTTGTGACCAAGCGCGTTCCCACGGAACAGGAAATGCAGGATCTGATCTTTGCCTTCCGTGTGGCCAAACACGTTAAATCCAACGCCATTGTGTATGCCAAGGGTTGTGCAACGGTGGGCATTGGTGCGGGGCAGATGAGCCGCGTGGATTCCGCGCGGATTGCCGCCAGCAAAAGTGGAGAGGCCGCAAAGGCTGCGGGCCAGTCCACACCGCTTACGCAGGGGTCGGTTGCCGCATCCGATGCGTTCTTCCCCTTTGCCGATGGGCTGGAAACCATTGTGGCGGCAGGGGCAACCGCCGTTATTCAGCCCGGCGGTTCCATCCGTGATGATGAGGTCATTGCCGCAGCAGATGCCGCCGGTATTGCCATGGTGTTTACTGGTATGCGTCATTTCCGCCACTGACGCGCTTTTCCCGCTCTTGCGGGAATGGCCCTAAATGGCAGACTATGCACACGAGTCTCACGCATTGCCGCGCCCTGCCCGTGTTCGGGTGGGGTGCGCCTGTCCTTAGTGGTTGTTTCATGCGCTCTTTGCTTAGTTTGTCTGCTCTGATTCTGGCATCTTCCGTTGCGGTGGCAGCCCCTGCCCATAAGGAGGAGCCAACCCAGAGCACCACCTTTGCCTCCCGGCAGACAACAACGGAAAAACAGGCGACAGGCGTGTATGACCTGTCTGTTCTGCCGGTGTTTACGGGCAGTGTGGTGCAGTTCCTGCCCGCACCCCACGGCGGTATTGTTGGCTTTGTGCTCAATGACGGCACGCAGGTTTTTGTCTCCCCCGAACAGGCGCATACCTTTGCAGGTCTGATCAAGGTGGGAGACAAGGTGAACATCCGCGGGATTAAGGGGCAGGTTCTGCCGATTATCCGTGCGTTCAGTGTTTCCAGCCCGCGTGGACGTACCGTGCAGGACAGCTTTATTGAAATGCCACTGCACTCCCCCGAAATGATCGCTGGTCCCGACCTTGTCCTCCATGGTGAGGTCTGGATGCCCCTGTACGATGCGGGGGGCCACCTGAGTGGGGCCGTGCTCAAGGACCATTCGGTCATTTACCTGTCCCCGCGTGAGGCCGGGCGTGTTGCCAACCTGTTGCAGGCCGGGCAGACGCTCTACGCTGTGGGTGGTGGTAGCAGCGGCGATCTGGGTATTGCGATTGATGCGCGTGAGATTGGACCGGCTGCGGACAAGCTGATTGGCATTGCGGTTGGTAATGTGCCGCCGCCCGGTCCTGCACCGGGCAGTCCGGGTTATGACCTTATTCCCGGTGCTGACGAACACTGATCGCCTGAACACAAAGTGTCATGCCAAAATGGCGACCACAGAACCGTGGTCGCCATTTTGCGTTAAACTCTTATGGGATCAGGAAACGCTCATGGCATGAGCGTGGATGACGGGAGGCCATAATGGCGTTGATACGGTGGATTATTGTTTTTCTTATTTTTGCTCTTCTGGCGTCCCTGTTCGGATTTAGTGGCGCTGCATCCGGGTTTTCGGAAATAGCTAAGGTGTTGCTGTTTGTTTTTGTTGTGCTGCTGATTATCAGCCTGTTTTTTGGCGGGCGTTCGCGTTCGGGGCCATAAAAACACAAAGGGTTCGTACGCTCAGCCCGTACGAACCCTTTGCTTTGCAACTCAGGTTTTACATCCCCCACTTTTCCGGAACCGGAATGTGGGGGATTTTTTTAGCCTTCAATCTGGCTGAAGTCGGCAATCAGCCGCATCATGCGCACAAGGCGGGACAGGAGTTTAAGCCGGTTCTGGCGCAGTGCAGGGTCTGGTGCGTTTACCGTCACGCCTTCAAAAAAGCGGTCGAGGGGTTCGCGCAGGCTGGCGGCAGCGCGCATGGCATCGGCAAAGTGCTCGGCGGCAAACGCCTGTTCCACAGCCGGTTCCACCGTTTGCAAGGTGGTGTAGAGTGCGCGTTCTTCCTCCTGTGCAAACAGGGCGGGGTCTGGCGCGCCCTCATGCGGGCCATCCTTTTTGTCCTCAATCCGCAGAATGTTGGCAGCGCGGCGGGTGGCGGCCAGCAGGTTTTTGCCGTCTTCGGTTTCCAGCATGGTCTGCAACGCCTGTGCACGGGCGAGCAGGCGCACAATGTCCGTGTCCTCATTATCGACCGAGATTGCAGCCAGACAGTCATGCCGCGCCCCTTCTGCACGGACCTGCACACGCAGGCGCTCGGCAATAAACTGGGGTAGCAGGGCCAGATCGGGCGCATTGCGCAGGGGTTCGGGCAGGGCTTGTGCCGCCAGCACAAACAGTTTGACCAGATCAAGCCGTAGTCCATTTTCACGGATCAGGCGGATAATACCAAGAGCTGCACGGCGCAGGCCAAACGGGTCGCCCGAGCCGGATGGTTTTTCGCCTGCGGCAAAAAAGGCCGTGAGCATGTCAAACCGGTCGGCAAGGCCCAGCACGACGGAAACGGGCGCTACCGGCACGTCATCCCCTGGGCCGCGGGGGGTGTAATGCTCGCTAATGGCCTGAGCCACATCGGCCTGTTCGCCGTCATGGCGGGCATAGTAGCCCCCCATGACACCCTGCAACTCGGGGAACTCCCCAACCATGCCGGTTGTCAGGTCGGTTTTGCTCAATTCTGCCGCGCGTTCACACTGGTTTCTCGGTGCCCCGGTCATGTCGGCCAGAATGCCCGCAAGGCGCACCATGCGGCGGGTACGGTCCCCTTGTGAGCCAAGTTTGGCATGGAAGGTAATGCTGTTCAGCCCTTCCACGCGGGAGGCAAGGCTGTGTTTGCGGTCAAGGTTCCAAAAGTGCCGCGCATCGGCAAAGCGGGCGCGCAGTACACGTTCGTTCCCGCTGACAACCAGCGTGCCATCATCGGTGGGAATAATGTTGGCGACAAAAGCAAAGCGTGGTGCAGCCGAGCCATCGCTATTGCGCAGGGCAAAGTAGCGCTGGTTGACGCGCATGGACACCTGCATGACCTCGGGCGGGAGGTCCATGAAGATGGGGTCAATCTGACCAAGGAAGGGCACGGGCCATTCGACCAGCCCGGCCACTTCGTCCACCAGTCCGGCATCTGGCACAATGCTCAGCCCTTCGGCCTGTGCAAGGGCGTTCAGCCCTGTTGTAATGCTCTGGCGGCGTTCGGCGGCATGCACCATCACGTGGCGTTCATGCAAACCCTGCTGCCATTGTGCGGCGCTGGTTACGTCCATTGCACCGGGGTTGAGGAAGCGGTGCCCCTCGGTCTGGTTGGAAGCGCTCAGGTCGTGGCCGTTATCATCCGCCGTTGCCATGGAAAACGGCACAATCTGGCCATCCAGCAGGCAAACAATCCGCCGCAGGGGGCGCACCCATGTCATGGCGCTACCGGCACCCCAACGCATGGATTTGGGCCACGGAAAGCGGCGTAGCAGGTCGGGCATAATGGCGGCAATATGGGCTGCGGCGCCAATAGGGGCTTCCTCGCGTTCAAGCACCCAAAAGCCGTTTTGCAGGGCCAGCGCATCCTTGCTGACGCCGTGCTTGCGGGTGAAGCCTTCCAGTGCTTTTTCCGGCGCACCCTCACGCGGGCCACGTTCGGAAACGGTGCGCCCGGGCACCATTTTGTCCAGACACAGGGAGGCGGCAATGCGGCGCGGGCCTGTGTAGCTTCTGGCATCCACAGGGTTGAGCGGGGCCAGTGCCTCGCTTAGCAGGCGGAGCAGGGTATCGCCTGCCTGCTGCTGCATGCGGGCAGGAATTTCTTCGGAAAAAAGTTCAATCAGCAATTCGGGCATGGTCTTATTTGTCCTCGCCTGCCAGCCAGGTTTCGCAACACAGTTTTGCCAGTGTGCGCACCCGGCCAATATAGGCCGCGCGTTCGCTTACGCTGATGACGCCGCGCGCATCCAGCAGGTTGAACAGATGGCTGGCTTTCAGGCACTGGTCGTAGGCGGGCTGGGCCACACCGGCTTCTGCCAGAGCCACACTTTCCTTTTCCGCATCGCTAAAGTGCTGGAACAGAAGGTCCGTGTTGGCCAGTTCAAAATTATGGCGCGAGTAGTCCTGCTCGGCCCGCAAGAACACATCGCCATAGGTCAGGCCCGCGCCATTGTAGTCCAGATCATAAACATTCTCGACACCCTGCACATACATGGCCAGACGTTCCAGCCCGTATGTCAGCTCCGTGGAGGGCAGGGTTACGGGAATACCGCCAACCTGCTGGAAGTACGTAAACTGCGTTACTTCCATGCCATCACACCAGACCTCCCAGCCCAGACCCCATGCACCTATGGTCGGGTTTTCCCAGTCATCTTCCACAAAGCGGATGTCGTGCTTGTCGGGGTCAATGCCAATAGCGCGGTAGCTGTCCAGCAGGAGCTTCTGGCTTTCTTCCGGGGTGGGTTTGAGCAGCACCTGATACTGGTAGTAATGCTGGAGGCGGTTTGGGTTTTCCCCGTACCGGCCATCGGACGGGCGGCGGCAGGGCTGCACATAGGCGGCCTTCCACGGTTTGTTCCCCAAGGCCCGCAGCGTGGTGTGGGGGGACAGTGTGCCTGCGCCTATTTCCTGATCATAGGGCTGAAGAATGGCGCACCCCTGTTTAGACCAGAACTGGTGCAGGGTCAGGATAAGGTCCTGAAAGGAAAGGGGCCGCTCTGTGGGGCGGGGAGACGCCGGGTCCATGATAGGGATGAAACTCCGCAATATGACGGTCAGGTTGAATGTGCGCAGGGCACGCTTGGCCACACCATACAGCCCTGCGCGCCAGACCGAAAGAGAAGGCAGACCTTATGGCAGGGTTTCCTTCGTGGCGTAGTCTCTTGTAACAGGCTTGTGGGCGCGCCACATCTTGGCCAGAGTGTTCTGGCACAAAGCTCTGGTGCTGTAATTGGCCCGTCAGGGCGGGAAGGTATGGAATGACAAACGAAGAACGCGATCTTATTGAAAAATTTATGGCCCGTGTTGGTGGTGCTGCCCAAGGCGGCTTTGGCAGTGTGCCGGGGAGCCAGCCCAACCTGCCCGCGATTGACCAGCAGGCAGACCAGTTTATTGCGCAGGAATTCCAGAAATACCCCGAAGCCCGCTACCGCGTGACCCAGATGGCCGTGGTGCAGGAAGCCGCACTGGTGCAGGCACAGAATCGGATACAGCAGCTTCAGTTCCAGCTTCAGCAGGCGCAGCAGGCCTTGCAGGCTGCCCAGCAGCAGAGCAATGCCGGGCAGCAGAAGTCTGGCGGATTTTTTGGGGGTCTGTTTGGTGGCGGACAGGCCGCGCAGCCGCAGTCTGCTCCTCCTCCGGGGTGGGGTGGTCGGCCTGCCATGCCTCCGCAGTACCAGCCGCAGCCCATGCCGTATGGCATGCAGCCTTCCTCCTTTTCTGGCGGGTCGGGCTTTTTGGGCAGCGCACTTACAACGGCTACGGGTGTGGCTGGCGGCATGCTTGCGGCCAATGCCCTGACCAGTCTTTTTAGCGGCCACCACGATGGCGGCATGGGGGACGGTGGCATGGGTGGTGCAACGACCAACGAAACCATTGTGAACAATTATGGAGACGCAGGGGCCGACCCCTTTGCTGGTGCTGGTGTGCAGGCCGATCAGGGTTTTGACGCAGGTGGCGGTGATTGGGGCGGAGATGCCGGTGGCGGAGACTGGGGTGGTGGAGACGATCAGAGCTTCTGATCCTCCAGTTTTTTCCAAAACGATCCATGCCAGAAGGGGCGGTACGCAAGTACCGCCCCTTTTTTGTGGATGCATAAACAGAATGGGTCGGGATGTGCCGGTTTTCAGTCCAGAGTGCCGGTGCGCGCCATGGACTGGATAAGGTCCAGCATTTTCTGCCGTAAAGCCTTGTCCGGTATTTGGTAATAGGCGCGTACCAGATCCAGTGTTTCTTTTCTGGCCAGCAGGTTCTGTTCGTCTGTCAGGGTTTGCATGGCGGTGGAGGCTGGCGGAATAGGGGAGGGGGCGGGTGTGCCAAAAGGTTTGCGTGTTTCAGCAAAGCCCCTGTTGGTCATGCTGCCTGTGGGGGCTGGGAGCATGTCATCAAAAAAGAAGCTGATGGGCACATCCAGCGCTGTTGCAATATCATACAACCGGGACGCGCCAACCCTGTTGGTGCCACGTTCATATTTTTGAATTTGCTGGAACGTGACCCCAAGTGCCTCGCCCAGTTTTTCCTGCGATAATCCCAGCAGCGTTCTGCGTAGCCGGATACGTTTGCCAACATGGGCATCTATCGTTTCGGCATGGGTGGATATCGTGGAGGCTGGATCCGTCAGAGGCTCGGTTTTGCTCACGACTGGGTTTTTTCCCGCGGCTGTAAAGGCTGGAACAGGTGGACGGATAACATGTAATCTTAACGTTTCATAAAGGAAAATTGGTAATGTTCCAGAAAAACGTTGGATAATGCGGCCATAACACGTCCTCCCTTTTTAGGGCTGTGTTGTGCTGCTGCGGGATTGCAGGCGCTTACGGCGGGGTATGCAGGCCAAGGCCAGAAGCATAACGCACAGGGCTAGCGGAATGGATTGTCCCATCAAGCCAAACAAGGTTGGCGGAAGTGAGGCAGGGAGCGCCACAGTAAGCACGCCGGCCTTGCCCCAGCCCAGATGGTCCAGCATATGGCCCATACCATCATAAGCGGTGGAAATGCCGGTATTGGCCGCGCGCGCCACGGGCAGCCCTTCTTCCACCGCGCGCAGCCGCACGGAGGACAGGTGCTGGCGTGGGCCAGCACTGTTCCCAAACCATGCATCATTCGTCACATTGGCCAGCCAGCGGGGGCGGTCATGCCGGTCGACCACATCGCCCGAAAAAATAACCTCGTAACACACAAGGGGGCCAACGGCGGGAATGTCGGCCAGATGCCACGTTTGTGGCCCCGGCCCTGCCGCCATGCCGCCTTGCGGTACAATCTGGAGGGGAATGAACGGCGGCTGATATTCGCCAAAAGGCACAAGGCGGGCTTTGTCGTATGTGGCCTGTATGGCCCCGTCGGGGGCCAGAGCCACAACGGAATTGCGGTAGTGCCCTGCCGTATCCATGCGCAGTGCGCCAATAAGACCCGCATCTGCCCCAACGGCCCATTCCATAATGGCCTGCCGCGCACGGGGGCTGTCCTGTATCAGATCGTAACCGGGAAAAGAGGTTTCGGGCCAGAGGAAAACAATGGGCCTAAAGTGTTCCCCCGGTTTGCGTTGCGCAACCTGTAACGCTTGGGCGGCCTGCACGCCCTGTGCGGTTAGCGCCAGATAACGCGTAAAAATATCGCGCGGGGTTTGCCGCCCGATTTTTTCAGATTCAGGCACATTCCCCTGTACAATTACGGCAATGGGGCCGGGTTCACCTGTTGGATGGGCCGTGTAAAGCCGCAGACCGCCAGCCACGCACCACACAAATATGCCCACAACCGAGCAGGCAACAACGCGCAAACGCAGAAAAGACAGGCAAAGTGCGGGCGTGCTACGGGGCACAGCAATTTGGCTAACCCAACGCGCCAGAGGTGTTTGCTCTAGCAAGGCTGTGCCACAAAGCGTGGAAAGCAGAACCAAGGCAAGGGTCAGGCCATCCTCTCCCACCCATGCGGCAGGCTGGATAAGCAGGCTCCCCACAGAACCGGGAATGGCAAGGCTGCTGCCAAGCGCGTTCCATGTAAAACCACTGAAGATAAACGTGCGCCCCATATCAAACAGGGTCCACAGGGCGGCAAAGGCGCTCAGGCGGCGTATGCCAGCGGGTAGCAGAACGCACAATGCGGCGGGCACAGCCACAGTAGGGGCCAGAATAAGTGCGCAGCCAAGGGAGGGAAACGGAACAAACCACCAGAACTCATCCGCACGGATGAGAACAGCGTTGACCAGCCAGTAAAGACCGGCGGCATAAAACCCGAACCCGAACAGAGCACCCGCCCATGCCGCGCGCCGCCAGCTCTGGGTTGTATTGAGTATGTGCCCAAACAGCCCAAAGGTCAGGAGTAGGACAGGTAGAACATGCAAAGGCGGCAAGGCCAGAGTGGACACCCCCCCCAAACCCAGCAGGAGAGCAGCAAAACTGAGCGTTGCCCGTTTTGGACAAAAGCGGGACAACACGGTTTTTGGGGACATTGGGGCGCTCATGGCACAGGCGGGTTGCCCGCCCGCCGGATGGATTCGTTAAAAATCAGGGCAACAGCCTGCTGCCGTGCGCGACTTAGTCCAGAGCATCGCGCAGGCGGCGTTCGTAATGACGGTAGTATTTGTCCGCCAGAAGTTCGCTTTTAACCAGAATGGCAACGTCCGTGGTGTTAAACTGCGGGTCAATAACCGCACCATCGCCCACATAACCACCAAGGCGCAGATACCCTTTAATAAGGGGCGGCAGGCCCACAAGGCAGCGCCGCACATTAAGGGTGTGCGGGTCCGTGCGCAGCATTTCCACCCGGCGGCTTTCAAGCGCGCGAACACGCAGGGCGGGGGGGGCCAGATGGTTGTGGTAAAGATAGGTCAGTTCATCCGCGATCTGGTCCGGGTCTGTGCAGGGCAGGCTGGCGCAGCCAAACAGCAGATCAATGCGGTGCAGGAAAATGTAGGAGGCAATGCCGCGCCACAAAAGCTGCATGGCCGCCCGGCCACGATAGTTTTTGTCCACGCAGGAGCGCCCGACTTCGAGCAGCCTGCCGGGGAATTCCTTGAGCGGAGTAATGTCGTATTCGTTGGAGGAATAGAACCGGCCGATCTTCTGGGCCGCATCGCCCTGCACAAGCCGATATGTGCCAATCACACCGCGCGCGTCCGAGGCAATGGCGTTGTCAATGACCAGAAGGTGGTCGGCAACGCTGTCAAACTCGTCAATATCACGCTTCAGGCGCAGGGTTTCCGCGCTGGGGTGGGCACCCATTTCCTCGTAAAAAACGCGGTAGCGCAGGGCCTGGGCTGCATCGCGTTCATCATCCGTTTCGGCAATGCGGACACTCAGGCTGCCGCCATGCAGTTCGGGAAAGCGAGACCGGTCCAGCTCCAGCGCCGAAAGCCCGCCTGTGGTTTGTGTGGAACTCATGTCTGGTCTCCCTTGCGGCGTGAACGGGGTGTTGTTTTGCCGGAGGAAGCATTGGCGGGCTGGCGTTTTTTGCCAAACAGTTCCAGCCGCATGGAGACAAACTCGAATCCAAGTCGGTCCGCCACCTTCATCATGAAGGCTTCATGTTCCGGGTCTTCAAACTCAATCACTTTCCCGTTATCAACGTCGATCAGGTGATAATGGTGCCGACCATGTTCCGTTGCTTCATATCGAGCACGCCCGCCGCCAAAGTCCCGGCGCTCCAGAATGCCTTTTTCCTCAAGCAGCCGCACCGTGCGATACACGGTTGCCACCGAAATGCGGGAGTCCAGCACTGCCGCACGGCGGTACAGTTCTTCCACGTCCGGGTGGTCGTCTGCTTCGGAAAGAACACGTGCGATAACGCGCCGTTGTCCGGTCATTTTCAGGCCGTGTTCGATACACAGCTGCTCAATCCGTGATTCTGCCGCTTGTACCTTCAAGGTCACAAACCCTGCCTAATGTTATCATCTCTGCGTTCGTTATTCAGGTAGCCGAAATCAGAGGTGTTTGTCCAATTTTACACCATCATACAGTTTTTTTATGGTGTGTATGCCTGTCTGTATGATGCTGGCCTGTCGTTTTTCCCCTCGAAAGGAGGAAAGTCTGCATGAATGATACCCCGATGACGGGACGGGAGGACGGTACCTGCCCGGCGGTTCTGGATATTACAGGGGAAAAATGCCCCATGACATTTGTTCGCACCCGTCTGGCGCTGGATGTGCTGCCGCCGGGTGGTCTGCTGGCGGTGCGCCTGATAGGCGAGGAGCCGCACCGCAATGTTAGCCGCTCCGTACAGGCTTTGGGTCACAGCATTCTGGCTGATGCACCCCAGCCTGATGGTAGTGTGCTGCTGACGATCCGCAAAAAGGAGGCCGCATCCGCTCCAGCCTGATAGAGGTTTAAGCAGATGCGGCCTGCGCCACAGGCAAACTGTGGATGATATCAGTTGTTCATGGCTTCAAAGAAGTCATTGTTCGTTTTGCTGTATTTAAGCTTGTCCAGCAGGAAGTCCATGGCGTCCATGGTGCCCATGGGTGCCAGAATCCGGCGCAGCACCCACATTTTGGACAGGGTGGAGCGGTCAACCAGCAGTTCTTCCTTACGTGTCCCGCTTTTGGTGATGTCGATTGCGGGGAAGGTGCGTTTGTCAGCCAGTTTGCGGTCAAGGACAAGCTCGGAGTTACCCGTGCCCTTGAACTCTTCAAAGATCACTTCGTCCATGCGGCTGCCGGTATCGATCAGCGCGGTGGCGATAATGGTCAGGGAGCCACCTTCCTCAATGTTACGGGCTGCACCAAAAAAGCGTTTGGGCCGCTGTAGGGCGTTGGCGTCCACACCGCCGGTCAGCACCTTGCCCGATGAGGGAACAACCGTGTTGTAAGCGCGCGCCAGACGGGTAATGGAATCGAGCAGGATCACCACATCGCGCTTGTGCTCCACAAGGCGCTTGGCTTTTTCGAGCACCATTTCGGTCACCTGCACGTGGCGGTGTGCGGGTTCGTCAAAGGTGGAGGCAATCACTTCGCCGCGCACGGAGCGGGCCATGTCGGTCACTTCCTCAGGCCGTTCGTCAATGAGCAGAACGATCAGGAACACTTCGGGGTGGTTGGCCGAAATGGAGGAGGCAATGCTCTGGAGCATGACCGTTTTGCCCGAACGCGGGGGAGCCACGATCAGGGCGCGCTGGCCCATGCCAATGGGGGACACAAGGTCGATCACCCGTGGGGTAAAGTCCTTTTGAGCACCCTTTTTGTTTTTGTCGCCCTTGGGTTCTGGGGCGGTGGCCTGACTTTCCACTTCCATCTGCAGGCGGCGCTCGGGGTAGAGCGGGGTCAGGTTATCAAAGTTGATCCGGTGGCGCACCGCATCGGGGGACTCAAAATTGATCGTGTTGATCTTGAGCATGGAGAAGTAGCGTTCGCCATCCCGTGGGGCGCGAATCTGGCCTTCAACCGTATCACCCGTGCGCAGGCCAAAGCGGCGGACCTGCGTGGGGGAGATATAAATATCATCCGGGCCGGGAAGGTAGTTGGATTCGGGCGCACGCAGGTATCCAAACCCGTCATGCATGATCTCAAGCGTGCCTTCGCCATAAATGGCCTGATCATTGTCAGCCAGTGTTTTGAGGATGGCGAACATCATGTCCTGCTTACGCAGGGAGGACGCGTTTTCGATATTCAGGTCTTCAGCGCAGGCCAGAAGGTCGGCTGGGGACTTGGCCTTGAGTTCCGCAAGATGCATTGAGTAAATGCCCTGACTGGCAAGAGAAGTTCAAAAGGGGAAGGTCACGGGTCGTTCCATGCACGGCAGAGCCGGTCGGGGGGACCGGAAAGCAAGCATGCCTGACAAGGCATGTCCGAGCCAGAAGGAACCTGACGGGAGGGATACCGCTGGGCAGGTGAAGTCAGCCAGCGTCTGGGGGCGGATAATACCTGCGGCGGATTTGATCGTCAACACAGGATATGGCGCCATGCGCGGTTGTGAGCAGGGGTTACTTGATGCCCCCAAGCCACCCTTTTTTCCAAAACCAGAGCAGGGGCAGCACAATGGTCGTGGCCATGAGACCAAGCGAGTACCAGTAGCCAAAAGACCAGTCCAGCTCGGGTATGTATTTGAAGTTCATACCGTAAATGCCAGCAATCAGGGTGGGTGCAACCCCAATGAAGCTGACCACGGTCAGCACCTTCATCACCCCGTTCTGTTCGATGTTGATGAAGCCCAGCGTTGCATCAAGCAGGAACTCCACCTTGTCCTGTGACTGGGAGACATAGGCATCGAGCGAGGACAGGTCATGGCTGACCGATGTGATGCGCGCGCGCAGAATGCCAGATAGGGCATAGGCCGCGGTGACCTTGCCGTCTTCATCCGGTGCGGGGGTGGCAAGGGGTGTGGGGGGGGATGAACGGGGCGTGCACAGGGCAAACCCCGTAACCGGCAGGGCGGATGCGGTTTTGCGGCTTTCGCCCAGGAACAGGGCTATGCGTTCCATGCCCAGTAGTGTGTCCCGCATGCGTGAGCACAGATTGCCAGCTTCCCCTACACGCTGGAGCAGGTTGCGCTGCCACACGGCCACGTTGCGGATGGGGGTCTGCTGCGTACGGGCGCGAAAAATATCGTGCGAGAGGGCGTCCAGCAGGTTGCCCATGCTTTCCAGAATATCGGCCAGCCGGTCCACAATCGCCTCGATCAGCGCCACGAGTATTTCCCCTGAATGGAGCAGGGTTTCGTGCTGGGGGGGGATCTCGGTTGGCTGGGGCTGTGTTGTCTGGCGCTCAGGCGTGGTGTGCGGGGGTGGCATGGCGGAGGCCACGCAGTCCGCCACAAGCTGGGCCACAGTCTCGAACGCCAGATAGAACTGGAAGCGAATGGTAAAGAGCCGTTTTTCGGTCAGGATAAAACCGACCGGCATGGTCTGAAAATCCGACCCGCTCTTGCGCAGCAGGGGGGAGGACAAAAATGCCGCCCCATTGCGTACACTGATGCGTGAGGAACTTTCGATGGCGCTCAGGTCATCAAGTGTGGGTATGGGCTGGCCGCAGAGTTTTTCCGCCAGTTCCAGTTCCTGTGGCGTGGGGTTGAGAAGGTCCAGCCATACAGCATTCTTGGCATCGTCTTCCGTTTCAACGGCGCGAGCAGGCATACCGGGCCTGTGGGCCAGAAACATGCGATTCTCCCAGTTTTTGCCCTGTGGGCACGTGCACCTGTATGCCGGTTCTGGCGGTGCCCCTCCCGGAGCATGTGCATAACGCCAAGTATGACGCCTTTGTTCGGTTTATGGCAAGATGACCGCACGGGACCGTGCAATGCGGTAGCACTTCTGGTAAGCCATTTTGCCAGTTGAAAAGATAAAAACATATGGCACCCGGCAGGGCGCGCCATGGGGCTAAAGGAGCGGCAGGACGAGTAATGGCGAACCCGATCGAACACGGCGGCGCGGCGGCGCAGAGCAATTCTTTCAAGCAGCAGCCTGACGAGCATGGCCATTTTGGTGGCCGCTATGGTGGCCGCTTTGTGGCGGAAACGCTCATGCCCCTTATTCTGGAACTGAACGAGGCATACGAAGCCGCAAAGGCTGACCCCGCCTTCCATAAGGAACTGGTTTACTACCAGACCGATTACATTGGTCGGCCCAGCCCGCTCTGGTTTGCCCGCCGCCTGACCGAAGCGTTCGGGGGGGCAAAAATCTACCTCAAGCGTGAGGAGCTGAACCACACAGGCTCGCACAAGCTCAACAACGTTATGGGGCAGATTTTGCTGGCCCGCCGCATGGGGCGCACCCGCATTGTAGCCGAAACCGGGGCAGGCCAGCATGGTGTGGCCACCGCCACCGTATGCGCCCTGTTTGGCATGAAATGCGTGATCTACATGGGGGCAACCGATGTGGAACGGCAAAAGCCCAACGTGTTCCGCATGCGCCTGCTGGGGGCGGAGGTTGTGCCCGTAACCGCCGGGGCCGGTACACTCAAAGACGCCATGAACGAAGCCATGCGTGACTGGGTGGCCAATGTGGCCGATACCTACATGCTGATCGGCACCGTGGCTGGCCCACACCCATATCCCGCCATGGTGCGTGACTTCCAGAGCGTGATTGGTGAGGAAACCAAAGCGCAGATGCGTGCTGCCGAAGGACGCCTGCCCGATGTGGTGGTCGCAGCCATTGGTGGTGGCTCCAACGCCATGGGTATTTTCTATCCCTTCCTTGATGATACGTCCGTGCGCCTGATTGGGGTGGAAGCGGCAGGCCATGGGCTGGACAGCGGCAAAACGGCGGCCTCCATCGAGCGCGGTCGCCCCGGTGTGCTGCACGGCAACCGCACCTACCTGCTGCAAAATGCGGACGGGCAGATTGATGAGGCTCACTCCATCAGCGCCGGGCTGGATTACCCCGGTGTTGGGCCGGAACATTCGTGGTTGAATGATATCGGGCGGGCGGAATACGTGGGGGCCACCGATGCCGAGGCGCTTGAGGCCTTCCAGATCTGCACAAAGCTGGAAGGGATTATTCCCGCTCTCGAATCGGCGCATGCCGTGGCCTATGCGGCCAGAATTGCCCCCACCTTGCCCAAGGATTCATTGTTGGTGGTCAACCTGTCCGGTCGGGGGGATAAGGATATCTTTACTGTTGCCGAGCATTTGGGAGTTACGCTGTGAGCCGTATTGCCGCCCGTTTTAGAACCCTTGCTGCCGAAGGCCGTGGTGCGCTCATTCCTTATCTGGAGGCGTATGACCCCGACCGGGCGACATCGCTGGAGTTATTCCGCGCCATGCCAGCAGCCGGAGCCGACCTGATTGAAGTTGGCATGCCGTTTTCCGACCCTTCGGCCGATGGTCCGGTTATTCAGGCCGCTGCCCTGCGTGGCCTCAAGGCTGGTGCGACGCTGGTGGGCGTGCTGGATATGGTGGCCGAGTTCCGTAAGGAGAATGACGAAACCCCGGTTATTCTGATGGGCTACGTCAACCCGGTGGAAGCCTATGGGTACGAACGCTTCTGCAAGGATGCCGCCGCCGCCGGGGTGGACGGGCTTATTCTGGTTGACCTGCCACCGGAGGAAGGGGCGGTTATTGCCGCTCCCGCGCAGGCTGCGGGGCTGGATATTATCCGTCTGGTCGCCCCCACAACACCCGATGCCCGTCTGGAATATGTGCTCGCGCATGCATCGGGCTTTGTTTATTATGTCAGCATTGTTGGCATTACGGGCACGCGCTCGGCCAGCGCGCATGACCTTGCAGGCGCCATCCCCCGCGTGCGTGCGGCCACCGACCTGCCCATAGCCATTGGTTTTGGCGTACGCACACCCGAGCAGGCCGCGCAGGCATCCAGCATAGCCGATGGTGCGGTGGTGGCGTCCGCCCTGCTGGCCACATTGGCCGAAACACTGGACGCGCAAGGCCGCGCCACACCCCAGACCGTGCCGCGTGTGCTTGAGCAGATCCGTGGTCTGGCGCAGGCTGTCCGTGCGGCAGGTCAGAAACCTGAATGACCCACGCCTTTAATCACCCATGACCGCTCAACCGCGCATTGTTGTTGTGGGTGGTGGCCCGGCGGGGCTTGCCGCGGCGGAGCATCTGGCCGGGGCAGGTTGTGCCGTGCAGGTGATGGAGCGCATGCCAAGCCTTGGCCGCAAGTTCCTTATGGCCGGGCGGGGTGGGCTGAATATTGCCCATTCGGAGGACCACGCGGCCGTGCTGGAGCGGTATGGCCCTGCCCGGTCATGGTTGCAGCCAGCACTGGACGCATGGACCATGCCCGACATCCGGAGCTGGATGGCTGGGTTGGGGCAGGAGAGTTTTATAGGCTCATCCGGCAGGGTCTTCCCTGTAGGCATGAAGGCATCCCCCCTGCTGCGCGCATGGCTTGCCCGCCTGAATGCCGCAGGCGTTACCTTCCGCACACGTGCGGAGTGGCTGGGTTGGGGCACGGACGGGCAGCTTCTTTTTAATCTGCAACATCCGGGGGATGCGGCGGCCCATCCGACAGAAATAGCGGCAGATGCCGTTGTGCTGGCCCTTGGCGGGGCAAGCTGGCCCCGGCTGGGCAGTTCTGGCGGCTGGGCGCCTCTGCTACAACAGCGTGGGGTTGAGGTTGCGCCGCTGGAGCCTGCCAATTGTGGGTTTTGTACCCCGTGGTCTGCGCTGTTTGCCGAGCGCTTTGCGGGAACCCCCCTCAAGCCGGTTGCCCTGAGCTTTGCAGGCACACGTGTGCGTGGCGAAATTGTAGTGACCCGCACAGGGGTGGAAGGGGGCGCGTTGTATGCGCTCTCCCGCACGGTGCGGCAGGCCATTACCGCGCATGGCCAAGCCACGGTCCTGTGCGACCTGCGCCCCGATCTGAGCGAGCAGGACCTGCTGGACAGGTTACGGGCCACCCGTGTGCGGGAGAGCCTGAGCAACCGCTTGCGCAAGGCGATCAGGCTCGCGCCAGCAGCCATTGGCCTGCTGCGGGAGGCACAGGGCGAACTCCCGACCGACCCGCGTGCTCTTGCGGCCCTGATCAAGGCTCTGCCCCTTACGTTTTATGCGCCCGAACCGCTGGCGCGCGCCATTTCCACGGCTGGAGGGGTCACGCAGGCGGCGTGCGACCAGTCCTTCATGCTCAAAGCTCTTCCCGGTGTGTTTGTTGCGGGGGAAATGCTGGACTGGGAAGCCCCAACCGGGGGCTACCTGCTCCATGCCTGCCTTGCCACGGGCCGCGCGGCGGCAAAGGGTGCGGAGGCATGGTTGCGCAAGGGTGGGGCAAGGCGGTATCTCCTCCAACCATGAACAATATGATTACAATGGGGGACGTGCCGGGGGGTGGTCCGGCACAGATGGACCTTGGCGAACTACTGGCCACGCGCCTTCTGGTTCAGGGGAACTCGGGTTCTGGCAAGTCGCACCTGCTGCGGCGTTTGCTGGAGCAGTCCGCCCGTATGGTGCAGCAGGCCATTATTGACCCCGAGGGGGATTTTGTCAGTCTGGCCGAAAAATTTGGCCATCTGGTCATAGACGGAGCCGATCACTCGGAAATGGCCCTGCATGCGGCGGGCGAGCGCATGCGCATGCACCGTGCCTCCGTCGTGCTTAATCTGGAAGGGCTGGACGCGGACCAGCAGATGCGCTGGGCGGCAGCTTTTCTGGGCGGTATGTTCGAGGTGCCGCGCCAGCACTGGTACCCCGTTCTTGTGGTGGTGGACGAAGCCCAGCTTTTTGCCCCCGCCGCCGCGGGCGAGGTCTCGGACGAGGCGCGCCGGGCCTCCCTTGGGGCCATGACCAATCTGATGTGCCGTGGCCGCAAACGTGGCCTTGCAGGCATTATCGCCACGCAGCGTCTGGCCAAGCTGGCCAAGAACGTAGCGGCGGAAGCCTCCAACTTTCTGATGGGCCGCACCTTTCTTGATATTGATATGGCGCGCGCAGCCGACCTGCTGGGTATGGAACGCAGGCAGGCCGAAGCGTTCCGAGACCTCGCACGCGGCACGTTTGTGGCCCTTGGGCCAGCCCTCAGCCGCAGACCGCTCTCGGTCCGTATTGGCGCGGTCGAAACAGAAAGCCGCTCGGCCGGGCCGGTGCTTGCTCCGTTTGAACCGCCAACCGCACCCGTGCACGAGCTTATTCTGGCCCCCGTGCCGGTGCATGACCTGCCCGCCCGCCAGCGCAAGGCTCCAGCTCCTGCCGCACCAGACCTGCTTACCCAGCTTGCAGCCCACGGCGAGGCACAGGCCAGCGTGCAGGCCGAGCCTGACAGCACGGAAGATACAACCGAAACCCAAGGCGAGCGCGAAGCCCGCATGACCGCCATTTTGCGGGACATGATGGAGGATGAGGATTCGTCCTTCAGGCCCGTGCCTGTTCTGTATCAGGACTTTCTGGTGCGGTGCCGCATTGCGGGGCTGGGGCGCAACGCGCTGGACCTGCGGCGCTTCAACCGCGCGCTGGCCACGGCCCGCAGCGGTGTGAGCGAGGATATGTCGACCTCCACCGAATGGCAGGAGGCCGAAGCCCGCGCATCGGCCCTGCCGGAGGATTTGCAGGCGGTGTTTCTGTTCCTTGCCCGTGCGGCCATTGAGCGTGCCCCGTGCCCGTCTGATGCGCAGATAGCAAAAGTGTATGGCACGGTCTCCAGGGGGCGGGCACGCCGCCTGCTGGCCTGGTTTGAGGACCAGAATCTGGTCGTCCTGCGGGCCGATGGCGTGGGGCGGCGGGTGCTGACCTTTATAGGCACAGGGTGGGAAACACTGCCCGGCGTGGCCGACGGCTGACCCATCAGCCCGTTTTGTGTGGCAAAAGGCGCAAAAGAACACACCCGCGGGCATGACGGGCGGAGCGGGGAGTGCTATAGCCCGAGGCATGACGGACGACCCGCCCTTTAGCCCGGCCCTGCTGCCTGCTGGCTTTGTAGACCTGCTGACCCCCGATGCCCGAACGGAAGCACGGGGTGTGGCCACTCTTATGGATGTGTTTGCCTCCCACGGCTACGACAGCGTCCGCCCGCCTCTTATGGAATTTGAGGAGACCTACCTTGCCGGTGCAGGGGTGGCTCTGGCGGAGCAGTGCTTCAGGGTTATGGACCCCGATACACGGCGCATGATGGTCCTGCGCCCCGATATTACACCCCAGATCGCCCGTATGGCCGCGACTCGTGTTGCCGGGCTGGCGCGCCCGCTCCGTGTTTCCTACGCCGGGCCTTGTGTTGTGGTGGCGCCTGTTGCGGCGGAGGAAAGCAGCCGCCAGATCATGCAGACTGGCATTGAGCTGATCGGCCCGGATTCCCCCGAGGCAGATGCTGAAGTCATGTCCATAGGGGCAGAAGCGCTCATGCGTCTGGGGGTCAAGGATGTCTCCTTCGACCTGACCATGCCGCCCTTTATTCCCGCTTTGCTGGAAGAGGCCGGTGTGCCCGCAGCTCAGCGCCCGACCCTTATGCGCGCACTCGACCGCAAGGATGCGGCCGCCGTGGCCCAGCATGGTGGCGCGCTGGCGGCAACGCTTATTGCCCTGCTGGACGCCACAGGGGCTGCCGAGCACACTGTGGCGCAACTGGCGGAACTGACCCTGCCGCCCAAGGCCCGCATTATTCTGGACCGGCTGATTGATACGGTTGCAGCCCTGCGTGAGATTTGCCCGAACCTGCGCATGACCGTGGACCCAGTAGAGTTTCGGGGGTGGAAGTACCATACAGGTGTGTGCGTCACGCTGTTTGCCGTTGGTCGCTCCGAAGAGCTGGGGCGGGGCGGGCGCTACATCTGCAATGATAACGAACCCGCCTGCGGGCTGACCCTGCGCCCCGATGTGCTGTTTCGTATGATCCCGCCTGCACCCGCCCGTGTGCGCGTGTATCTGGCGGCGGATGCCAGCCGGCAGGAAGCCGCGGCCCTGCGGGCGCAGGGCTACGCCACCGTGCGTGGTTTTGCCACAGGGGCCAAGGCCGAGGCCGAAGCGCGGCATTTGGGGTGTGGCATTGTTCTTTCAGGCACCCAGCGGGTGGACCTTGCCTGAGGGCTTGCCCTTGGGTGTGACTTTTTTCTTTTTGACCAGCAGGCAGTTTTTTTCAGGAGCAGACCGTCTATGTCCAACGTAACCGTGATCGGCGCCCAGTGGGGCGATGAAGGCAAAGGCAAAATTGTTGACTGGCTGGCCAGCCGGGCCGACGTGGTGGTGCGTTTTCAGGGTGGTCACAATGCGGGCCATACGCTGGTGGTCGGTAATCAGGTTTACAAGCTGTCGCTCCTGCCATCGGGTGTTGTGAGCGGTAAGCTGGGTATTATTGGCAACGGTGTTGTGGTGGACCCACAGGCGCTACTGGCCGAAATTGCCCGGATTAGCGAACAGGGGCTGAAGGTTACGCCCGAAACCCTGAAGATTGCGGAAAATGTTCCCCTTATCCTACCCGTGCATGGCGCGCTTGACCGTGCGCGTGAAGCCGCGCGTGGTGACCGCAAGATTGGCACCACCGGCCGTGGCATTGGCCCTGCCTACGAGGACAAGGTTGCCCGCCGCGCCATCCGCCTGTGCGATCTGGCCGAGCCGGAAACGCTGGACTGGAAGCTGGATGAACTGCTCCTGCACCACAACACCTTGCTGGCAGGCCTTGGCGCGCCAGTTTTTGCCAAGGAAGAACTTCTGGCGTTCCTGAACGATGTTGCCCCCAAGGTGCTGCCCTTTATGGCGGCAACATGGGACATTCTGGACGATGCCCGCCGCAATGGCCGCCGCATTCTGTTCGAGGGTGCGCAGGCCGTTATGCTGGATGTGGACCACGGCACCTATCCGTTTGTGACCAGTTCCAACACGGTTGCTGCCAATGCGGGCACGGGTTCTGGCATGGGGCCATCGGCAGCAGGGTTTGTGCTGGGTATTGCCAAGGCGTACTGCACCCGTGTGGGTGAAGGGCCATTCCCGACCGAACTGCACGACAGCATTGGCCGCCGCCTTGGTGAGCGTGGGCATGAGTTTGGTACGGTTACGGGGCGTCCGCGCCGCTGTGGCTGGTTTGATGCGGTTCTGGTCCGCCATGCCGTCCGGGTTGGTGGCATAAACGGACTGGCGCTGACCAAGCTGGACGTGCTTGATGGTCTGGACGAGATCAATATTTGCGTCGGGTATGAACTGGATGGCCAGAAGATAGAACGCTTCCCCTCGGGTTCGGCAGCACAGCAGCGTGTACGCCCGATTTATGAGACGATCGAAGGGTGGAAAGAAACCACGCAGGGTGCGCGCCGCTGGGCCGACCTGCCTGCGCAGGCCATCAAATACGTCCGCCGGGTGGAAGAGCTGGTTGGCGCACCTGTAACGCTGCTGTCCACCAGCCCGGACCGTGATGACACCATTCTGGTGCGTGATCCGTTTGAAGACTGATTGATGTGACGGTTATATGACGTAACCCGTAAAGCCCCGGCCTTTGTGCCGGGGCTTTTTTGTTGGGAGTCTGCTATTTTTTCATGTGGGTCATAAAACATTCACAAAGCGGTTTTTGCTGTGTGTGCTGCGGCTTTGTGGGGGGTGCAGAGTGCCATAATGCTGTTTGTGCAGGGTTTTAGGTGGACTGGCGGTTGTTTTTTGTCATCTGCGCGTCATATCCTAGTGGCAGGTTTTCAAAGGGCATTCTGGTATGCACAAGGCAGATCTTCTGGTTGTTGAGGACGATCCGGCACTCGCCCGGCTTGTGAGCTACAATCTGGAAAAACAGGGTTACATGGTACGCCACGCGGCGGACGGAGAGGCTGCCTTGGAATATGTTCGGCAGCGTCGGCCGGACCTGATTCTGCTGGACTGGATGCTGCCCGGTATTTCCGGGTTGGAGGTCTGCCGCCGTTTGCGCGAACAGGCTAGAACAGCCGCCCTTCCCATTATTATGTTCAGTGCCCGGGGTGAGGAAGCAGACGCCATTCGTGGGCTGGATACAGGGGCGGATGACTATCTGGTCAAGCCCTTTAGCATGGATGCGCTGTTTGCCCGTGTTAAAGCCATTTTGCGCCGAGCACCCCCAGCGGATAAAACCTTGCGGTTTGATACGCTGGTCATGGACCGGGTCAGCCATAAGGTGGAGCGCGATGGTCGCCTGCTGTCGCTGGGGCCTACGGAATACCGTTTGCTGGAATTCCTTATGCTCCACCCGGCTCAGGTTTTCTCGCGCGAGGAGTTGTTGAAACACGCGTGGGAGCGCAGTTCCTTTGTGGAGTTGCGTACAGTGGATGTGCATATCCGCCGCCTGCGGCAAACCCTGAACGAAGGGGGCGGGGTGGATCTGATCCGCACCGTGCGGGCACGTGGTTATGCGCTGGATAAAGTGCAGGATCAGGACTAAGCAACACACCGCAAAAAGGGGCGGCTGATCATGCATGCTTGGCTGGCGGCACTCTGCGGTATGGCAGGGGGCGGCGCGTTGGCGGCTTTGCCGCTGTTTTTCGCGCGCTCGGACCGCTTTGAACCGATGCCCGAGGATTCGGAAAGGCAAAAAAACCGCGTAGGGCGGGACGCGGCCTCCACGGTTACGCTGGACGAGGTCATGGCCTGCCTGCCCGCAGCAACGCTGGTTCTGAACGACACGCGGCTACCGTGTGTGATTTCGGCTGAGGCCAAACGGCAGTTCACCAATAGTATTGGCAGTATTATTCGCCACCCGGCTTTTCAAAGTGCGGTGGACAGGCTGCTGGCGCAAAAAAAAGACGACCCTCTGCCAGCAGAAGCACTGATCGTGCTGGATATTCCCCACTACCGGATTGTAAGGGCATGGTTGCAGAAAAAAACCGTGCCCGATGTGTTCCTCTCCGAAGGGTACCGCAAGGGTGGGGGGGCGTTTTCGTCCAAAACAACGCTGGTTTTTGTTGCCCTGCATGATGAGACCGAGGCCGTGCTGGCCGAACGGCAGCATACGGATTTTGTGGCCTTTGCCAGCCATGAACTGCGCACGCCTTTGGCCTCTTTGCTGGGGTTCATAGAAACCCTCCAAGGCCCTGCGGCGGATGACCCGGTTATTCAAAAAGAGTTTCTGGGCATTATGTCCGAACAGGCCAAGCGCATGCAGCGTTTGCTGGACGGTCTGCTCTACCTCTCCCGCGTGCAGATGCAGGAGCACCACCGGCCCAAAGAAACAATAGGCATTGCCGAACTGCTCAAGCGCCTGTCGGACGAGGCATCGGGGCTGATTGCAGGCAAGCCTGTCCGTTTTCAGGTGCAGGCGGATGGTGTGCAGGAACTCTGCGTGCAGGGGGATGAAGCCCAGCTTTTGCAGGTGCTTATGAACCTTGTGGAAAACGCGCTCAAATACGGTCTGTTTGATCGTGGTAAACGCAATGATGAACCATTGGGCATTACGGTTGCCTGCGCGCGTGCCGCCAAAAATGCGGGTTGGCCTGCCGAACCCGGTCTGGTGCTCAGCGTTACGGATACGGGGCCGGGCATTCCCGCGCGGCATCTCAACCGTTTGACAGAGCGATTCTACCGTGTGGCCAAAACGGCAGCCAGCGTGCAGGGCAGCGGGCTGGGGCTGGCTATTGTGCAGCAGATTCTGGCCCGCCATGACGGACGGTTTGTTGTGGAGAGCACAGTGGGGGAAGGGACAAGCTGCCGCATATGGCTGCCGCTGCTGAGTTAGGATTGCGGTGTCATAAAACCGTCATCCAATTGTCCTGAAAGCATAATACCATTTTGCTCTGACTTACTTTAACCCAGAACGGCACGGCACATTTTTGTTGCCGTAAGCTTTTGCAATTGGCTCAGGGAAAAAACCAACATGCGTTTTTCAGTCAGGTCTGGAATGTGTCTGGCCGTTATGACCACCTTCCTTACGGCACTTCCAGCAGCATCTCGGGCCGAGAGCGTGACCGGTGCAGGTTCCAGCTTTGCCGCTCCGATCTATGAAGGCTGGGGTGCGGTCGCAAAGTCCGCTACTGGCGTGACCGTCAACTACCAGAGCGTTGGCTCCAGCGCAGGCCAGAACCAGATCGTGGCTGGCACGGTTGACTTTGGTGCATCCGATGCGCCGATGGACGCGCAGAAACTTGAAACCAACCATCTGTTCCAGTTCCCCACGGTTATGGGTGGCATTGTTCCGGTTGTGAACATCCCCGGCGGGATCAAGCCTGATACGATCACCCTGAGCGGTGACGTGCTGGCAGAGATCTATGCAGGCACCATCACCTCCTGGAACGATCCCAAAATTGTGGCTCTGAACCCGGACGTTAAGCTGCCAGAAGTTGCCATTGCACCTGTGCATCGCGCGGATGGTTCGGGCACGACCTTTGTGTTTACGTCCTACCTTGCTGGTTCTTCCTCCTCCTGGAAGGAAAACTACGGTGCAAGCACGTCCATCAGCTGGCCCGGTGGGCTGGGTGCGCGTGGGAATGACGGCGTTGCCGCAACCGTGCAGAACACCGAAGGTGGTATTGGTTACGTGGAATACGCTTATGCAAGCCGTAACCACCTGACCACCGTACGCCTGCGCAACCACGCTGGTGCAAGCGTTGCCGCTGGCATGAACAGCTTCTCCCACGCAGCACAGGCTGCCGACTGGGGTCACGCATCCCATTTCGCAGTGAACCTGCTGGATACGGATGGCAAGGAAGCCTGGCCGATTATGTCCGCAACCTACGTGCTGGTTCCTGTGCCTGCCCGTAATGCAGACCGTGATCAGGCCGTGCAGAAGTTCTTTAGCTGGAGCTTCAACAACGGTGATGGCATTGCCACCAAGCTGGATTACGTTCCGCTGCCCAAAACCGTTAAGGACAGCATTATGTCCGCTTGGAAAAACGGTAAATAATAAGCGTTTATAAATTTTACTGCGTATTTGAGCTTATCGGAAAGCGGCCCGGAAACGGGTCGCTTTTTTTCATAATTCCGTAACGAAACCATCACCGAAGCATCACGCACAAAAAAGTTATGGCGGGTTATTCACTCCTCATCGTTCTTATCATGGAATGGCCACAATGCGCTGTAACTCGCTTTTTTCTTCTGTTGCTCTAACGTCTTTTATGTTGGCTGGAATCGCTCCTGTGGCCGAGGCGGCTTCCACTGAGGATTCCGAAATTCGCCTGCTGCGTGCCGAAATGTCCCAGATGCGTCGGGACATGCAGCAGCAGATCGTCACCCTCAAGCATCAGCTGGCAAAAAGCGATGCGACCTCTACACGGGGCCACATGGGTCAGGCGGCGGGCCACGGCCGCAACGCCATGCACGTTGCCGATGGGAACTACGACCCGAACGTGCAGTTCGGTGAGCAGGAACCCCTTAAAAAAGTTGCGCCCGTATCCGGCGTGGGCACTCCCCCGTCCGATCGTGGTGACACCATGTCCTGGAAGGACTTCAAGGCTGCTACGGCATCTGACGAAGAAGTCCGCGTTGGTGGCATGATTGTCGGCTTCCCTAAAGGCCGCTTCACCGTTTCTTCCGAAGATGGCGCTTACGGCTTCTCTGTTGGTCTGGCCTTCCACGAAGACTTCGGTAGCTTCTTGGGAATGTCTCGGAATGGTCAAAATGGTCCTAAAGGCGATTTTGACGGTTTCTCTGAAAATGCACGCCGTATCCGTATTCCTTTTACCTTCCGCTATAAGGATTGGGTTGCCAACGTAACACCTGATTTTGGTGCGGGTGGTACTGATGGCTATACAAACGATCAGCTTCTCTATGAAGCAAATCTGAACTATACCGGGCTGCATAACACGATCCTGACGGTTGGTTACTTCCAGCCTCGCGTGACGGAAGAAGATTCCGAAAGCTCGAACGACTTCGAAATGATGGAACGTCCTACCATCACCAATATTGTTCGTAACATTGCCGCAGGGGATGCCCGCTTTAGCTTTGGTGGCCTGCATTACGAAAAACGCTGGTGGATTGCTGCATACTTTACGGGTCAGAGCTACGGTGCGCGAAAAAACAACACGGCAGCTTACCCGTATGGTGTAACGGATAGCCAGACAGGTGGCACATTCCGTGTGGCTGGTCGTCCGTATGTTTCAAAAGATATAGATCTGCATCTGGGTCTGTCTGCCATTAGTGCTTTCAAAGTTGCTCAAAACGGCAGCAGTGGTCGTACGACTAGCTTTGCTGATACACCAGAAGTGAACCTTACAAGCACAAAGCTGTTGGGTAGCGGTAGTATTGCAAATGTTGGTTCTGTCTGGGCTGCTGGCCCGGAACTAGGTTTCCGCTGGAAAAAGCTGGTTCTGAAGGGCGAATACTATCATATTGGTGTTACTCGTGGGGATAATGTGGGCGCTGCGAGTGATCCGCGTCTGACACGGACAGCCAATTTTGAAGGTTATTATGGGTCGGCAAACTATACCCTGTTTGGTAAAGGCCGCGAATATAACATCAAAGAAGGTGCATTTGGCGCTCCGGGTGTTGAGCATGAATTTGACCCCTCACGCGGTTATTGGGGTGCACTTGAAATTAGTGGCCGTTATAGCGTTTCTAACTTCAAGGATGCTTCCGCTGGGATTAATGGTAACAAGCAGACCGTTTGGTCTGGTGGCCTGAACTGGTATCCCAACCGTCACTTCCGCGTTATGCTTGATTTTAACCACTTTATGGCTTCTTCGGCACAAAAGCCGGATAGTTCTGCAACTCTTCTGGATTACAACGTGGCAGGGCGTCACGGGAACTCCCTCGCTGCTCGTGTGCAGGCTGCGTTCTAAAGCATTCTGCTTCTGGCTTTGGTCAGATATTCAGTGTGAAAAAGGGCCATTCGAAAGAATGGCCCTTTTTTTATGCATGGAGCGGGATGGTAAAAGCCGCGCTATTGGATTGGCTTATTGCTTTTCCCGGTATTACCGGTCGGTGTTTGCTGGCTTGGTGTGCCGGGATTGTTCCGTGCAAGGCTGGTTTTGCCCAAACCTGATGCGTATAAGGTTTGGGCTGTTTTTTAGCGTGCGTAACCGTACCCATAAGCGGGCTGGGGTGCGGGCAGGACGTTCTTGTAAGCAATCATGCACGCCACGTACGCATTGTTATACTGCGTTTGAATGCCGCCCTGCTGACTGTTGGAGTAGAGGCTGCCCCCCAGACCACCACCCATGGCCCCGGCGGCGGCACCAATGCCCGCGCCTGCGCCACCACCGGCGGCAGCGCCAAGGCCCGCACCCAGAGCAGTGGCCGCAAGGCCGCCATAAATAGCTTTATGGTTCTGGCGTTCGGCCTGCCCCTGCACGGCGGCGGCGGCCTGAGAGCGGCAGAAATTCTGTTCCTGAAGGAACTGTCCATAGTCCTTGCCCGGGCCGGGAAGCACCTGTGCGGTTGGCCCCATTGGGGTTTCCGCGCAGCCTGCCAGCAGAAGAACAGGCAAAAAAGCTATGGAAAGCGTTGTAAACTTCATCTCACTTTCTCCAAGTTATATTGGATGATGTTAAAGTGAGAGGACTATGTCATTTTTTTTGAAGTAGAGGAATAATAGAAAAAAGGTGGCAAGGCCGCTATGCTTGGCTGGCCTTGCCCTCCTTGTTGTTCAGGGTGTGGCGTTCAGCCGGGTGACCAGGAGCTGGTTGATGCGGAAACCCTCTACGTCCACCACTTCAAACCGGAAGCCCGAGGCATCTACCCTGTCAGTTTTGCGCGCCATGCGGCGCAGGCGATGCATGATAAAGCCGCTGATCGTGTCAAACTGCTCATGGTCGGGCAGGTTGGCAATATCCAGCTCCCGCATAACCTCCCCAATGGGGGCGGCGCCATCGACCAGCCAGGAATTGGCGTCACGCTGAACAATGGCCTGTTCTTCAAACGGACTGGCCAGACCGTCCATCAGCACACCCATAATGTCCTTGAAGGTGATCAGGCCCACAACCAGCCCATATTCGTTCACCACCAGCGCAAAACCTACGCCCGAAGTATCAAACTGGGCCAGTGTGTCCCACAGGTTCAGGGTTTCGGGCACGGAGGGCACATCACGCCGCATACGGGCAATGGGGTTGGAATGTGGGCGACCAGACGGGGCAGTGGACGGGTCCACAACCGAGGCCAGAACGTCTTCGGCGCGGATGGAGCCAATAACCTTATCCAGCCCACCATTGCACAGCGGATAGCGTGAATAGGGTTCCATCCGCACTTTTTCATGATTGTGTTCAGGAGTGTCCTGAATATCGAGAAAAATAATTTCGTCCCGGGGGGTCATGGCGGATGTGACCGAACGGTCCTGTAGGCCCAGAACATTTTCGATCATCTGGTGTTCCTGCTGGAGCAGGGCGCCAGAGGCCGTGCCTGCGGCCAAAATGGCGTGCAGGTCTTCTGGTGTTACGGGTTCTACTGCGGAAGCTGCGGGAATTTTGAGCGCTTTGAGCACCACATCGGAAATTTTGGAAAAAATCCAGACCACCGGGTAGAGGATTCGGAGCGCCAGCCGAGGGAACCAGCCAACGGCCAAGGCTACCTTGTCCGGGTTGCTCATGGCGACCCGTTTGGGCAGCAGGTCGGCAAACAGCACAAACATGCCGGTTACAAAAATAAAGCTGAAGGTGGAGGCCAGATTTTGCGCCCACCAGTCAGAAAGGTTCCATTGGGTAAAAAAGGCGGCCAGTGGGGGGGACAGCATTTCGGAGCTGACAATACCGCCCATAATGCCCACGCCGTTCAGGCAGATCTGGATAACGGTTATAACCTGCCCGCTATTGCGGCGGAGCGCCAGAAAGGCTTGGGCTCGCGGGTCTCCTGCTTCTGCGCGGCTGCGGAGTCTGACTTCTCGTGCGGCGGCAAAGGAGATTTCGGAAAGCGCGATCAGGATACTGATTGCGATAAGCAGAACAAGGGTCAGCAGACCCATTATGAACAGGAGCAAGAGAACGTCCGCTATACTATTAGGATGCCACAGTATGAACAAAAAGTGAGCCGCTGACCAGCACGATTCCAATTGTATTTTTTATGTCACGCATAAAATACGCGGAACTTCAAAACTCTGTCAGGTCGGGACGTTGGGGCTTTGCAGGCGTTGGTTAAAGGCTAGCGTGCTGTGCCGCCTTTGCGGCGGTCTCTATTTTTGACTGTCTGTTCAGCTCTGTCGGAATGAAAACTGATGTTTGATGCGCTCTACCTAGAAAAAGCAGGCCAGACGGCCACGCTGCGGACCCTGCCGGAAACAGCCTTGCCTGAGGGAGAGGTTACAGTGCGCATTCACTGGTCGGGTCTGAACTACAAGGATGCGCTGGCCGTGACCGGGCGCGGCCCTGTTGTGCGGGCGTGGCCTATGGTGCCGGGTATTGATTTTGCTGGTGTGGTTGAGCGGTCTGCCAACCCCGATTTTGTGGTCGGGCAGGAGGTTATGCTCAATGGCTGGGGTGTGGGCGAAAAACACTGGGGCGGCCTTGCGCAAAAAGCCCGTGTGCCCGGAGCATGGTTGCTGCCCGTGCCGCAGGGGCTGACTGGCCAGCAGGCCATGGCGCTGGGCACGGCGGGGTTTACAGCCATGTTGTGTGTGCAGGCACTGGTGCGCGAGGGCGTGGCCCCAGACCACGGCCCTGTTCTGGTAAGCGGGGCCACGGGTGGTGTTGGTAGTGTGGCGGTCATGTTGCTCGCCAAAATGGGGTATGAGGTTGTGGCTCTGACGGGGCGTCTGGAGGAGCAGCCTTATCTGCACCGGCTTGGGGCTGCGGAGGTGCTGGCCCGCTCACATTTTGAAATGCCGTCCCGACCATTGGAAAAAGCCCGTTGGGCTGGAGCGGTGGATGTGGTTGGGGGGCAGGTTCTGGCCTCCATCTGTGCTGCCATGAAACCGCAGGGTGTGGTGGCGGCCTGCGGTTTGGCGGGTGGGATGGATTTTCCCGCAACTGTTGCTCCATTTATTTTGCGCGGTGTGACGTTGGTGGGGATAGACAGTGTGATGTGTCCAGCGCCTGTTCGGCAGGGCGCATGGGAGCGTCTGGCACAGTTGATCAATACAGCCGAACTGGCGGATATGACTCGGGTTATTCCTTTATCCGCAGCACCAACTGCCGCGGCAGATCTGCTGGACGGAAAAGTAAAAGGCCGCGTTGTTGTTCAGGTGCCCTGATCAAAGACCATCTGGCTGCATGAAGGGGGCGGGAGCCGCCTTCTGCGCCAAGATATAATTTATAAATTTATGTAAGTGTTGGGCTGAAGCAAAGTCGTCTGGGCATAAAGGTTGGGAAAACTATAAAAATATACACGCAGGTAAAATTAAAAATAACGAATAGTGTAAAAATAAATAAACAATAAATAAAATATAAAATTATTTTCTATGCAAGAAAAGTAAAAATTTAACAAATTATAAACGATGTTGTGTGCGTAATATCGTTTCAAGACAAATTTATTTTTGAATATACATAGATGTGTGGGTGTTGAGAAAATTCTCAACATCGCATTTCTCTTGACAAAACTTACATCCAAATATAATTAATCATAATTGTTAATTAAACAATGTAAGTATGGGGTCATGGAATCCACATCCGCCCAACCTCACGGTGCCGATATGACAAAGGGACTGGCCCGCATTGCGCGCGGCTGGTTGCTGGGTTCCGTGGTGGCTGGGGGTGTGTCGGCTGTTCTGCTGGTGTGCCAGTTTATTCTTCTTGCCCACATCGTGGATGACATGGCTTTTCACGGGCACGGCCTGTATGCGCAAAAACAGACGCTTGGGCTAATCCTTGCCTGCCTTGTGGGGCAGGTGGGGGCGCGTTTTGCATCCGATATTATGGGTACACGGGCTGGTTTGCGCGTGGCCCGCCATGTTCAGGGGCAATTACTGGCACATCTGTTTGCGGCGGGGCCTGTCGCCTGTGCTGGTGTACCAGCGGGGGAAGTGGCCACGACCTTTACAGAGGGCGCACAAGCGCTGGTGCCCTATTTTGCCCGGTATGTACCTTCTGCAGCCATGATGGTGGTTCTGCCGCTGCTTATTCTGGCCGTTGTGGCGGGGGTGGATGGGTGGAGCTTTTTTGTGCTGGCCTGCACAGGTCCGCTTGTGCCGGTCTTTATGGCCTTTGTTGGTTATGGCGCTCAGGCTGTTATGGATCGGCGGTGGCGTGAGTTGTCCCTGCTTGGCGGCAGTTTTCTGGATGCTTTGCGGGGGTTGAAAACCCTGCGGTTGTTTGGTCGTACGCAAGATAGTCTGGACCGTATTGCCCATCTGGCGGACGCGCACGGGCGAACCACCCTGTCTGTTATGAAAGTGGCGTTCCTGACCTCTGCGGCGCTGGAGTTTTTCTCCAGCCTTTCCATTGCGCTGATTGCGGTTGTTTTTGGCTCACGCCTGCTGGCGGGTACGGCGGACTTTCGGTCTGCTTTTCTGGTGCTGTTGCTTGCTCCAGAATATTTTATGCCCTTGCGCACGTTCTCGGCCAGCTATCACGCCCGCCAGAATGCGCGTGCCGCCATGGACCGTATGGGCACCCTGTTTGCCTTGCCTGCTCTGGCACGCCGTTATGGCGCACAAACGCCCTATGCGGGGGGTGTGGTTCAAAGCCTGAACTGCACAGGGCTGGAAGTGCATAGCCCCGAAGGTGCGGCCATATTGCAGGATGTAACCTGCCATTTTATCCGCAACCGCCTAACGGTTGTTACCGGGGCAAGTGGTGCGGGTAAAACCACATTGCTCAATACCATATTGGGTTTTTTGCAGCCCACGGCTGGCAGGTTGGAGGCTTGGGATGAATCCGGTCGGCCGATCCCGCTGGATTGCCTGCGCATGGCCTGGGTTCCGCAGCGCCCACTTATGGTTTTTGGAACCGTGGCGGATAATTTGCGGCTTGGTGTGCCGGACGTGGATGTCCAGCAGTTGCGGCAAGCCGCGGCAACGGCCGATGCCCTTGGTTTTATTGAGGCGCTACCAGATGGGTTTGATACGCATATAGGCGAACGGGGTAGCCGCCTGTCTGGCGGGCAGGTGCGCCGTCTGGCTCTGGCGCGGGCGCTGCTGCAAAACCCTGATGTTCTGGTGCTGGATGAACCAACCGCTGGTTTGGACGTGGCAAGTGCCATGCATGTGGCCAATGCCATCCGCCGTTGTGCGGTGGGGCGTATTGTTGTGGTTGCAACCCACCGGCAGGCATTGGCCGATCTGGCCGATGTGCTGGTGCATGTAACGAACGGCACGCTCGCAATACTGCCGACGCAAAAGGAAACTGTCGCATGACCATGCCGCAAAATCCTTTGAGGAGCAGCCACGGAGTGGTGGGGGTGCGCGGGTTTTTCCGCCTTGCGGAGGGGGTGCGCTGGCGCTTGGCTCTTGGGGTAGGGTTTGCCTGTGCGGCGGCTTTGGCAAGTTTTGGTTTGCTGGCGCTGTCAGGTTGGCTGTTGGCCGGGGCGGCTGTTGCGGGGCTTGGGGGGCAGGCTGCCGCGCGGGCGTTCAATATTATGTTGCCAGCAACGGGTGTGCGTTTTTTTGCTTTGGTGCGCATTTTGGCCCGGTATCTGGAGCGGGTTGTGGCGCATGATGGTGCGCTCCGTTTGGGTGGGCGTTTGCGAGGGTGGGTTTATGCGCGCCTTGCCCCGTTAGCTCCTGCCGGGCTGACCGATCTGCAAGGTGGCGACCTGCTGGGGCGTTTTGTCTCGGATACGGACCGGGTTGCGGCGTATTACACGGATGTGGCCCTCCCTTTTTGCCGGGCAATGCTCTGCGGTGTGGTTTTTGTGGGAGTGTTCGCCTGCTTTCTGCGTCTAGCAGCCTTTGCTCTGGCTGTGGGCCTGCTGCTTGGTGGTGTGCTTGTGCCGCTTCTGGTTGGTTCTGCCATGGACCGGCTGGTGCGTGTGGCAGCGCAAAAGCAAAGTCATGTTCAGGCGGAGCTGGCACAAACACTCCAGAACATGGGGGAATATCTGCTGTGGGATGCCGCGCGCAGCCGGAGCGAAGGCTGGCAGACCCAGCAGGCGGTTATGGATAATGCACGTTGGAAACTGGACGTGGTGGAAAGTGCCGCGCGCAGCCTGATCAGCATAATCACATTTGTAACGGCTTTGGGTGTTCTCATTCTGGCTGCCAGCGCCTGCCATGCCGGGCAATTGCATGTTGCGGAAGTGCCTATGCTGGTTTTGGGGGTTCTGGCTGCATTTGATGTGGCGGCACCATTGCCCATGGCGCGGCAGGCCGCCGCGGAAGCGGGGCTTGCGCTCATGCGGCTGGAGTCAGCCAGCGCTCCCGGTGGTCCGGTTGTTATGGTGGAGCAGGCCCGCCAGCCACACACACCGTATGATCTGGAGGTGCAGGATGTGAGTTTTGCATATCCCAAATCTATTACGCCTGTTTTCCAGAATGCCAGCCTGACCATCCGGCAGGGGGAGCATGTGGCGCTGGTCGGCCCATCGGGTGTTGGCAAAAGTAGCCTGATCAACCTGCTGTTTGGCTTTTACGCGCCCCATAGTGGCAGCATACGCTTTGGTGGTGTGGATGTCAGCACATTGCGGGCGGAAGACATGGCGGCTTTTATTGGTGTCGCCACGCAGGATTTCCATCTGTTTGCTGGCACACTGCGAGATAACCTGCTGCTTGCGGCACCCCAGGCAACAGAGCAGGAGCTTGCAGATGTGTTGGAAACAGCCCAACTGACCCAATTTATTCAGTCTTTACCAGATGGTTTGCAAACATGGGTCGGTAATGACGGGCTGCGTCTTTCTGGTGGGCAGGCCCGCCGGGTGGCTGTGGCTCAGGCCCTGCTGCGTGGCACACCATGGCTGGTTCTGGATGAACCAACCGAAGGGCTGGATGCCCCTCTTGAACAGGCCCTTATGGCAGCGTTGGTGCAGCACAGTGCCCGGACAACCATTTTGTGCATAACCCACCGTCAGGCGGTGTTGCCGTTCATGCACAGGGTTGTCCGGGTGGAGAACGCCTGCTTTTGCCCCGGAGGAGGGAGCGACATGAAGCACTGAAAGTGAAAAATACTTTTATTCCATAATAAGGTTAAGAAAATGGACTTGATTAATCCTACGGTCGTTGACCTTTCACGCTTTCAGTTTGCGTTAACGGCTCTTTACCACTTCATGTTTGTCCCCCTGACTTTGGGGCTGACCTTTATGCTGGCCGCCATGGAAACGGTGTATGTTGTTACCGGCAAGCAGGTCTACAAGGATATGGCCCTGTTCTGGGGCAAGCTGTTTGGTATTAACTTTGCTCTGGGTGTGGCAACGGGCCTGACCATGGAGTTTGAGTTCGGGACCAACTGGTCCATGTATTCCCGCTTTTTTGGCGATATGTTTGGAACACCGCTGGCCATTGAAGGGCTGATGGCGTTCTTTATGGAATCCACCTTTGTGGGGTTGATGTTTTTTGGGTGGGACCGTCTGAGCAAGCCTGCTCACCTCGCCATTACCTATCTGGTTGCGCTGGGTTCCAACCTGTCCGCTTTGTGGATTCTGGTCGCCAATGCCAGCATGAACATGCCCAATGGCGCGCATTTTGACCCCGAAACCCTGCGTATGACGTTTGACAGTTTTGTAGGCGTTGTTTTTAACCCCGATGCACAGGCCAAGTTTGTACATACATCGGTTGCGGGGTATGTGGCGGCGTCCATGTTTGTTATGGGGATTAGCGCGTTCTACCTGTTGCGCAAACAGCACCGTGAATTTGCCGCACGGTCATTCCGTATGGCCGCATTGTTTGGCATTTTTTCCACCGTTGCGGTCATTACGCTGGGCGATGTGCTGGGGCGGCTGGATTATGAGCATCAGCCAACCAAAATCGCGGCCATAGAAGGGTTGTGGCACACCAGCAAACCCCCATATGAACCATGGATTGTAGCTGCTCTGCCCAATGATGCAAAACAGGAAAGTTCGTATGAAATTGGGGTGCCTTTTGTGCTCACCCCCCTGATTACGCACAGCTTTAACACCCCCATTACCGGCATGATCGAACTGGAAGACGCAGCGGCCCCCCGTATTGCCTCTGGCATTACCGCCGTTAGTGCGTTGCGCCGGTACGAGGAAAACCACCAGACAGCAGATCTGGAGCTTTTCCGTGCCCATCAGGATGATATGGGTTATGGCCTGCTGGCCACCCGCCATGCGCCCAATCAGGACGTAACGGCCATAGAACCCGAGCAGCTCCAGAGTGTTATTGAACAGACAAAACCCGATATTTTGCCAAATGTTTTTGTAACATTCTGGTCTTTCCGTCTTATGGTGTTTTTGGGCGTGTTCTTTTTTGTGCTGTTCGCTATGGCGTCCTACCTGAGCCTGAAGAACCAGCTGGAGCGTAACCGTCTGTTCCTGAAGCTGTGCATGTGGTCCATTCCCCTGCCGGTTCTGGCAACGGAGTTTGGCTGGATTACGGCTGAGGCTGGTCGGCAGCCATGGACCGTGTTTGACCGCCTGCCAACTTTCATGTCCGCTTCCACACACGGCGTGTCCTACATGCTGTTCTCGTTGGCTGGGTTTACCGTGCTTTACAGCATATTTATCGCGGTCGAACTTTACCTGATGTTCAAGTTCGCCCGGTTGGGGCCGGAGGCGCATGCTCCGCATGACCATGCAGATCCCGCGCACCTGTCCGTTGTGGCGCACTAAGGAGGGCCTTGCATCATGGATATTTACGTTGTTCTCAAGCTTGTCTGGGCGGGCCTTTTATGTGTGCTCCTGATCGGGCTTGGCCTGATGGTGGGCATGGATATGGGGGTCGGCACCCTGCTCCGCTTTGTGGGGCGCACGGATGGTGAGCGCCGGACGGCACTCAACATTATCGGCCCACACTGGGATGGTAATCAGGTCTGGTTCATTCTGGGGGGTGGTGCCATTTTTGCAGCATTCCCCACCCTGTATGCCACATCTTTTTCCGTGTTCTATGTGGTTATGATTCTGCTGCTGTTCAGCATGATCTTGCGGCCAGTAGCGTTTGAATACCGCTCCAAGGTAGATGCCCGCCTGTGGCGCGCAAGCTGGGACTGGGTTTTTCTGCTTTCGGGCTTTTTACCCATGTTTGTGTATGGCGCGGCCTTTGGGAATATTCTGCAAGGTGTGGGCTACCATTTTAACTGGACCGGGCAGTATTTTCAGGATGGTTCGTTCCTTGCTTATCTGCTCAACCCCTTTGCCATTCTGTGTGGCCTCATGGCTGTCAGCCTGAGTGTTATGCAAGGTGGGGTCATGCTGATGATCCGTTCGGATAACCCTATTCATGACCGTGCCCGGCGTTATGCCAGCGGTGCTGGGGTGCTGGCCGCTGTGCTGTTTATCGTCGGTGGTGTGTGGGTCCGTGGCATGCGCGGTTTTGTGCTGGAGCAGGGTGATCCTGCCATGCCCGCAAACCCCATGCATGGGCAGCACGTAAGTGTGCAGGTAGGAGCATGGTTGAACAACTATGCAGCCCATCCCGTTTTATGGCTGCTGCCCGTGCTGGGTGTTGGGTGCATACTTGCTGGCGTGGTCCTTGTTCTGGCTAACAGACCCCGTGTGGGCTGGTGGATGGGGCTTGGGGCATGGGTCGGCACCATTGGTACGGTTGCTGCCTCCATGTTCCCATTTTTTATGCCATCCACAACGCAGCCCGATCAGAGCCTGACAATATGGAACAGTTCCGCCAGCCAGTATGGCCTGACCTGTATGCTGGCTGTTGCCACAATCTTTGTGCCGCTTATCCTATGCTACACATCGTGGTGCTATTACGTGATGCGCGGCAAGGTCCATACGGCAGACATTATCAAAGATACGCATAGTTACTGAAAAGGAGAGAGCATATGATCATATTGCTGCGTTTTGCGGGGCTGGGTCTGGCTCTGGTCGTGGCCCTTCTGTTTGCTGTTTTTGTAGGCGATCAGGGGCCATGGTACTTTGCGTGGGCGGTTGGCACGGTCATGATCATTCTGGTCGCAGCCGCGGGAGCTGTTCTGTTTGATGCACAGGTAGAACAGTATACGCCAGAAGGGGAGTTCTGAGCATGATGGGCGATCTGGAAGCAATTATATTTTTTGTGCCATTTTTGTATTTATCGTTTTATATTATAGCTTTTTCTGTTATAAAGAAGATGTTTCCCTAGCCTGTAATTCTAACGTCAGGGAAGTCTCACAAAGGAATAGCCTGCATGCCACTGGTATGCAGGCTGTTTTGTTTTGTGCGTACATAAAAAACCCCCGGCCATGATCGGGTCATGGTCGGGGGTGCAAAACCATTGTTTCCTCAAAGAGTTTGAGGAAGCATGGTCAGGTTCAGGCTTCCAGGCCGCCATCAACCGGCAAGGCTGCGCCGGTAATGTAGGACGCCTTGGGGCTGGCCAGGAATGCCGCCATGGCGGCAATGTCGTCCACAGTGCCGTAAGCGCCTGTGGCCACAAAGCTGCTGATCAGGGCTGCACCTTCACCATCTTCGGGGTTCATGTCTGTATGGATTGGGCCGGGTTCGATCACGTTGGCTGTAATGCCGCGGCTCCCCAGATCGCGCGCAACGCCTTTGGCAAAACCACGTAGGGCTGCCTTGGTTGCGGCATAAAGTGAAATGCCGGGGAAGGGAGCACGCGCACCAAAAGCAGAACCGATATAGATGATCCGCCCGCCGTCCTTCATGTGTTTTACGGCTTCCATGGTTTCCACCATAACAGCCCGCACGTTCAGGTTCAGAATGTTTTCAATCTGCCCCACCGTCATTTCGTCAATCGGGCCGTAGGGGTAGGTGCCTGCGTTACAGACCAGCGCGTCAATCCGGCCAAAAGCGATGATGGTTTCGGCAATTACTTCGCGGTTGCCTTCGACCGATGCGCTGTTTGCCTTGATGGTGAGCGCCTTGCGGCCCAGCCCCCGGATTTTTTCAGCAACTTTTTCCGCAGCACCCGAACTGCTGGAATAGGAAATAGCAATATCGTACCCGTCTTTTGCCAGTGCTTCCGCAATGGCGGCTCCAATGCCCCGGCTCCCGCCGGTTACAATAGCAACTCGATTGCTCATGATATTCAAAACCTTTCAAAATGTATTTTGTTATCAGGTGTTATTCAAACCCAGCATCAGGCTGATGTTCTGCAATGCAGCGCCCGAGGCACCCTTGCCCAGATTATCCAGACGGGCACTCAGCAGGGCTTGTCTGGTCTGCGTGGTGGCATGCACGCGCAGTTCCATTTTGTCGCTCCCCGCCAATGCTTCGGCAGAGAGTTTGGGTTCATGCGGCATAACCCGCACATGCTCCTGTCCTGCATAGTGGTCTTGCAGAATGGTGTGCAGATCATCCCCGGTAATATGACCTTGCAGGTCATCAAGATGCAGGGGGATGGAGACAATCATCCCACGGGCAAAATGCCCGACCGACGGCACAAAAACCGGGCGGCGCGCAAGGCCCGCATGCTGGTGAATCTCGGGCACATGCTTGTGCTCAAGGCTCAGGCCGTAGAGTTCAAACGCAGGCCCGCCTTCGCGTTCATGCGCTTCAATCATGCTGCGCCCACCCCCTGTGTAGCCACTGACCGCGTTAATGCACACGGGGTAGCGGGCGTCCAGAACGCCTGCGTCAATTAACGGACGGAGGAGTGCTATGGCTCCGGTCGGGTAGCATCCGGGGTTGGACACGCGCAGGGCGCTGGCAATGGCCCGGTCCTGCCCTTTGGCCAGTTCGGGAAAGCCATAAACCCATGTGGGATCGGTGCGGAAGGCCGTGCTGGCATCCAGCAGGCGGGGGGCTGCATCACCCAGTGTTGCAGCCATGTCCACCGCCTCGCGCGAGGCATCGTCAGGCAGGCACAGAACGACCAGATCGGCCGCGGCCATGGCGTCCTTGCGGGCGGCCGGGTCCTTGCGCCGGGCAGGATCGATTGAAAACAGCGTAACTGGCAGGGCCGAAAGCCGCTCGCGGATTTCCAGCCCGGTTGTGCCTGCTTCGCCATCAATAAAGATAACGGGTTTCTGTGTCATGCCTTCCTCTTCTGATTCTGGCGTTAGGTTAGGCTTTATGCCCGCAGGCGCATAGACGCGGTACAGGATTATGGCACAATGTTTAACACATTAAGACCCCGCCTCCCGCGTGACAGGCCAGCAGAACAGGCAGAAACCATGACCAATACAGCCCCCCCCACCGCCGCTTCCTCCACGGTTCTGGTGTACAACAGGCAGAAAGCCGCGCAAAATCTTGAACGTCTGCTGGCCCTTATGGCCCGTTTGCGTGACCCGGAGGAAGGTTGCCCGTGGGATAGGGAGCAAACGCACCAGACTATAGCCCCCTATGCCATAGAAGAAGCCTATGAGGTGCTGGACGCTATCGAGCGGCAGGACTGGCAGGCTTTCCCCGATGAATTGGGTGATCTTTTGTTGCAGGTTGTTTATCAGGCCCAACTGGCGGAAGAGCAGGGGCGATTTGCCTTTGCCGATGTTGCGCGGATTGTGACGGAAAAAATGATCCGCAGGCACCCGCATGTGACCTTTGGCAAGGAGGTTCTGGGGGAGGTCATGCAGCCTGTTTCCACTGGGGGGGTGGCATCCGCCAGCGCCATGCCGGGGCAGTGGGAGGCCATAAAGGAGCAGGAGCGCAGGCGTCTGGCGCAGGTGGGGGGTGAGGATACGCCCCGCCCCGGTGCGTTAGCCGGTGTGCCACCCGCCCTGCCAGCGTTGCTCCGGGCCTCCAAATTGGCGTCCCGCGCGGCACGGGTTGGGTTTGACTGGCCAGATGTTGCGGGTGTTCTGGCAAAAGTGCATGAGGAAATAGAAGAGTTTTCGGTGGAAATGCAAAACGCTGACCGGGAAAAAATGCGAGACGAACTGGGCGATGTTCTGTTTTCCGTTGCCAGTCTTGCACGCCGCTTAAAGCTGGACCCCGAGGCCTGCCTGCGTCAGGCCTGTGATAAGTTCACCCGTCGGTTCGAGGCGGTGGAAGCGCGTTTGGCCCAGGATGGGCTGAGTATGCAGGATCAGAGCGTGGAGAAGCTCGATGCGTTGTGGAACGCTGTAAAACAGACTGAAAAACGCTAAAAGAAAAACGGCTGGAGTTTTCTCCAGCCGTTGGGTTCCGCGTGAAGCGAGGGGTGTTACCCCAAGCTTACCGGGCGCTGGAGGTTAGCGCGCCCCGGCCAGATAATCCATAATCCGGCGGGAAAATGCGTTAACATCCTTGGGTGTTTCACCATTCTGGATGCTGGCTACATCGAACAGAATGTGGGCCAGTTCATCAATCGTCTCTCCAGCCTGCACTTTTTGCGCCAGAGTATGAATAATGGGGTGTGCAGGGTTAAGTTCCAGCACGGGGGTTACATCGGGTATGTCCTGCCCGCTACGCTGCATGAGCTTGCGCAGTTGCAGGTCCGGCCCGCCTTCTGGCGCGCTGAGAACCATGGCGCTGGAGACCAGACGGTCCGTTGCGCGGATGTCGGATACGGCATCCCCCAATGCGGTTTTCAGGGCTGGCAGCAATGAGTCCATATCCGCTTTTTCGGCGGCATTGGCTTCGGGTGCGCCAAATTTTTCAAGGTCATTCAGGCCCTGTGCAACATTACGCAGGCTTTTACCTTCATACGTGCCAAGGCGTTCGGGCCAGAAGGAATCCACCGGGTCGGACAGGAGCAGGACTTCCACCCCACGGGCCTTGAAGCCTTCAATCTGGGGGGATGCACTCAGTACGTCTGCATTGTCGCCCGTTACGTAGTAAATGGCGTCCTGCTCCGGCTTCATGCGGGTGATGTAATCATCCAAAGAGGTCAGTCCTTCCACCGCGCTGGAACGGAAGCGGCTCAGGGCTGCAACATCGGTTTTGTATGTGGGGTCGTCCCACATCCCTTCCTTGAACACGGGACCAAAACTATCCCAGAAGGTGGCGTAGTTTTCGGCCTCCTTGGCGCGGGTTTTCAACTCGTTCATGACCTTGGTGGTCACGGCCTTGCGGATACGGACCAGAACGGGCGTTGCTTGCAACATCTCGCGCGAGACATTGAGCGGCAGATCTTCCGTATCCACCACACCTTGGACAAAGCGGAGCCATGGCGGCAGAATTTCGGCATCGTCGGTAATGAACATGCGGCGGACATGCAGGCGGACCTTGCTCTCACGCATCTGCTCGCCAAATTCGAACGGGCGGGTAGAAGGAATGAACAGCAGGGCGGAAAACTCCATTGTGCCTTCCGCACGCCAGTGCAGCGTGTCCCACGGTTTGTCAAAATTGTGGGTTATATGGCGGTAGAATTCCTCAAGCTGTTCTTCCGTTACGTCATTGCGGGACTTGCGCCACAGGGCGGTCCCTTCGTTTGCGGCTTCTTCTTTGCCTTCACGCATAATGGTAACGGGCCATGCAATATGGTCCGACCATTTGCGAATAATGGCCTGCAAACGCCACGGGTCCAAAAATTCATCCGCATCGGATTTGATGTGCAGCGTAATGTCTGTGCCTGCTTTTTCCCGCGTTGCGGGTTCCAGTGTGTACGCACCTTTACCATCGGACGACCAGCGCCATGCCTCATCCGATCCTGCCCTGCGGGAGACAACATCTACCTTATCCGCCACCATGAAGGCCGCATAAAAACCAACACCAAACTGGCCGATCAGGCTCGGGCGGTCTTCGGGTTTGGCGGTTTCCAGCTTCTGGCCAAAGGCGCGGGTGCCAGAGCGGGCAATGGTGCCAAGGTTGGCCACCAGTTCGTCCCGGCTCATGCCTGACCCGTCATCACTGATTGTCAGCAGACGGGCGTCCTTGTTGGGGTTGATGCTGATTTTGGCGTTTTCGGGCAGGGCCTGCGCGCCATCGGTCAGGGCTTCAAAACGGCGGCGATCGGTGGCGTCCGCTGAGTTGGCGACCAGTTCGCGCAGAAAAATTTCACGCTCGGAATAGAGCGAATGCACAACCAGATCGAGTAGGCGCCCGACTTCCGCGCTAAATTCACGCGTTTCACTTCCCGGATGTGCCGTGGCGTTTGGGGTTGCTTCTGTCATGCTGCTGGTCCTGTCAGTTACTATAAAATCTGCGTGGGGGCAGTATATGCCATACCCGTGGTGGCTGTGCATCCCTGCCTGTTATGCGTGAACAGATGTGGTGGGGTAGGCCCGTTTTCAATATCTGCAACGGGCATGTCAGCCAGAAAGATGCGTTGTGTTTTTCTGGCTGGGAAAGTGGGCCAGAACCTGCTCGACCACTATGCAAAGCGCATCGGACAGGGCTGCAAATCCTTCGTGTGTGGTGCGTGTGTCCTCATTCATATACAGGCCGCGACGCATTTCTATTTGCAGGGCGTGCATGTTGTGGGTGGGGCGGCCGTACTGGCGCGTAATGTAACCGCCTGCGTAAGGGTGGTTACGAGCGGTTTTAAACCCCAGCCCCTGTAGGGTCTGCTCTACAAGGTTGGTCAAACGTTGTGTGCAGGATGTGCCGTAACGGTCCCCCAGCACAAAGTCGGGCGATCCTGCCTGCGGTGCATCGGGCATGGAGTGCAGGTCCAGTAGCAGGCAAAAGCCGTGTTGTGCGTGGGCAACTTCCAGCAGTTCGGCCAGAGTTGCATGGTAGGGCATCCAGTAATGGCGTATGCGCAGCGCCGCTTCCATAAAAGGAAGACGCTGCCTGTAAATCGGGCGGCGGTCCGCGACAATGCGGGGGATGGACCCCAACCCCGCCAGCCCTCGGTCGGAGGGGGCTACAAAAGATGGGATGGTCCCATAGAACATGCGGCTATCCAGATCCCATGCCGCGCGGTTTACATCGCAGAACACACGGGGGAACGTGGCTTGGAGCAACGGAGGCCCCAGACTGTGCGCCGCTTGTGCAAGGTCTTCTACAAAACTGTCTTCGCCACTGCGGAGAATATTCAGAGGTTGGCGGGCAATGCGTACAAAAGCTTCGGGGTAAAAATGTCCCGAATGGGGAGAGGCCAGCACAACGGGTCCGGCAGCCGGTGTGCCAGAGACCAGAACCGGGGCTGGAGCGGCCCGCCTTTCGGGTGTGTTCTCCCTGTGCGTTTCCTGCTGAAGCTGAAAAAAACGCTTCAGGCCGGGGGGAAGCAGGGAGGACGCAAAATTTTTCATATTCCCACTATTGTGGGCTTGCGCTTACAAGGCAAGGAGGATAAAAGGCCCACACACATCAGGAATGGGCGCATAGCTCAGCGGTAGAGCACTACCTTGACATGGTAGGGGTCACAGGTTCAATCCCTGTTGCGCCCACCATTCCTGAGCCGCAGAAAACTGCGGTTTTAACCATGTCTCCCCTTAAAAATAAGCTCTGCCAAAACTGCATTGAGTGGCACTAATAGCCATCAATCGGCACCCATATCTGTGCCAGATCCGTACCGCGTTACAAACCCCACCACGCGCGAATCTCATCTCGGTAGGCATCGGGCATTTTTTTGGCATACCGGGCGACGATTCCCATGGTTGCCCATCCCCCTTCCTCTTTGAGGGCCAGAACGTCTCTGTGGAGACAGTAGTGCCATGATGCCCATGTATGTCGCAGGCCATGCGGGGTCACATCGGGAACAAAGGTAGATTTTTCCTTCTCCGCTCCCCTTGGTGTCCATATCCGCATATGCCCCGGGAGACCGGCTTTTCTGCATGCCACAGACCATGCCGATTTAATCTGGCCACCGCTGGCGCGCCCCCTGTCTGCATAGCCCCTGCCGATTCCTCTCCTATACCTTGGGCGGAACACGGGGCCGTCCCGGTCTGGCAAAGCCACAAGCGCCGAAATAGCGCGGGGCACGAGTTCAATATGCCGTTCATTGCCCTGCTTCTGCCAGACAACTGCGCGCGCGCCTCGGATATCTACGTCACGCCAGTCAAGCTCCACAGCCTCAGACATGCGGCATCCGGTGCAGATCAGAAACACGAGGAGTGGCCTGATATGTGGCGAGGCTGATTCTACAAGCCGGGACGCTTCGTCCGGACGTAAAAAGATAGACCGCGCCTTTGGAATGGACGGCCCTTTGAATGCGGGCCTATCGCACCATTGTCTGACAGCAGCAAACTCAAGCACAGCCTTGAGGGGCGTTAAAACCCCTCGAACCTTTGTCGCAGGGGCGGCATTATCGCCATCCCTCAAAAGGTACCTGTAAGACTGGTCAACGGTCTCTTGCGTAATGTCAGAAAGTTTCATGCGCCCAAAATGGAGCAGCAGACGCATGAGATAATCTTTCGTGGCATCAGACCGGTCCTCTGCCTTGAGATAGGCCTCAACAGCACTTGAAAACGTGACTACCGCGCGTGCGCCAAAGACGCTGGCCGTCCAGAGTTCATGCTCTCTTTTGGCCCGGTACGCTTCCGCTTGCTTCGGGTCAGCAGTTCCTGTGCTCTCAAAAATGCTTTTTCCGCAGACGGTTCCACGGACATAGAGATATTCGCGATCTTTGCGGGAGATGATTTTGAGCGACATTCCAAGCTATCTAGCAGGCGTTTGAAGTCATCGTTGCGAAACACAAATTTCCTGCCCCAGCGCCGATGCGTTGGGCCTCCCCCATAAATGGGTGTTTCTGAAAGGTGCTTGCGCAACGTCTTTTCTTTGATCGTTCCATGCAGGCGCAATAGAACATCCTTGAGCGTCATAAGATCCGGAAGAGCCTCACCCATCCGCCCCCTCCTTCCCCGGAATAGGCCGGTCGTTGCGTGCCTCTGGGATGGTTATGGTGTCGGGGATCATTCCTTCTATTCTCACAGATCTTTTGCGGCCCCCTGATTGCTCAATCCGGAATTGCCCTGATGGCGTCACGCGAATTCTCAGCTTTGCAGCGCTGGTTTCCAGCTCCATAGTGACATGGCCCCCATGACTGTAGAGGCGCGTGATCTCACACGCTCCCCACTTGAAGCCATATTGTGTTGGGATTGCTCGCACCATCACCCCACCTCCCGCGCTGCGTCGATGGCGGCCCGGATTGTTTCAGAACTCCCGATGACACGCTCTCGGGGTTTGGCCATACGATGCTGCACGATGTCGCAGTAAACGTCTGCATCCCCGGTATCTGCTATTGGTTCTGATCGAAAGCGCACATCACAACATCCGCTTTCCAACCAATCCAGCCGCTCACTATCCCGCGCAATCTCCGCCCGCACGCGCTGTTCTGCCCGGCGTTCGGCTTCGAGGATGTGGGCTTTGGCAATGCAAAACCTACTCATAACGGCCTATCCAGCAACGGAGTAAGTCATGGGCAATATCCCCATTTCACAGGTTGTAAAGGTCACCCCCGGCGTACTGGCGGCGGGTTCTGGCCTGAACAATCTTTCCGCCCTGTTTGTCACCACGGCTTCCAGCACCCTTGCGGCTGGTGTGGTCAAGTCCTTCACCTCTGCCTCTGATGTGGGCACGGCCTTTGGAGACACCTCCACGTTGTACCAGATGGCGGAGGTTTATTTCTCGGGCTACGAAACTGCCGTCATGACGCCCGGCACTCTGTACGTGGGGGCGATTGCGTCCACCGGGTCTGGCGCCACTGGCACGGCTGTTCTGGGTACCCAGACTGAGCATACGGTTGCAACCGTTGCTGTGGATGATGGCGGCACAGGCTATGCTGTGGGTGACACGGAAAGCCATCATGACCGCGCAGCAGACGGCCCGGTCTATTTACCGGCTGGGTGGCGAGATCACCCTGACCAGTACGGGCCGCAAATACACCATGGTCAACGGCCTTCTGCGCGCAGCATCCGTACTGCCCGCAGCCGGGCGTGTGCTGGAAACCCGGACCTTTGCCATCCGCTGGCAGTCCGTAACCCCGGCGGGGGTGTGATATGACAAAATCGGTCACAGTGGTTTGCCCCCACGAAGGGGCGGACAAGGGCAAGCGGTTTGTCATCACGCGCATGAGCGCCGTGGCGGCAGACCGGTGGGGGCGGCATTGCCTGCAAGCGGCGGCGTCCTCCGGGGAAGATATTTCCGGGGTGGCGCAGGGCGGCGGCATTGCTGCCGTGGCTGCTGCTGGCATTGGCATTTTTGCCGCCATGGACCCGGAACGCATGGACGTGCTGATAGACCAGCTTCTCCAGTGCGTGCAGATGCAGCCGGACCCGGCCAACCCCGGTGTGTTGCTTGCGTGGGACGTGGTTTCCGCTGGCGGCCAGATTGAGGAAATCCCCACCGTTGGCTGGCTCCAGAAGGAAGCATTTTCCCTGCATGTGGATTTTTTCAAAGGCGTAGGCCAGTTGTTCTCCCTTCTCACGCTCATGCTGGGGACGGAAAGCAACGCCCCTGCGCCCGCGTCTGCAACGTAGATGAACGCCACGCGCTGGTAGTTATGGAGGGGCTTGCGTCCCTCCACGAACTCCAGACTGTTTACGACAGCGAGGACTTTGAGGACTTGCTGGAAATGGCCGTTGTGAAGCGGTTTAATGGAGGTTGAAGGTGCCTGACACAGCTAAAACACTCCCTCTTACGGTTACTCTTTCATTTTCTGAAGGACTTCCGGAGGGCATCGCGGATCTGGCTGATTTGATCGCTGGCCGCCTGCGTGATTTCGGGCAGGCTATCGTTAATGAATTGCCGTTTTGCATCAGCGAGACGTCCGAGGTGAACCCCGCAGGACGTACAGACAATCTCACTGTCGTCTGTGGCATCTCTGCGGTCGAATTCGACCGCAAGCTTGAGATTGCCCTTAAACGCGCACTTGAGTCTTTTACGTCTCCTCCATTGACGGAAGATTACGGATCAGGGATGCATGGAGGAAAGGCGTGTGATGGGGATGATCTATAGATCCCATGTTCTTTTGGGATCGCTGAACCAAGCTGACAACTTTGGGGCACGGTAAGCTGTCCACCCCTTCTTTTTCTGCCGTATGACGATCAATCTGTCATGACTCGGGTAGGGAAGTATTTTCATCATATCATCTATGATTGTTTCGGTTGGTTTTAACGTATCCAAAAACCACACTGATTCCACAGGATGCCTGCACTCATAAGTGCGAAGATAGTCGTAAAGGGCATCGTACCCCTTATCGCCCGGCTTATGCAGATCGTAAGTGACCATAATTACTGACATATGGGATTCTCCTTCCCGCCCAGCCTGCCAGTACACCCAAGCCCTCACCAATCACATTTCCCGAGAAAGTCCCCAGCGTGTCCTGTGGCCGAGTGAGTCTTTTTATAATATTCAGGTTGCGAGGTGCTGCATGAGCGATAAAATCGAAAGCGATGAGACTTCAAAAGGAAAGACGGGGGGCGAACTCACTTTCTGGTTAATTGAAGAGGCGCTGAGATCCGGAGAAGATGTTCTTGATCGTCAGGAAAAGACTTTTGACGCTAAGCGCGCTCAGGCAACCAGTATGCTTGGTTGGTTTGTTTCCATCACGACCGCAGTAACTTTTGCAACTGTTTCCACAAATAAGATTGCAGTTGGAGCGTGTATCGCAGCGTTAAGCACAATACCGTGCTGCTGCTGCGTATATGCCCTGATGTCCAAGGCATGGTCCTACAAGCAGTTACATCCAAATCAAGTTCTTGATGCGAAAGAAAGCAGCGAGAGAGACTACAAGTATGTGAATGCTTTAGGTCAGCAAGAGGCGATAGATGATAATGCAATAATTTTGCAGAAAGTGAATACAGCCCTAAATGCTGCATGGCTCACTTTCTGCATTATTCCTATAGCTGGATTGCTTTTTTATTCTATTTTTTCTTGACGGGCGCTTTATCTGCCTGACCTTTTGTTTCTATTGGTGGGCGGCGAGGCATCAGCCCTAGCGGCATCCCGTCAGCCCCAGGTCTATTTGTGCTGTGCGTGGATACTTGGTCATGTCTAGGCGTGGGAGTCTTTTGAACTCCCGGTTTCTTAATATCGCTCATCAAATACTCCTTTGCGGGCATAGTGCCCGTACTTGAATGATTCGGCAAAGCCGATTGTTCGTTAAGCAGGACATCCCCCATGGCCACAGTAATCGACGCCCTCGTTGTCACCCTCGGGCTGGACCCTAAGGGTGTGCAGAAGGGAGGGAAGGAGGCTGGAGAGGCTTTTGATAAGACAAAGGCCAAGGCGGAGAAAGTCGGGAAGGACATTGAGGCCAGCGGTGTAAAGCCCGCCGAGTTCTTCACCAAAATGCGCAACAGCGCGCTATCGTTCTTTGCCGTCATGACCGCCGGGAAAACCCTTAAGGCGTTTGTGTCGGATACGGTGGCCAGCAATGCTAGCCTAGAGCGCACTTCTCGCCGCCTGAACATGGCGACCAAAGATGTATATGCGCTGCAAAAGGCGGTAGATTCTGTGGGCGGTTCTGGGGATGCTGCAACGGCATCCATACAGAACATTCAGAGCGCCATGACGGACCCGGCGCAGGCCGCCCAGCTTGCGCAAAGGCTCTCCCAGTTGGGTGTGAGTGATGGCATTGACATCAAGACGGGCCAGATCAATGATATTAGCAAGTTTTACCAAAATCTTGCTGAAAATAGGACCAAGCTAGCCAATGCTCCGCGCGTTGGTCTCTTGCAGGATATTGGTCTGGATCAGGGGTCTATTGACCTCGTCCTCAAGGGAGGCAACGCGGTAAAGTCCACGTTTTCCACATATGAATCCTTCGGGAAGAGGATGCAGGAGAACGCGGAAGCATCGGAAAAGCTGCAAGCGCAATACAAGGAACTGATCGAGCAGAACCGCGTGTATGCGCAGGAATTGGAAGGCAACCTGCTCCCAGCCCTGACCAGCATTACCGGAGCCATGTCCGACTTTGAAAAAAACAATCCGGGCCTGACCAAAGGGCTGATTGGCACCTCTGCGGCCATTGCTGGCGTTGGCACTGCGATACTCGGCGTTCTCAGCATCGTTGGAGGCGTGCGCTTCCTGCGCGCCCTGAAAAACATCGAGCGCTTGGCCGGGGGAGGGAAAATTGCGGGGAAGGCAGAAAAGGCAGAGGAAGCAGCGGAAAAGGGGGCCGGTGAGGCTGCAAAGGAAGCAGCGCCAGCCGCCACCAAGGCATCCCGCGCAGCCAGAATTGGCCGCATTGCGTCCCGCGCCTTTGGTGGCCTGAACATCGCCGCTGATGCCTATACGGTGGGCGATCTTTTCTGGAACGGAGCATCGCCTTCCCTCTCCAAAAACGACACCAATAATGCTGCAAAGAAGATGTTCCTGAGCAAGCTGGACGCGCAATACGGGCTGCCTGCGGGGTTTATGGACGCCATATGGGCGCGTGAGAGTTCACGCGGGGCCAATGCCAAGCCATCCTCTGCCGGAGCGCTGGGTGACTTCCAGATCATGCCCGGCGTAGCCAAGGAGGCAGGCGTGGACCCTATGAACTTTGAGCAGGCCGCGCGCTATGCCGCAAAGCGGTTCCACAACAACTTTGCCAATTATGGTGGGTCTTTGTCTGCCAGCATTGCCGAATACAACTGGGGAGGCGGCAACCTGAGCAAGAGCATGTCTCAGTATGGTGGAGACTGGCAAGCCCATGCTCCGCGTGAGACCCAGAACTATATATCCGGGGTGAGTGCGGCCTTGGATGCCGTGCGGGGCATGCCGCGAGGTGGCGCGGATGCGAGCCAGAACACCACGCACAACACGGTCAACGTGGGGGAGATTAAAGTGGTCGCTCCCAGCCCGGAGAGGGCTGGGGATGCTGTGCAGCGCAAGATTGTAGAAATGAGAACAGCCGCTTCATTCTCCAATTCTGGTGCCGCATAATATATTATGATTATTATTTTTCTTCGTCATCTTGTAGAATGAACCTACAAGTGTACTGCATTTTTTTATCAGCCCCGATAGGGGCGGGCAGGTCTTTGTCTAACCATGCCGACCGCATATTGTAATCAATGCATGAGCGGCTAAAAATTTCTTTTGCTTCCTTATCTCCATCAAAAGAAACGATCGAACACCCTGTCGCATGCCATAAAAGACTTTTCCCTCGCTCCATCAAGCACGATGTAGTGACCTTCCCAGACCAGTTATTCTCCAAGGCATCTGGAGGATATTCTATTGAGGTATGGATAGAGTGAACTGGCTCGCCCAAAGCCCCGCTGCCAGGAAATAGTAGGCCATCTGGCCCTATATATCTAAGCACTGATAAGGTTGGGGATATAATCATCTGACCAGAGGTAGAAGTATAATTTGTTGGCTCGGTTCCTATTAAAATCGCAGAAGAATTATATTTAATATGCCCAGTTTCGTCATTTATTACAGTTGTATATTCCTGCATGCTGCCGGGCATAGCGTCTATTATTAATACACTATTATTACTAAGCCATTGTTTTTGCCCAAATCTTGATGATATTCGCGCAAAAAAACATTTCCCTTTTATATCGTAAGGGTCGTCAAACCCTATAATTCCTTGAAGCTCACTGGGGTATCCATGGCAAATGCTGTAAATATTTTTTTCGGGGACTTCTTTTGTTCGGTGCGCATCCTCACACCACCCCACCCCCGGCACCGCAAGGGCCGCGATCACAAGCAGTAAACGTCTCAAATCCGCCTCCATTACATTTTGGTAGGGAGGATAGCGGGGAAGCGCGTCTCGCGCGAGAGAAAGGAGAGAAACGCAGTGACAAACTCAAAAACTGAAACAACAAACATACTTGTGCAGATAGATAAAATCTGGTTCGAACCCGCCGAGAAAGGGGCAATCCTTATGGTTATGACCAACTCGCCATTTGTCGGGTCGAGTGATTTTGAGGCTCCAATCCGACTGGGTGAGCAGGAGTTTACCGCCAAGTTTTCTTTCTCGGGGGCAGTTTCATTTGAGGGAGAAAATATCAGCCGAGCGTTGTTCCGAGCCACTGAACTAAGCCCGGTGCATTCTCAATCCCCTTCGAAATCAGAGATGAGGTTAAATCTTTCAGGGCCTCGCCTCCCATCGCCTTCACTTTCTGCTTAACGCTGGCTTTTGTGGCCTCGCTCTCAGGAGCGGAATCAACAGCTCTGCACAAAAGAGCTTTGATTGTATCGCCATCCAGCTTAACGGTAATGGTTTTTTCTTCCGCAGTTATTCCGCCATCATCGCTTAAATAATCAAGCCCTCTGGCAGTAAGTTCAACCCCGCCCCAACTCCAGAATCCATCTATACTTCTATCACAGCGGCTTTTAATAAAACCGTGCAGAGAAAGATAGGATAAGCACTGGAAAAGTAAGTCCCTATCAATCCCATCGAATACTTTGATGTCAGATACATACTCCATCCCATAGGGTTGAAGCCTGTGCAGTACGCTTAGCCATTCTTCGCGTGTGATCTTGTTCATGGTGCGCTCCTTTATAGGAGAACCCTGCCAGTACCCACCCGCCCCCAAAAGGTACACAGATGGGGAACGCCTTAAAGCCCCACCGCCTGACGCAGCAGTTCATTCGCACGCCCTTGCCAGCCGGGGCCATCGGCCTTTAGGCGAGCCACCAGATCGGGGTCCAGGCGCATGGACACGAGCGTTTTGGTGGGAGCTTTCTGCGGCCCGCGCACCCGGCGTGCGTTGGCTAGGGCAGGGGCGACCTCTTGGGCAGTCTGTGCCCGCAGGAAGTCTGCCTCTGTCAGTTCCGGGCTATCTGGGTCCATGGCAATGCCCTGATTGATCCGGGCATCTTCATCATCCGTGGGCATGGTAAATTCAGGTTTGCGCGGCATAGAGCTTTGCCTCCCGTTTGTTGGCCTTACGCAGGCTGATTATGCGAACAATGCGGGTTTCAATGCTGAATACCAGAACATGAAGCCGCAGATTGATTGGGGCGACAGCGACAAGGCGAGGCTCGTTGGCGCTCTGGCTGGCCATGATGAGAGCAACGTCCCATTCGAAACTTTCCGCCACGACAAAATCAACGTCGTGTTTGGCGATGTTGCTCTGTCGTTTTGCTTCGTCCCAATCGTATCTCATGGATTATTGTATATACGATAAAACCACATTGGGCAAGGAATATTGTATATATAATTTGACTTGAGCAGGTGGGGGGAGACCTCTTAATCAAGAGGAAGCGGTTTATCTACCGTGGCCCCATTCAAAAGTAGTAATGCCGCAGAGTTTCTACATATAGGCAAAGAAAATTTTGTGTGGCAGTCAGAAAGAAAATCATCCCTTTCTTTCCCGCATCCTAGCATAACATCTGCTATATTTTCTCTGGACTCTACGAAGTTATGTTTTATTCCAAATGATCGCGAGCAAGAATATAAATTATGTATATCATTTTTATGCGCTGAGTTCATGTACCCCATAGAAGCGGCAGTATTCCGCACAGACTCTAGTTCTTCTGGAGTGAAATCCTGAGCGTATCCGATCCCGTGCCACCCAAGGGAAAGAAGTCCAACCGAAGCCAGTAATACTCGTATCAATTAATCCTCCTAAAAACACACGGGTGGAGAGCGGGGTTAGAGCGCGACCTTATCAATGTGCAGAAGGTCTATAACAGCCCGCTTTTTTTCTTCTGACAATGATCTCCAGAACCTCACAAGCGCCAACTCGTCATCGGAAAGCGGCGCTTTTTTTTCATCAATTTTCGCCAAAAATGCGCGCGCAAGCTCGTGTGCGGTCGTGAAATCTATGACAGCTTGATTGTCACTCGTGAGGGCGGGTTTGAAGCTATCTTCTACACGCTGCACTATCTCTGCATTGAGAGAGCGATGGTTTTGTTCAGCGGATTCCTCGGCCCGCCTTTTCAAATCAGCGGGCATGCGAATCCTGAATTGAGGGTCGTCTTTTGCCATGTCACACGAATGGCTCATTTTCCATTTGACATAAAGGCCCCATAATGGGACAAGTAGCGCGTCACATTTTGTGACGGGAGAAAGTAATGCAAGTTCGAGATTGGCCACAATTTCGAGTAAGGCTGCCTGCGCGCCTTCTGGAACAATTAAAATCAGATGCCAAAGATGGGTATAGGACCCTTAATTCTGAGGTTGTCATGATTTTGGAAAATCATTTTGAAAATAAAGAAAAGGCGTCAGGCCCAGCCGTGGAAAGCAAACCTGACGCCTCTTACGCAGAATAGGAAAACTGCTATGTCAAAGAATAGCATAAGCGTCATCGCTTATTCAACGCCTACGATGTCCAGCCGTGAAATCGCGGAACTGACAGGTAAGCGTCACGACCACGTTGTGCGCGATATTGAGAAGATGCTCAATGACATCGGGGAGGGTCTCCCCAAGTTTGGGGGCACCTATATCAATGAGCAGAATGGCCAAGAATACCGCTGCTACAATCTCCCCAAGAACCTGACCTTAAACCTTGTAACAGGCTACCGGGCCGATATGCGGCTGAAAATTATCGACCGCTGGCTGGAACTGGAGGCCGGGCCATCTGTTGCCGCTCCATCCAACATGGTCGAAGCCCTCACGCTGGCTCTTGAGCAGCAGAAGGAACTGCAAGCCAAGGATGCCGAGATTGCCGAACTTTTCCCCAAAGCCGCCGCGCTGGACGCTATATCGGAAGCTGAGGGCGATATGGGCGTTCGGGATGCCGGGCGGGAACTTGGTATTGGCATGTCCAAGGTGGTTGATTTCCTGCTCGATCACAAGTGGGCCTGCCGTGAAGGCGAGAAAAAGAAGAAGCTCCGCCCTGCTCATTATGGCCAGACGCAGGGGTATTGCCGCCTTGTGACCAAGACTTACCCGGAGCGCCATACGGGCGAAACGTGCGTTGGACACGACTTCAAAATCACGCCTCGCGGCCTCGCCCGCCTAGCAGTCCTGCTGTGCGGCATCAATTCCGAACCGGCGCGCAGGCTGAACGGAGCGAAGAAGGCTGTCCCCGTCCCTTTCTCCCAAACGCCAGCGTAAGCGCCGTAACGGCCAGCCATCCCTTCGGGGGTGGCAACGCTGGTGATCTTCACGGAGAAGATACGCTTCTGACGTTCATGCAGGGGTTATTGCGCCACCTTGAGGAACGGGCTGCCGGGAGAATGAGTGAGGCGGAACTGCGGGAAGCGATGGCAGGCGGCCAAGCTGCATTTATTCTGAGCGATAAACCGGAGGAGGCGGACTACAGGCGTAGCCTGCTTCGTCGCTGCGCAAGAGGAGTGATGCAGCTTTGGCGTGATCTGGAGCGGGAAGACCAGCGCATGGAGGTGGGGCAGAAGGCGCTGGCATAGCGCCCTTGCCTTGTACCCAACCCACAACCTGTACTACGCTTCCCCCACCATTCAGGAGCCATTCATGGTCATGCAAACGGTGGCCCAGCCGGTCACAGCCAATGTTATTCCGGGCGCGGGGGTTCCCAAGCTCTGGTCCACGGTCATTTCCGATGCGGAGGCCGTGGCCTCGGTCGAGCTGGACACGCTGCTGCAAAGCTATCTGGTCCAGCAGGCAGACACGCAGTGGGGTATTTTCGACAGCAAGGGCGTGGCCGTGGTCACGTCTGGCCGGGTGCGCGCAGTGGACATCCGCGCCGGGTATATGATTTCTGACGCGCCGTTAGAGGATGGCGCGTTCATGTCCTACAACAAGGTCAAGCGCCCGAGCGAGATCATGGTGGAAATGCTGTGCGATGGCACCACCATGAGTTACGGGAACCTGAGCGCCATTAGCAACCTGTTGTCAGCCACAGGTATTGCTGGACCCTCCAAGGAGCAGAAGGCCCGCACCAGCTTTACCAAAGCGCTCGATGCTCTGGTGGCGGACCTGAACCTCTACTACGTGGCCACGCCCGAGCAGAACTACGTTAACATGAACGTGGTGGAATACTCTCTGCGCCGTTCTGTTGAGCGCGGGATTACCCTGCTGTGGGCGGATGTGCGGTTGCAGGAGGTGCGGCTAACCGCCTCCAACCAGCTAACAAAAACTGTAAAACCTAGCGGCGAGGCAAAAGCTTTTTCAGGTCCGGTTTCGACCGATACCGCAACAAGCGCGCAAGCCGCTTCCATAAGTGGGTGAAAGATGGCTGATCCTATTGTTATTCCCCTGAACGCCGTTGCCCAGCAATCGGTTCAGGTCACTTTGTCTAGCCAGTCTGTTCAGCTTGATATCCAGCAGCGTACCACCGGCCTGTACATGAATATCTGGCTGAATGGGACGATGATTATTGCCGGTCTGTTGTGTCAGGACAGAACGTGGCTTGTGCAGAAATCTTATTTCGGCATGCCGGGGGATATGATGTTTGCCGATCAAGAGGGGGAAAGCGACCCCGACTACTCCGGCCTTAGCGGTCGGTATGTTCTGATGTATCAGGAGGGTGTGAATGTCTGAAACAAGTAGGGCTACAGTTGATGTTGTTGGAAAACGGACATCAGGAAAACTTCACAGACGCAAATTGGATGTGAATTTCAATCTCGTTACGGGAGGATTTGGTCCGGGCGGCAAGGATAATTTAACCCTTTCGGGGCATAGGGTCCGCGCTCACATCACAAACGCAGGCATGGCTACGGGATCGTCTCTCTCCCTGCGCATTGAGGGAATGACATTAAGCGAAATGAACCGCATGTCTGTCATTCGCGCGCGGCAAACTTGGCAAAATGCAAACCGAATAACTCTTTATGGCGGCGATGAAAAAACGCCCATGACTACTATATTTTCAGGGTATGTTACTGCCGCTTTTGCAGACTTTACTGGCGCACCCAATGTGGCGTTCCAAGTGGAGGCAAATAATTTATGTTTGGCGGCTGCAAAGATCATTCCGACAATTTCATTTTCTTCCGCAGTCTCTTTGGTAACAGTGGCTTCCGTTGTTGCGGATGCGATGGGGTGGACGCTTGTGAATCATGGCGTGCACACTGTTTTTCCCAGCTTCTATGGATGGGGTGACGCCAGAAGTATTTTGGAGCGCCTTGCCTTGGCAGCAAAGGTAGTTTTCCATGTAAACGAAGATCTGGAATCTTTGCATATATGGCCTTCAGACAGCGTGGACATATCCGCAGAAAAAGACATGCCGGATATTAGTGCTCAGAATGGCCTTATCGGCTACCCGGCTTACAGTGATGCTGGCGTTCTGTTCGAGTGCCTATTCAACCCCAATATCCGGTATAATTCTCCCCTTCGTCTCAAGAGCAATTACGCTCCTGCTGGATGGGTCAATAATCAGAATGGGCAGGTGCCAGCCCAAACCTCACCTGCCAATGGCATCTGGACCCCGTACATCATTGAACACAATCTGGAATCAGAAGTACCGGACGGCCAGTGGACAACCTTTGTAGGAGCAACGCGCGGTGACAACCCAGCAAACTTCAAACTCGGGTAATCTTCCCGGCTCTTGGCAAAGGCCCGATGGGGCTTCCGGCTTCAACGTTACCAACGCCGCAATCCGCCGCGTCCTCTCCATGATCGGCGCAGATACGCTGGTGCAGGTCAAAGGCGTTCATGCTGAGGGGCTGGAGCCGGTCGGAACGGTGGACGTGCAGATTATGGTCCACCAGCAGGACGGGGCAGGGCGCACGGTGCCGCACGGCATTATCTACGGTATACCCTATTTCCGCCTACAGGGCGGCACGCGGGCGGTTATCTGCGACCCGGCTGTAGGGGACATTGGCGCGCTCATTGTGTGTGGTCGGGACATATCCGGCGTAAAGGCCAACCGCGCCCCGTCCGCCCCCGGCAGCTTCCGCCAGCATGATTACGCGGATGCGCTGTACATCGGCGGCTTCCTCAATGCGGCCCCGGTGGAATACATCGGTTGGGTCGGGGGCGATGTTCACGTCAAGACGGCGGGCAAGTTTGTGGTGGATGCTGCTGAGTGTGACATTAACTGCGCGGTGAACGTAACGGGAGCCGTGACGGCCACCGGGGACGTGAAGGCAGGCAGCATCAGTCTTGAGAGCCACAAGCACTCGGGCGTGCAGCCGGGTAGCGGGAATACTGGGGGGGCGGAGTGATGGGGTTTTTATCAAATGGAGGGTATTTGGCTGTTGCCTCTATCGCCATTTGCGCCTGTCAGTGGATGATACTTGTTACCGTCAAAGACCTTGGACGCCTATCACGCGACTTGCGGGAGATTTCAAAAACAAGCGTCACCTCTCGGCCTGACAAATCCCCGATTGAGTAAGCGTCAAGCCTGATGTCAGTATCTCCCGGCGGTATATCTTGGTTTACTCGCACGGGGTCAGTATCTATGTCGCCATTCCCATCGTTGAATATAAGACGCAGGTCATTTGGGGCTTTTATGGAAACGCTATCCATGACTATGGATCGCTGCGTTTCATTGATGAAATGCACCAAAATTTCCATGCGTGTTTTTCCGTCCGTATCAGGGCGATACATGCGTTGGGAGCGGTTTTTATGAATGTCGATCTCAACGCCCGGGAGCCACTCGGCTCTTCTATCTTTCCACTGTAGCCATAGCATGACCGCGGTAATAACAGATGCAGGAGCGCCAATGACAGCTCCAGCAGCTTGAAGTATATCGGTTGCACCACTCATTGGCTCAAGAATGTACCAGCCACTCGATTCCCCAAAAGGTACACAGATGGGGAACATCTATCTCTTGTACCCGCGCGCGGTTTTTGGCATAGTTCCTTTACCGCTGCGCGGGCTACGCAGATACCGCTTGTACCCGGTACCTTTTTACGGTAGTTTTTCCTTACTCTCTCATAATTCTGTCAGCCGTCCTTTGGGGCGGCTTTTTTGTTGGTGAAGCCATGAACACGCTCCTTCTTGACCGAAGCACGTGGGACTTGCTGCTTGATCACAATGGCAACATTGCCGTGGCCTCCAGTGCCTATGCAGTCGGGCAGGACATATCCTCTGCCGTGCGGGTGTTTCAGGGTGAGTGCTATTACGACACGGCGGCGGGATTGTCGTACCTCGGCAATATTCTTGGGAAAAACCAGTCCGCTTCTATTTTCCAGTCACAGGCCGAGACTGAGGCCGTAGCCGTGCCAGACGTTGCCGAGGCGCGCTGCGTACTTTCTGGCCTGAGCCATGACCGAGTGCTTTCCGGGGCAATTCTCTTCACCACTACAGACGGGACCACCAGCAATGTCGGGATCTGATTACGGCACAACGTCAGTACCCGCGCCGTCCTTTACCGATGCGGGGTTTGTGGCCCCGGCTGAGAGCGATATGCTCACCGGCGCTCTGGCGGACCTGAACGCGGCCATGGGCGGCAACCTGAACACGGGCCTGTCCACGCCGCAGGGCCAGCTTGCCATGTCGCTCACGGCCATTCTGGGCGATGCGTATGACCAGATGCTTGCCATCTTCAATGGCGTGGACCCGGACCGCGCTTTCGGTCGCATGCAGGATGCCATTGGCAACATTTACTTTATCAGTCGCAACGGTGCGACAGCTACGGTTGTTGGCGTAACCTGCTTGGGCGCGGCGGGCGCGGTAGTGCCAGAGGGTACGCTCATTCAGGATGGCAGCGGCAACTATTACGCGGCAGACGGGGCTATAACGCTGGATGCGACCGGCACGGGCACGGGGTCTTTCTCCTGCACCACCAAGGGCGTGATCTATTGCCCGGCCAACAGCGTGTCCGTTTACCAGTCCGTCACGGGCCTGACCTCGGTCAACAACCCGGCGGCAGGCGTGACGGGGAGCGCGGAAGAGGGGCGGAGGGCATTTGAAGCCCGGCGCGCGGCAACGGTGGAGGGTAACGCCATTGGTCCGCTCAACGCCATTGCAGGGGCCGTGCTGGAGGTGGCCGGGGTAACGGATGCCTACGTGACCGACAATAGCACCGATGCGGCAGTAACGACCGGCGGCGTCTCCATTGCGGCCCATAGCCTGTATGTGTGCGTCAACGGCGGCACGGACGAGGATGTGGCTCTAGCCATTATCAGGAAAAAACCTCCCGGATGCGCCTACACCGGCACAACCAGTGTGACTGTGACGGACCCGAACAGCGCCTATCACACGCCCCCGACCTATGCGGTGCAATTCACGCGGGCCACGGATACGCCTGTGTTCTTCTCTGTCTCGTTGCAGAAAAACAGCGGTGTTCCCGCTACTGCGGCGGCAGAGGTGCATTAGCCATCATCGGGGTGTCGTGCGATGACCCGAATCTAGGCTACAGCGAAGTCAGGGGCCATCGTCCGTGTCTGTTCCCAGTCCTGTAACATGCTGACAGACACGTGGAGACAACTGGCTAATTCGCCTTGAGACAGACCCAGATCGTTACGGGTTTTACGGATCAACAGCGCCCTTTGCCCGCGTTCCATGCCTTCGTTGGATACCGCGCGGTCTTCGGAGTCCGCCGGATCGGCAGGCAGAATGATATAATCTTTCTTCACCGTTGTTGCTTCTTCTCACGGAAATAAAACGGGGAGATTATCATGCTAGATAATTACACTGATGTCCTCAATGATGGAGGCGTTTTGTTTGCTGGTCGTGACTGCGGTAGTTGTGGAATTTGGCACAAGTTTTTTGCTGTTTGCAAAGACAAGGTTGGCAGTGCGCATTGGCGGGCTGGATAGTCGATTTTTATGCTTGGCTTAATCAGCCATCCAATCCTCAGAACGTAGACCATTTACCCGGGTAAACTCACGAAGGTTTCCGGTTACTACAACAAGACCTCTGCTTCGTGCATGCCCAGCAATCATCAGATCATAGGGGCCGATCACGCAACCACGATGCTCCAGATCAGCTCTAATTTCTGCTGTATGAGCTGCAGCATCGTCATCAAAAGGCAAAACTGAGAGACGGGCCGCAAAATGTTCCACCTCACGCCGGGTTTTTGCCGGATTCTGAGACTTTTCCGCACCATATAAAAGTTCGTAAAGCACAACATCTGAGATGCAGAGTGCTTCCGCAGTTTCGTTAAAACGTTCCCGTAAGCCTTGTGGACGATCACGCAGCACTCGGATGCAAAAATTCGTATCCAGAAGATAGCGAAGCATCAGAAGCTTTCACGCGCCTGCATTGCAGGCTGGTTACGCTGAGGCAGATCGATACCCGGTGCAGCAAAAAAATCATCCCACGCAGCATCAGCGGGTGCAATGATACGGCGTGCACCGTCTGGAATAATCACAACCTCTTTAAGGTTGCTGTCGAAGGCAACAGCTTTAGGCAGGCGGACGGCTTGAGAGCGGTTCGAAAGGAAGAGAGTTGTACGGGTGAACATCGTGTACTCCATGAGGGATATGTCCATAGTATATACAAATCGATGCGATTCAGCCAACACAATTCATCTCATCTGAGGTTGGTAAGTCTTTCAAATCTATCTCATCCACGACGGTCTGTTCGCGTGACGGCCTGCCAGCAGTAAACACCGACTTAGCCGCTCGCTCAGGCGTAGGGCCATTATCCTCGGCAACGGGGATTTCATAGCGTGGGCGCGCCTTGCTCATGCTGCTACCTTCTCATCCGCCAAAGCCTTCTGCGCCTCAGTCAACGGCACCCCGGCCCGCAGGTTACAAAGCGCACACGCCACATCCCAGTTGCGGGGCGGCGCGTAGATTTCGGAGTTTGTGGGCTTGAAGGGGGGGGGGGGGCATCGCCGTACGTCCTGAATTTTTCCGCAACATACGCACCTACGGGTCTGCCAATTAAGGCCACGGTCTCCGTCAACTTCCAGGGCACTCCAAGCTGTCCACTTATGGAAAATCCAGCATGACTTCCGCACATCTTTGACGACTTTTTGCCGCACTTCCCGCACCCATCACTAAACATCTCAGAGCGATCGTTATGGACAACCCACGGAGATTTTCCATTTCTGATATGCGCTTTTTTGTTCAATTTGGGCTTTTCTGGCATCCCCCAAGAGAATCACAAACCCCCACGCATGTACAGCAAAAATGTGCATCACCCTGCGTTTTTACGTGTCGTTATTTTGCGACAGTGCCCGCTATCCACAGGGTTGTACACATGGGCCATTCTGCCAATCATCCCACAACGGCAAAATCTCCTCATCCAACAACCCCTCCTCCGGCTCATGAAGCGGAACCGGGTGCGGCGTGACCACCGGCACTCGCACCGGCCCGTACCTCGCTGTGCAGAAAATCCACCAGCTCGTCCGGGTCTGGTTCGTGGCCGGTTCCCCATTCGGTCATTTGGTGCCCCTCTCACGAACGATCAAAATCATCATCGAAATACCAAGCCAAACGGCTGCGCCATACCACGCACCAGCCGGATAGCTATCGGCCAAAAAGCCCTCCACAACACACACCAAGACCCCAACCCAGAACAACAGCGCCAATTTCAACATACCCCTAAAATCCTCCACAATGCGCGCACAGCGCAATCTAACGTCCATACATAACGATTTACCGATGGAGACCCTTATCGGGCAGTCCGTATTTGCTTCCACAACAGATGGCAGCATCAGCACCGGCACCACAGGCGCGACCATCGCGGGTTCTGTCGAAACCACGTGGAAGGTCTCGCAGGGCAATGCCGCTGGCTCGCCCATCATCATCACAGGCCCTGTTGCGGCTGCATAAGGAACCACAGGCCCAGAAGCCACGCATCCACCAGTCGCAAGTGTCGTTGGTAGTGTTCTCCTGCAACCATACAATGTTCAGAAAAGCCCACGGGACCAATAAATTCGTGGAGTTTACTTTATTTGCATGTCAGATTGAATTCGATACTTCTAAAATATGTCTGCTCATGTTCTGTTATGAATGCGCGAAAACCATCCTGTTTTTTTTGGAGGGGGATAAACCTGTGTGCCAGCAAGAGATTCAATGCGTGCGCAATTCCAGATACCATCGTCTATTGCTTGTTGGAGCATGGCTAATGTGACTGGTAATGTTATCAGGCTGACTGGTTTGCCCAGAAAAAGTTGCCAGATCAGAAATCGAAAAAAAAGAAAGAGGATAGCGGGAATAATTAATAAAACTGGTGTTTCATCATTAAAATATCGACGAAAATCAAAATCTCCTTCATTAATTGGAAACGTGTCGAAGTAAGATACCATGAAGTAATGAGCCTCAATTCCATCTACGCCAAGATCTTCTACAATTCTTGTTGACAGTTGAATTTCATTTTCAGAAATCTTTTCTTTGTATATTAAAAAATTCTTGAATTTTTCAGAGAGAATATGCATTTAAAAAATCCTGTCTTCAGATTTAACCAGACGATTATACTGCTGAACAGTATTATAAACAATTTTTGATACATCGTAAAAAGTGATAGCGGCATCTACATAAGGTAAAGATCATCCAATAGAAACTCCAATGTTTTTGGTAAGTATGTATCTACAGTTTCGCAATGGAGTCCCTTTTGTGTATTGATTAAATTCACCTCGAACTGTTATATTGTTTTGACCGAGAAAGGTAGCAACAATTGCTTCGATATCATGAATTCTAAGTCCTTTCCCTATTTCATCGATTGCGATATAAGCAAATAACGCTACTGGTTTAAGGTTTTTGTGTATTCCATATTTATAGAGATTACCCATTATTTTTTATCATTGATGGTACGTTTATGAGGAATTAACATTTCTTACTAAAGAATTATTGATTCTGCGCGATTGTCTTCTGTTGACAAAAAGTCTTACTCAGTTTGTTTTTCCTGTGTTTCGAAGTCGGTTTTTGGGGAGATTGGTGGATGCGTGGCTGCTGGGCTTGCCCCACCAGAGATCCGTTAGTTTCTCAAGGTTACGGTGGCGGTGCTGCCCATGACGTGACATGCATAACGCTATGGGAAAGGCACGCGGTCTATGTTCGGTTCCGCCTGTGAATTGAGCCAGATGTCTGGGATGCTTTAACGGCGCTGGTCGCAACTCCACGCGGTTTTCTGGTCGACAAGGGGTATGATAGCAACGGCATCCGTGAAAACCTGCTTTTCCACGGGATACTGCCTGTTACTCCGCAAGTTCGAATCGCACACAGCCACGATGCTCCAGATTAGCCCTAATTTCTGCTGTATGAGCTGCGGCATCGTTATCAAAAGGCAAAACTAAGAGACGGGCCGCAAAATGTTCCACCTCACGCCGGATTCTGGGACTTTTCCGCACCATATAAAAGTTCGTAAAGCACAACCTCTGAAATGCAGAGTGCTTCCGCAGTTTCGTTAAAACGTTCCCATACGGGCAACTGGGTTGCCAGATGCACACTGGCAGCAGATCTGCCATTCCAGTCCTCTATCGCTTCTCCTCGCGCCGAATAACACGGCGCGAGACACTGAGCGTTGCCCCAAGGAGGGCAAACCCGGCTGCCAGTTCAAGGCAATGTAAGGCTCCACCACTCCCTTGGGAAAAGCCAAAGACCAGAGCCACCAGTGCGGAGCCAAGCGCCCAGCCCAGTGTGCGTGCAACCGCCATCATACCACTTGCCGCACCACTACGGGTTGCTGGGCCGGAGGTCATGACGGTCAGGTTATTGGGCGTTTGGTAAAAACCAAACCCAATACCGCATAGCGCCATACGCCAGCATACATCCCAGAAAGCGGGTTGCGCGGGCATAAGGCTTAGGGTGGCTAGGCCCGTTGCCAGAATTGCCAGCCCTATACTGCTTAAAACCGAGGCCGGATGCCGGGTGGCCAGTCGACCCGCAAAGGGAGCGGCAACCGCAACAAGCACAGGCCAGGGTGTTACGAGCAGGCCAGTTGTTACGGCAGAAAGATGCATAACGGTCTGGAACAAAAAAGGCAGAGCAACATAGGCCAGTATCTGTGCCGTATAAGCGCAGATTGAAGTGAGGATTGAGAGCGAGAACAGTGGAATAGCCAGCAGGTCCAATGGCAGCATGGGCGTTTTCAGCTTTTTTTGCTGGCCATAAAGCAGGAAGGTGCAGAGTAGGCCTGTCCCGATCTCAAACACCGCCAGTCCTGTTTTCTTCTGCCCCAGCGCATCAACGCCCAGAATACCCAAGCCCAGAGCGCCCACATTCAGCAATGTGCCTACCCAGTCGAAAGAAAATGGAGCGCGGGGGCTGGCCGGGGCTGCCCGTAGGAAAAGAGCAACCGCTATCAGACCAATTGGAACGTTAATTAGGAACAGCCATGGCCAAGGAGCCACAGCCAGCACTATTGCTGCCAGAGTTGGCCCAACTGCGGCAGAAATGGCAACGGCCAGAGCGATGATGGCAAAAGCCTGATGCAGCATGGCTCTGGGATACACATTGCGCACAAGAGCGCCGCTCAGTGCTGCCATGCAGGCTGTTCCCAGCCCTTGCACCACCCGTGCCGCGATAAGAGTGCCCAATGAGCCTGAAAGCGCGCAGGCAAGAGATGCTGCTGTAAAAAGGGCGATCCCAAACCCGTAAACCCGCTTTAGGCCCAAAGAGTCTGCCAACGCTGCGGCAGGTAACAGGCTGACCGCAACGGCCAGATGATAGACATTGACGACCCAGACGGTCTGGGTCTCGCTACAGTGGAGGTCATGGGCGATGGTTGGGAGGGCAATGTTGGCAATCGCCCCATCCAGCCCACCCAGAACAATGCCAAGTACGGCGCAAAGCATGACCAGACGGCGCTGTGTGTCGGAAACAGGCAGGGAGGTCATAAAAAATCCGGTGTCCTAAGTGTTAAAAATTACAATTTGTATCTTAGTCTGCAAATACCAATGTTTTGCGGCTTTTCACAATGTGCATCTCAAACGGATTGGGGCCGTTTGCTGTCCGGTCCAATGCGCCATGCTTCTCTTCAGGACGTAAGCGGAGGACCTTTTTTGAATTCATGCAGGGTGTTGGTTGTTATGACAAAACCGTGGCTATAGGCTGTCAGGCCATCACAAGATACTTGGAGCGTATCACGCATCCATGCTGACCTTCCCAGTTTTTTTGGCGGGGTCACAGAGTGATCCCGTGGTTTTATATTCACTATTTTATGCTGTGATTTTGCATCTGGAACGCAGATTTTTGCGGTGTGTCACGCTCTTCTGGTCTCTGGTGGGAGTTTGAGCCAGAAGGTGCATGGAAGCATTAGGTTAGGCTTTGGTTGTCCCAACCATGTTGCTTAAGTAACGATGTAAGCGGGGCGAGCAGAATATATTCTGTGTGGTATCATAATACAGAGTTAAGTCTGAAAATAAGACTTATGCGTAAAAATCCCCGGAATTTTTTTCTTTCATGACGTTTTCAATGGTCTTGTCCACAAATTTTTCGTTCGCATTCACGCGCGCTTCTCGGATGTCACTGGCGTATACTTCGCCAGATCCGCTTACCGCCGCCTGAATATTGCTATTATTGCTTTTGGCTTGGAGTATGGTATCTCGGATATTGGATTGTGTCTGGTCTGTAAAAGAAACGGCATATCTGTACATTGTTACCCCTCCTGCTCTGCGTTGAATTATGAACGAATCTATAGATTCGTGTAAAATAAAATTTCATCGATGAAAATGATATTACCGTCGCTCACATAACAAATGCGTGATTTTGGGTGCGCTATGGCCGTTCGGGCTGTGGATTTGAGGCGAGATCTGGGTCTTGTGCCAAAGATTTTTCACGTTTTGTACAGGCATGGGTGGCGCGCACAGATTCCTCTGTATGTTTGCCAAGGAATGGAGAAACATGATCCAGATATTCCGGCAAGGACCATACGCAGGCAGAAGGGGCGATCGTGGGTAGTACTGAACCAAGTGAGTGGGCAACGGATGCCAATCTGGCTGTCAGGGTTGTTGCCATGCGCAGGGATACAAATGCCGCGGGCGATATTTTTGGTGGCTGGGTTGCCGCTCAGATGGACCTTGCAGCCAGTACCGCAGCCGAAGGGTTTGCGGGGTGCAAATGTGTGACCGTAGCCATTAACGGTATGGTTTTTCATCACCCCATGGCGGTCGGGGATGAACTGAATGTTTATACCCGGATTGTTAAGGTCGGACGCACGTCCATTACCATTTGCGCGGAATCTGTGCGGCGCATCAGGCGCACAAATATCCGGCAGAAGGTTACATCGGGCAATTTTGTTTTTGTTGCTGTGGATGAAGAAGGACGGCCACAAACCCTGAGCAAGGAGTGATTGGCCCCGCTTAAAATTCTTACTCGGCAAACTGCCTGTCTTTCAGGCAGTTTTTTTACAGATTGGCAATAATTTTAAGCCCGACCAGTGCTGCATCGGGGATGTGTGATGTTTCCCCCGGCCTGATCATATATTCAAATTCAGGCTGCACGGTTACCCCGGGCATGGCGTCTATGGCATAATAGGCTTCGATCACATGGGAGTCCGTTTGGGGCCCCCGGACCTGACTGCCCAGCGACAGGCCCGCATCTAGCGCATACATCTGACCAAGTCGTTTGCGATCACTCACATGGTACCACGAATACATAATGCCCAGCCTGTCTGTCAGACGGGTGGGGATCAGTCCGTTGAATGACAGCCCGGCGTAAGCTTCGTCCGAAATGGAGGAAACATGGGGTGTGTTATGGATGTATCCGGCCATCAGGTAACCACCGGCCATCTGGTTGCGCCCCCCCTTGCGGTAGATCATCTGGTCCCCTTCAAACCAGAAAATATCCATAGGAGCACTGCGTTCGCGGCCGGGCTGTGCAAGCAGGGAGGCGGGCTTTTTGCCCAGTTCGTCCGCATAGCGGGTTGTATCGTGCGCGTAGCCAAACACATAGTGGCCGGGTAGGCGGTTGCGGGTCAGGAAAGGCTGCCAGGTAAATTCCACAGGCAGCATCATGCCTGTTGTATCCTCGCTCCCCCATGACCATCCGCTCGGATTGCCGTTGAGGGGAGAGACCTGATACGCGCCAAGCTGGACCATGGTGTCCCGCGTGGGGCGGAAGCGAACGCGCGCCCCCCATGTTGCTTTGGGGTAAACCGAAAAACCCGGGTCCAGCTTCAGCGCTACGGGCGCGGAACACGTGACCATGAAGGAGCAGATAAGCGGCGATGTTGCAAAAACATGCGTCAGAGACATGCGCCCGAACGTGATGTCCATGCGATTGTTAAGGAACTGCTTTTCGGCGTACAGATCGACCAGATGGGCGACAACATGACCCGACAGGCCGTACACTTCCATCAGGTTGACATAATATTCGCCCGCCATGTCGTGCGAGACCTCGCGGCCAGCACGGTTCATAAGCAGCGTATGCACGGACCAGCCTTCCAGCCCTGCCATTTTGCCCAGATCAAAATTCATCTGCAATGTCAGCTCATGCACGTAGTCCATGCCGCGCTTTATGCCGCCATTGATGTTGCCCATGGCCTCCCCCTTGTAGGTAAAGGAAAAAGCAAACCCTTTTTGCTGCAAACGTGTTCGAAAAGGCATGATCTGAGGCACAAGGTGGCTGCTGCCCGCTGTTGGCACATAATAGGGGTCTTCCATATCAGTGCGGCGTTGGGCATCCACTTCGGACGGGAGAAGCCACGATGGCCCTTCCCGTAGGCTCAGGGGTTCCAGTGTCATGATATGATGGGGCTTTTTTGCCCCGTAATCATTCACGCTGGGAATATTCATTGTGGCAAGGCCCGGCCAGGGGGCAACTGGCACACCACTGGGCGGGAGGGGGGAGTTGAGGGGGCGCTGTAGAACATGGGGGTCGGGCAGAAGGGATTGGTCATCTGCCTGATGCATGGCGTGCTCGACCAGTGCCCGAGTATTGGCAGGGTTGGAAAGAACAGTTTGCGCATACACGGATGGGGCATGGCAGACGGCTGCAAACCCCCACGTGGCCAGAGCCAGTAATCCTGATGATTTGATGGTCATGTGGCGTTTTCTAATATGTTTTTATGGAAGATTTTTTTGAAAAACATATTAGAAAAAATACGTTTTTCTTTTTATTCTTTCCAGTTGCATGGTGCGGAAGATGCCGCGGCCAGTCATCCTTGTAAGGTGCTGAGAAACTGGATTTTGCGTAACATAGTTTTTGAAAAAACTTATTATAAGATAACGTGATTTGAAGCACATATTGGTGATTGATTGTGCATGGGTAATAAAAAACGCCCCGGATTTGAATCCGGGGCGTTTTTTCAAATGGAGAATATAAGCTGTCTGTTATGAAACATGCGGCTTGCGGGCATTGGCGGAGGCGACACGTTTGCCCCACTGCACCAGCATGTCCGTGCAGTCCGTGCGTTCGATCTGGCATTCAATAATGGTCGGGCCACGGTGGTTGGCCTGTGCCTTTTTAATGGCGTCTGCCAGTTCCGCCCCGGTTTTGACCGTCAGGCCAAGGCCGTGGCCTTCGCCTGCGTTAAACACGTTCATCAGACCGGCATAATCCCAGTTCTTGATGTAGTTGTATGGACCATCATGGATGGCAATTTCGATCACATAACCCCGGTTGTTCACAAGGAAGATGATAACGGGCAGTTCGTACCGTACCATCTGGGCCACTTCTTGCGCAGTCAGTTGGAAGGAGCCATCACCCACCATGACAATATGTTCGCGTTCCTGCGAACCCATGGCATTGCCAAAGGATGAAGGAACGGACCAGCCAATATGGCCCCACTGCATTTCTGTTTCCACGCGGGCGTGGCGGGGCAGGTGCATGCGCATGGCGTTGAACCAGGAATCGCCCGTTTCCGCCACAAGGGTGGTTTTGGATGTGAGCATGCCGTTGATCTGACGGGTCATTTCGTCATTTGTCAGGCGTGCATCGGGGGCTGCGGGGGCAATTTTGGTGGGCGTGTATTTGGAATCACGCGCGCTGGCAGGGCGGGAGGGGGCTTTTTTGGCCAGAGCGGTCAGGAATTCACGCAGTGTGAAGCCCTCAAACGTCTGCCCGCCAACTGTTACGCGGTTGGGGTCTGCCACCAGCACGTTCTCGCCCTTGGGCCATGCGGTCCAGCCAACGGTGGAATAGTCATTGAACACGGGCGCAATGCACAGCACGGCATCGGCTTTTTCCACAAGGTCCTGCGCGCCGGGGGCTGAGACCTCGCCCCAGTAAAGGCCACGGAAGTTTGCATGGTCTTCAGGGAACAGGCCTTTGGCTGCGGCCATAATGGTTACGGCACAGCCAATGCGGTCGGCCAGTGCTTCGGTTTCGCTCAGCGCATGGGCGGAGCGGGCTTTGGTGCCAACCAGCATAACGGCCCGTTCGGATTTTTCCAGCAGGGCTACGGCGGCGTTCACCGCAGCGTTCAGGCTGGTGGTGTCAGGCGTTAGTTCTGCCAGCAGGGAGGAAACCGGACCGGGGCGTGCGCATTCAGCAGAGGACACGTTGCACGCAATTTCCAGATACGCCGGTTTGCGCTCACGCAGGGCGGTGCGGATAACGTGGTCGATCTTGGCGGGGGCGGATGCGGCATCCGTAATGCTTTCGGCCGCACAGGTTACGTGGCGTACCATCTCAATCTGGTAGCCGTAATCCGTGTTGCCCAGTGTGTGGTGCAGCACATGGCCGCTGCCGTAGTCATTGCTGTTGGGGGAGCCGGAAATAAGGATAACGGGCAGGTTTTCCGCATAGGCACCGCCAATGGCGTTCATGGCGGAAATGGCGCCAACGCTAAAGGTCACAACAGCGGCGGCAGCACCGTGGGCGCGGGCATAGCCTTCAGCACTAAAGCCGCAGTTCAGTTCGTTACAGCAGTAGATCTGCTGCATGTCCTTGTTGAGCAGGAGCTGGTCCAGAAGAACCAGATTATAATCCCCAGCGACGGCAAAATGATGTTTCAGGCCAATCTGTGCCAGACGGTCGGCCAGATACATTCCAACGGTATAGGTCATGGTAACTGTGTGTTCCTTAAAAAATGGTCCTGCGAGCAGGGGCGTTGTCCCAGTTAAACGCGCGATGCCGGGGGGATGTCCAATATATGAAGTTGTTATAACCCATATGTTTCCAGTATGCCTTGAGGGGGATTGTGGAGGTGTTTTAACGTGAGAAACCGCAAGGAAGTCTGATAATTCAACGGTTTGCAAAACACGCATGGGCAAGGTCAGGGCAGGTCGTGAGGGGGCGTCCCATGGTGGGGCGTAAGGGTGTTCGGGGTGTTTCACCGCAACGTGATACAGGTCGGGACTGTACCGTGTATTGCGCATGAAAAAACGAGGTCATTTTCTTGTGTGTATCCAGTCGTGATTTGAAAAACGCTGAATTATTATTGACATCATCCAAGGTAATGGATCACAGACCACCATCTTTCTGAGGAATGGCAGGGTGTGGGCTGGTCTGGGCGGTATTCTTCAGGTCTGCTGGCACGCGGTCTTTGGGAACTTTGGGAATTGGGAGAAAAAGAATGGATGAACCATTCAGGACAGAACATCGGATCACTGCGGCCGATGTGTACCGGGTTCTCTTTGCACTGCTGAGTGCGGGGGTGGGGCTTGTGCTTGCCTATGGTGGCGGGCAGTTGCTGGCTTTAGGGGGATCGGCGTACTACCTGCTTGCCGGGCTTGCCTATGTGGCGTTGGCGGTGCTGTTTTTCCGCCGCAAAAGCAGTGCTTTGCCTGCATCAGTCGCGGTGTTTGTGGCAACATGCCTGTGGGCTTTGTATGATGCACCGCATATCGGCTACTGGGAGCTGCTGCCACGCCTGGTTGTGCCTGCCATTTTGCTCACTCTGGGTCTGTGGCTGGCTGCACTATTCCCCAACATAGGAAGCCCGGCCCGCCGCTGGAGCGCTCTGGGTGGGCTGGGTGTTCTGGTGGCTCTGGTGGGCACACTGGTCTCCGCTTTTTTTCCGCATGGGAGCATTGCCAACCCCGATGCCTTGAGTGATGTGGCCAAGGTGGCGCAGGCAGGTCAGCCCGATGCGCCAGAAAACTGGGAGTTTTATGGCCGGAGTGCGGGGGGTACGCGCTTTGCGCCCTATAGCCAGATCACGCCTGCCAATGTGGGCCAGCTCAAGGTTGCATGGGTTTACCGCACCGGTCGCCGCGTAAGCGGGAGCGGCTTTGGCACGGATGAAAACACGCCACAGCAGATCGGAAACGTGCTGTACTCCTGCACACCAGAAAACCTGATTACGGCCATTGATGCCGATACGGGGCAAAAAATCTGGAAGTTCAATCCCAATGCCGTTACGGCCGAGCACGTAAGCTGCCGTGGTGTTGGGTATTACGACATGGATGCGGATACAAGCCTGACACCGGAGCAAAAAGCCGCTTACACCGCGCCAGACTGCCACCAGCGTATTCTGGTTTCCTCCATTGATGCACGCCTGTTCGCACTGGATGCCCATAGTGGCGCTGTATGCACAGGCTTTGGCAATGCAGGGTTTGTGGACCTTAAAAAGCAGATGGGTCCGACCGAAAATAGCAAACGCTACCACCCCACCGCAGCGCCCGTGGTTATGGGGCATCTGGTTGTGGTTGGTGGATGGGTGCGTGACATTATGCCCGGTGAACCCTCAGGCGTTGTGCGCGCGTTTGATGTGCGCGATGGCTCCCTTGCCTGGGCGTGGGATGTTGGAAACCCGGATAACACACAAGCTCCGGCACCAGAGCAGACCTACACGCTGTCCACCCCCAATGTGTGGACGGTGCCCACATACGACAAGGAACTCAACCTTGTGTATCTGCCAACGGGGAATGGCCCGCCGGATTACTGGGGTGGGGACCGTAGCGCGGTTAACAACCGTTTTGGGGCAGCCGTTGTGGCGGTGGATGCCGCCACGGGCAAAACCCGTTGGGTCTCGCAGCTTATCCATCATGATGTGTGGGATTATGACCTGCCATCCCAGCCCGTTATGTATGATGTGACCAATGCGCAGGGCGAAAAAATTCCCTCCCTGATCCAGACCACCAAGACCGGCCATATTTTTGTGCTCGATCGGCGCACAGGCAAGCCTGTGACCGAGGTTGTGGAAAAGCCGGTTGCCACAACGCCTGCAGCGCAGGACGAACATCTCTCTCCCACCCAGCCTTTTTCCGTTGGCATGCCCACGATCGGTGCGGACCCGCTGAGCGAAGGGGCTATGTGGGGGGTCAGTACGTTTGACCAGCTTTACTGCCGGATCATGTTCAAAAGTTCGGTCTACACAGGGCCGTTTACCCCACCGGGTGAAAAGCCGTACATCGAATGGCCCAGCCTGCTGGGCGGGATGAACTGGGGCGGTATTTCGGTAGATGAAAACAGTGGTCTCATGTTTGTTAATGACATGCGCATGCCGCTGCGGATGTCTTTGGTCACGCGGGAGGACGCTAAAAAATTCAAGGTCTCAACGGACGAGGTCCCGGGCTTTATGGGAACCATCCGCCCGCAGTTGGCCGGGCCTTATGGCGGGGTTAAAATTGATATTCTGCAATCGCCACTGGCCGTGCCATGCAGCACGCCGCCCTTTGGCACCATGACGGCCATTGACCTGCACACCAAAAAAATTGTTTGGCAGGTTCCCATGGGCACAGTGGAAGACCTTGGACCACTTGGGGTTAAAACCCACCTGCCTGTGCCAATTGGCATGCCAACACTGGGTGGCCCCACCTCGACCGCATCGGGGCTGGTCTTTTTTGCCGGAACGCAGGATTACTATCTGCGCGCACTCAACTCGCGGACCGGGCAGGAAGTGTGGAAGCAACGCCTGCCAGTGGGGGCTGTTGCGGCTCCCCTGATTTACCGCTCGCCCAAAACCGGGCGGGAATATGTGGTCATTTCCGCAGGTGGTGCCAGCCATTCGCCTGATGTTGGGGACTATATTATTGCCTATGCCCTGCCAGAAGGGGCGACCGCGCACTAACTTTGGGTGTCAGGCGGAACGTATGGGGCCTGCCCGGTTTGTTATAAGCCGGGCAGGCCTTTTTTTGTGCCATATGGCTGTTGTGCCCATAGGCGGTTTTCAGGGCAGCAGGTCGAGCACCAGCCTGGCCGGGCGGCAGGCCTGCGCCCCTTTGGGTGTGACCACAACAGGGCGGTTGAGCAGAATGGGGTGCTGGGCAATGGCGTCCAGTATCTGGCTATCTGTTACATCGGGTTTGTCCAGACCGAGTTCTGCGCACAGTTTTTCCTTTGTGCGCAAAAGATCGCGCGCACCCAGTTTGTCGTGGTGCAGAATGTCTTCAAGCTGTTTACGGCTGGGTGGTGTTTTAAGGTAAAGCACCACCTCGGGTTCTATGCCCGCATTGCGCAGCAGTTCCAGCACGGAGCGGGACGTACCGCAGGACGGATTGTGGTAAACTGTTACAGTCATGTTACACGCCTCTTTGACAAAGGCGCGATTGTTGCATGTTCTGCAAGGCTGGCAAGGGCCTGCATGCCCCGGATCAGGCCGCGACAAACCATGGGGTAGGGAAGAAGGGAGCAGGGGCCGCGTGCGCACATTAACCGGCTGGTGGCAAAAACCGTTCTCCATAAGCAAAAACGTGTGGGCCGGGCTGTCTTTGGCATCCATGAACATTCCGCAGGTTCTGGGGTATGCACGTATTGCGGGCATGCCCACAGTAACAGGGCTGTATACGGTGCTGTTTCCATTGGTGGCCTTTGCGCTGTTTGGGTCCTCCCGCCATCTGGTTGTGGCGGCGGATTCTGCAACTGCTGCTATTTTTTCCAGCGCCCTATCGGAAATGGAGCCGGTGGGCAGTGCTGCCTACATTCATCTGGTTAGCGCCGTTGCCTTGCTGAATGCAGGGTTTTTGCTGGCGGCCCGCCTGTGCAGGCTCGGTTTTCTGGCTGATTTTTTGTCACGCACTGTGCTGGTTGGTTTTTTGGCCGGTGTGGGTGTGCAGGTCAGCATGAGCATGCTGTATGACATGGTGGGGCTGGATGCGGCATCGCATAATACGCTGGCGCAGTTTGTGGGGCTTGTGCGGGCAGGTGCGCATATGCACCTACTTACGGTTGGTATTTCCTGCATGGCATGTGCGTTGCTGCTGTGTGGCGCGCGGTTTTTGCCGGGCCGGCCCGTGGCGCTGGTGGTGGTGTTGGGTGGGCTGGGGCTGAGCTGGGTTTTGGGGCTGGCCCAGTATGGGGTTACTGTGCTGGGGCCAATGCAGGGGGGCTTGCCGCATTTTGCGGTACCCGTGGTCTCGTGGCATCAGTTTTTAGCACTTCTGCCTGTGTCTGGTTCCTGCGTGTTTGTTATTATCGCGCAAAGTGCAGCCACATCCCACGCTTTTGCCTATAGGCTGCACGAAACAGTGGATGCCAATGCGGACATTGTGGGGCTGTGTGCGGCCAACGCTGCGGCCGGGTTGAGTGGCACATTTACGGTCAATGGCAGCCCGACCCAGACCGCCATGGCCGTGCAGGCTGGGGGAACAAGCCAGAAGGCGCAGCTTGTCTTTGCTGGGGTCACCTTATGTGTGCTGCTCTTTTTTACCGGGCCACTCCAGTATTTGCCCCGCTGCATTCTGGGTTCGGTCGTGTTCTGTGTTGCCGTGGGCATGATTGACACAGCAGCCCTTAACCATATCCGCAAGGAAAGTCCGGGGGAATTCAGGCTTGCACTGGTTACAATGGCCACGGTGGTGAGTATTGGGGTGGAGCAGGGCATTTTTATTGCCATTGCCCTCTCTTTGTTTCGGCATGTGCGGCATAGCTACCGGCCCCATACCATGGTGCTCAAACCAGACCCGATAACGCATGAGCTTGAGGCCATACCCGTTCGTGCAGGGGAGCAGACAGAGCCGGGGCTTGTGGTTTACCGGTTTTGTGCGGACCTGTTCTACGCCAACTGCTCGCTTTTTGCTGAGGATATTGACCTCCTGCTGTCCAGCGCTCCAACGCCGGTGCGGTGCATGGTGGTTGATTGCAGCGCCATTACGGATATTGACTATTCCGCAGCCAGTGTTGTGCGCGATGTGCTGTTCCGTTTGCACATGCAGGGCGTGCGGGTTATTTTTGGCCGTGTTGCGTCCTATGCGCTGGCCGATATGGAGCGGCACCATATTGTTAAGGCTTTGGGGGAGGGGAATATTTATGCCCAGCTCCATCAGGCCATGGCCAGCGCGCAGCATACGGTGGAGCAGCAGCCACCCACCAGCGCGCTGGAGATTGGCCCGTAAAGACCTGTGCTTTTTGGTGGAAGTTGGGTGTCAGAGCCTAAAACTGGCGGATGCTCTGCCAGATCATATAGGCGGCAACAACAAAAATCAGGCTGGCAAATATGGTGGTTAGTCTGCCCGTGGACCCTGCCAGTGCGCGTGACGCCTTTGTGCCAATGCTACAGCCAACGGCTCCTCCCAGAATAAACAGCCCGGCAAGCTGCCAGTCCACATAGCCCGAGAGCATGTAGCTGAACGTGGTGCTAAACCCAAAAGCCGCCACAGCCACAAGCGATGTGCCAACCGCGTTAAGGATGGGCATGCTGGTAGAGGCCATAAGCCCCGGCACGATCAAAAATCCTCCACCAATACCAAAAAAGCCGGATAACACGCCCGTGCCAAACCCACAGGCCATGACCTTGGGTGCGTTTTCCCTGTTACAGCTTGCGCCGGGGCAGCCGGTATTGTGGCGGCCACGGATCATAAGCACCCCAACCCCGATCATAAGAATGGCAAACAGGAGCAGCAGGTGCCTGCCATCCACGGCCTTGCCGAGGGATGCCCCCAAAAAAGCCCCGCCCACACCGCACAGGGCAAAAATACCAGCGCACCGCCATTTTACGGTTTTGTTGCGCGCATGTTGCGCCAGCCCCACCAGTGCGTTGATGGAGACAGAGAGCGCGCTGGTGCCAATAGCCACATGCGCGTTAGGCACCCCAACCAGATAGACCATAAGGGGCACGGCCAGAATGGACCCACCGCCCCCAACCAGCCCAAGGGTAAACCCCACGGTTGCGCCAGAGGCAATTTCCAGCGCGATATGCAAAATGTGGGGCGTTAACATGGGTTCTCCGCAGTATGGTTGGGCAGGGGGCTGAACAGCTTACAGGCGATTGACTGGAATTTTGATATAGCTGACGCCATTGTCCTCCGGTTCGGGCATATGGCCCCCACGGATATTGACCTGCACGGAGGGCATGATCAGGTTAGGCAGGCTCAGCGTTGCGTCCCGCGCGGTACGCATGGCCACAAAGTCCTCTTCGTTTACACCATCATGCACATGAATATTGTGTTCGCGTTCGGCGCCTACGGTTGTTTCCCATGCAAACGTGTCGCGCCCCGGTGCTTTGTAGTCATGGCACAGGAACAGGCGGGTCTGTGGGGGTAGGCTCAGCAGGCGGCGGATGGAGTGGTACAGCATGCGGGCGTCCCCACCGGGGAAGTCGGCCCGCGCGGTGCCGTAATCGGGCATGAACAGCGTATCGCCAATAAAAGCGGCATCCCCGATAATAAAGGCCATATCCGCCGGGGTGTGGCCGGGTACATGCAGGGCCATACATTCCAGATTGCCCAGCTTAAAGCCTTCGCCATCGCTGAACAGGTGGTTGAACTGGGAGCCATCGCGCGCAAATTCGGACCCGGCATTGAATATTTTGCCAAAGACTTCCTGCACACGCACAATATCAGCCCCAATGCCCAACTGGCCGCCAACCTGTTCTTGCAGCCATGGGGCGGCGGAAAGGTGGTCGGCATGGGCATGTGTTTCCAACTGCCAGACCACATGCAGGTCCTGTGCCCGCACGTAGTCCACAATCTGCTGGGCGGAGGTGAAGTTGGTGCGGCCCGATGCTGCGTCATAATCCAGAACGCTATCTATAACGGCAGCCTGCTTTGTGGCGGGGTCATGCACAACATGGCTTGCGGTAAAGGTGGCGGGGTCAAAAAAACTCTGCACTACGGGTCGGGTCTGCGGATGGCGGAGCATCATCAGAATCTGGGCCGTAGCTGTTGTGATGGCGGTATCCGACATGGGAGACTCCGATTGTTAATAACTTACTGTAACATTGTATATTTGATTTCACTAAATATGAAACCATCTTGCGTCAAGATCAGGATTTCGCGTAAAGGAAACTGCCATGAACGATCGCATAGCAGATGCCTGTCCTTTGGTGCCTCTCGCCTCCTCTTTGAAGATCGGGGACGAAGCGCCTGATTTTACGGCCCGGACCACGCAGGGGGACTTTACACTCAGCAGCCTGCGGGGGCGGTGGGTTATTCTGTTTTCGCATCCGGCGGATTTTACCCCTGTCTGCACCAGCGAATTTATTGCCATGGCGCGCGCTGTTCCCCAGTTCGAGGCCATGGACTGTGCGCTGGTTGGTTTATCGGTGGATAGTCTGCCTGCACATCTGGCATGGCTGGAAGCCATACGCTCACGCTTTGGCGTAACAATCTCCTTCCCTGTGATCGAGGACCCCTCGCTGGCTATTGCCCGTGCCTACGGTATGCTGGATCTGGATGCGCGCAATAGTGCTACCGTGCGTGCGGCGTATTTTATTGACCCCAACGGCATTGTGCGTGTGATTACCTGGTACCCTGCAACGGTTGGCCGCTCCGTGGCCGAAATGCTCCGTGTGCTCTCCGCCCTGCAACGGGTGGAGCGGGGGGATGTCATGACCCCCGAAGGCTGGATACCGGGGGCGGATGTGGTGCTGCCCGCAGGCCAGACGCACGAGGATGTTATGGCCGCAGGCCCGGACTGGTTTATGAATATGAGCCGGGATACCGAGGCATGAGTGTGCTGAGTGTTGAGGAAGCCAGACAGCTTGTTGAATGCATGAAGCTGTTTGCCCAGCCGCAACGGCTCATGATTCTGGATGCTCTGCTTGAGCGTGGTTCTCTTGCTGTGGGGGAACTGGAAGCCTGCACCGGTATAGGCCAGCCCACCCTGAGCCAGCAGCTTGGCGCCTTGCGGCGGGCGGAAATTGTGGTGCCAAGGCGTGAATCCCGCACAATCCATTACAGCCTTGCCAGCGAGGAGGAAGCTCTGCGTGTGCGCGCCCTTATAGGCCTGCTCCGTGGGGAACGTGCCGCCCTGCCCGCTTTGCGGGCTGTGTCCGAACGGTATGGAGCGGGTAGCCGCACCACAGCCCAGCGGGAGGCGGAGGGCGGGGCACAGTTTGCCTTCATCCGCACAAACGATACATCCCGCTCCTAAAACGGGCGTGCTGGTACGCTGTGGCTGGGCGGAAAGCAATGCCCTGCTCCGTGCATACCATGACCACGAGTGGGGAAAACCCGTAACAGATAGCCGCGCCCTATGGGAGGCGCTGGTGCTGGAAACATTTCAGGCCGGGCTATCGTGGAATACGGTTTTACAAAAACGTGAGCATTTCAGGCGGGTTTTTTGTGGGTTTGATCCGCGCAAAGTTGCCGTGTTCACGCATGAGGATGAAGAGCTGTTACTGGGGGATGCTGGTATTATTCGCTCCCGCGCCAAAATTGCAGCCACAATAGCCAATGCGCGCGCATGGCTTGCTATGGAGGATGCGGGGGAGGATTTTTCCGCATTTGCATGGGGTATGGTGCGTCAGGCCCTTGCACATGAGCGCGGCACGGGGCTGGAGCCGCATTCTCCCTTGTCCGCCACTGTTGCAAAAGCCCTCAAACACAAAGGGTTCCGGTTTGTGGGGCCAACAACCGCACAGGCATGGATGCAGGCCGTTGGTATGCTCAATGGGCACGAGGCCGCGTGTTTTTGCTACCGGGGCGCTTCTTCCACGCCCTGATCAGGCATGTTGCCGATTGCTCCCGTTGCAAAGCCAAGGCTGGCTGCGGCAATAAGGGCGGCGTAATACGCATCCGATCGGGCAAGCTGTGCATCCAGCAGGCCGCTCTGGGCCAGTGTTGCGGGTGTTATGGACCCCACACCACTGCGGTAGGCTGTAAAAGCGGCATCAAAACTGGTCTGGGCCGCAGCTTCCAGCTTGGTGGCTGCGCGGTATGCGCTCAGGCCCGTATGCAGGCCGTTTTGTGCGGCAACAATCTGTTTGGCTGAGTCGTCAAGTGTCTGTTCCAGCGTGACCTGTGTGCTGTCTGCGCGGTTCTGTACCTGCTTCAGCACGGCGGCACGCATGCCACCGTCAAAAATAGGTACCGAAATACCCCCCAGAACAAGACTGCTGAAGTTGTTGGAGGACAGGTTGAGGGTGGGCGAGGAATCCGACCCCGCACCCGGCACGGAGGAGAGAGCCAGATGCCCCGTGGTATAGGCGACGTTACCTGTAACAAAAACCTTTGGCAAAAACTCGGCTTTTGCTGCTGTTACGTTGCTGCGCGCAGCTTTTGCCGCGGCATAGGCCGCCAGCACATCCGGGCGTTGAGAGACGGCAGTGCGGATCATGTCATCCGTCATGCGCATGTCGTTTATGTTAAGGGCGCGGCCGGCCACGTCTTGCGTATGCAGTTGGGTGGAGGGGGCAATACCCATGGATGTCATGAGTTCCAGATAGGTGTTTTCAATGCCGTTCTGGGCCTGTACCAGCCGCAGTTCCGCCTGTGCGGTCATCTGCTGGGTCTGGGCAACATCCACAATGGTGCCCTGCCCCTGCCGCAGGCGCGCCTCGGCTGCGGCCTGAACACTCCGGGCATTGCGGAGTGACTGTTCGACCAGCCCTGCACGCGCTACGGCCGCTGCGTGTGTGTAAAAAGCCAGTGTTACACCGTAAATGACTTTTTGGTGGGCAGCGGTAAACAGCACATTGCTGGCTAACTGCAACTGGGATGCGGCGTCTATCATGGCTTCGCGTTTGCCAAAGTCAAAGAGCAGCCATTCCATGTTCAGTGTCTGGACTTCGCCCTGCCCGTTATTGTGGGTTCTGGGCGTGTCGGTGTTGTTAATAACACCGCCTACCAGCCCACCGTTTTCAACATTCACCGAGCTGTTGTTGTGCCGGGTGCCATACCCGCCAACAATGGAGGCTGTCAGATGCGGCACGTAGGCTGTGCGGGCAATACCGACCGTAAGTGCCGCATCCCGCGCTGCATCCCATGCTCTGCGTGTGCTTGGGTTGTTTGACTGGGCAATATCTATCAACTCGGGGAGCGAATAGGTGTGTGTCGGGTTTATGCTGCTATCCGCAGGGCGGGGGGTAAGGGCATGGTTGGCGGGCAATACGTAGCCGGGGGGGAGCATAAGCCCACGGCGGCCTGCCTTGCCGGGCAGGAGTTCGCCATTGGCGGCTACGTTGGGCTGCCACGGCATATCTGGCCGGGCGGGGGCGCTGTCCAGTGCCTGTGTGGCGCAACCCGACAGGCCCAGCAAAAGGCAGGGCAGGCCAAGCAGGACCCGGGTCTGTGCGCGGTGTGTCATGTCAGGGCTTGTTCCATGTCCTGTATGTGTTGCTGAACGGCTTTTTGGCGGGATGGTAGCAGCCCGTCCTCGGCTACAATGGCGGCCTGTCGGGTGATGGTGGCATAGGTGAGCAGGAGCGGCATGCGCGCGCGCATATGTGGGGGTTCGGCCTCTGCCAGTTCCAATGCCCGCTCCGTGCTGGACAGGTCTTCCTGCACCGTTGCGGCCAGTCGGGTGTGCTCGGCCACGTTGGTTGTGGCGATCTGTTTTTTCAAAATATCCAGCAAAGTGCTGCAGCGTTGTGCGATTGGCGCATAGGCGCTGGATGGCCAGAAGGTGGCGAATACAGCATAGGTTATAAAATTTCCAAGCAGAATACCAATAATACGATCGCGGGCGGTGGTCATGTCTGTTGTGGGACCATAACCTTTGAGGTCACTCAGAAAAAAGGCAAGGCCGATCTGGAAGCCTGCATAGGCTATGCGTTCATCTCCATTTTTGACCCATGATGCAAAAAGCGAGACAACAAAAATAAGCAGGAGAAAAGCTGCAATATTATAAAGATGAGGCATAACGAAAATAATTGAGGCAATGCCAATCGCCCCCCCCACCAGCGCGCCACTAATACGCAGGCGGAGCTTTGTTGTCATTTCCCCCACCGTGGGCAGGGCAACAATAAAGCACGTGATGATGCAGGTATGGATGCCCGGCCAGTTCAGAATGGTGAAAATAAAATAGCTGATGAGAACAGCCGCTGTGCCCTTGACCGCAAAACGCACGTGTTCGGGGTTGCTAAAGGCATCGGGGGTAAAAAAGCCGGATTTCTGCTCAGGCTGGGGTGTATTTTGCGGTGTGGGTGCGGCGGGGTCTGTAAAACCGTGTAGCACAATGGCCAGTTGGGCCAGAGCCGGGGCGTTGTCTGGTGCGTTCAGGAGGGGAATATCCTGCGGGTATGCATTGTGCGAGAACATTTCCGCCATGTCGCGCAGGGTTTGTGAAAACTCCAGACTGTTTTGCTGTTTCTCCCCACCCCGGAAGGCCGTGTGCGCTAGAGCTAGGGCCGCAACGCTGGAATAGGCTGATTGCTCCATGTGTGCGAGCTGGTCCTTGTGCAGGATTTTTTCCAGCTTGGCCATTTTAAGCAGTTTGAGCATACCGCTTGCCCCTGCACGCAATGTGGCGCGGGCGTAGTCCAGTTGGTAGCCATCGGGCTGTTCCAGCAATGTGGCGCACAGGCGCAGGCGGGCTGCAATTTCGCGCATCATCAGCGTTGCGGGGGAGGGGCAGATCAGTGGGCCACATATGATCATGACCGCGCCGGGGACCAGAATAAACAGGTCCGCGTAAAGCAGTGCGCGGGTTGCAATTTCGCCAATCGGTGCCTGATCCGCAACGACCAGTGCAAAAACAACGATCAGCCCCAAAAGATAGGCAACGGGTTTGAGCTTGCTGGCCGAGCCTAGAAAAAAGAAGATAAAAGACAGCAGCATAATGGCAACCACCTGACCAAACGGGTGGTCCAGTGTCAGACGGATCAGCACGAACAGCAGCGCCAGAATCGCTACGATCAGGATGTTGATCGCAACACCTGCGATCATATTGGTTGTGCGGTCCTTCTGCCACACAGCCATGGTGCACAGCGCAGGGACCGCCACATCGGGGATCTGCCATATCTCCCCGATCAGCACGACCATGGAACAGGCCGCCGCCATGCGCAGGCTATGGCCGCCCCGGCCCGGCAGGGGGGCGCGTATCAGCCACCATATCCGCGCCAGTGTGCTCTCGCCTGTGTCAGTCGCAGGCGGCGCCATGGCGTATTTCCACTGTGGCTGTGGCCCCAAGCCGCAGCAGTTGCGGGTTGGCCTGTTCCAGCCTGATCCGTACCGGAAAACGCTGGGCCACATGCACCCAGTCCATCTCGCGCGGGACAATCGGCAAGGTGCGGCTCAGGCCTGCGGAATCAGCGGAAAAAACGCCCCAGCCAATGCTTTCCACATGGCCACGTATGGGGGTGCTCCTGTTGATCATGGAATAGACCGTGGCGCAGTCACCCGGATGAATGGCATGGAGCGTGCCTTCGCGCATGTTGGCGGTTACAAACCAGCCGTCATTGGCGATGAGCGTAAACAGAACCTGCGATGGAATAAGGACTTCTCCCGGAATGACCCGCAGACTGGTCACGTATCCATCGGCTGGGGCAATAACGGTGGTCTGGCGGAGGGCATAGCGGGCTTGCGCCAGTGTGGCCTCGGCCACCTGCCGTGCCGCCATGGAACTGTTGAGGTCCCCTACCGCCACCTGTGCGGCGCTGGCCTGCAGGTGGCTCTGGTCCAGTGTTATGCCGGAATCGTGTAGGGCAACCTGTGCCTGATCATATTGCTGCCACGGAATATAGGATTTGCTGGCCAGCGGGCGCAGGCGTTCCACGGTGCGTTCGGCCAGTTCATGGTTGGTTTTGGCGCGCATTGCCTGATTTTTGGCAATATCGGCATTGGCGGCTTCCACCGCCACCAGCCGCTGCTGCTGCTCAACCCCTGCCTGCGTGAGCGCCAGCCCGGCGGTGGCCTGCTGCACGGCCAGATTATAGGGTTCGGGGTCCAGTTGGTAGAGCACATCGCCCTTTTTGACCGACTGGTTGACGTGGACATGCAGGGTTTGCAACCGCCCACCAACCGTGGAGGCTATGTGCACCACCTCGGCATCCACCGTTCCGGTATCGGACGATGGGTAGGATTCGTCCTGACCCAGAACGTAATAACCAAGGGCTGAGGCCGCAGCAATGCAGATGGCGGCTATGGCAAGGCCAATGGGGTTGCGGGTGGAAAGAGAGACTTTTTTCATGCGTTACGGCCCGAATGCCAAAAGCCAGAACAGCAGGCCTGTTATGGTGCCAAGAGAGACATAGGTGAACAGCCGCAGCCTGAGCAGGGCGTCAATGTCTGTGGCAAGGAACAGCACACGCAGCCCGACCGCCACAAGAATGCCAAACAGACCGCAGAGCATCCAACTGGGGAAGTATGCTCCGGCCAGTGGAAAGGACGGTGCGCCCGCAACCTTGCAGCCTGCCAGAGGCAGAAGCAGAACAGGTATGGCGCGCTGGAAGGGTTGATAGCGCATGGTCATCTCATTAGGACGTGAACATGCTTTTACTGTCAAGAAAATGCAGTCATTAGTGGTATTTATGTGCCATTTTTTGGATAAGGCATGGTCGTTAATTTTATACTAACTGGTTTTGATGGGGGGGAGGTCAAGTAATGACGCAGAATGTCATTCAGCAACGTGTGGCGCTGGCACGCAGGGGAGCTTACCCCAAGGTGATCGGGCGCATGGCATCGGGCTGGCTGGTGGTGGCGGATACGCAGCCGGTGGCGGGATATTGCATATTGTTGGCAGACCCCGCCGTGCCCAGCGTGAATGACCTGCACGGCCAGCAACGGCAGGATTACCTGCAGGATGTCGTGCGTGTGGGGGATGCGCTCCTTGAAGTTACGGGCGCTGCGCGCATCAATTACGAAACATGGTGCAATCAGGCCCCATCGCTCCATACCCATATTGTTCCGCGTTATGCGACGGAGCCGCAGGCCCAGCGGTTGCTTCCGTTATGTGTTGCGTATGATATTGCTCAGGCGCGGGCATTTAACGAGCAGGACGATGCGGCGTTTATGCAAAAAATGCGAAAAGCGCTGGGGATTTGCCCGGTAGGGGAGAATAACGTGGCTGATGGATTGACATTATACGGCATTAAAAATTGCGATACCGTGCGCAAGGCCCGCAACTGGCTGGAAGAGCATGACGTTGCGTATATCTTCCATGATTACAAGCTGGCAGGCATTACCGAGGGCAAGCTTGTTGCATGGGTTGCACAGGTAGGGTGGGAAAAACTTCTGAACAAGGCAGGCACAACGTTCAGAAAGCTGCCAGATGCGGATAAAGCGGATCTGACGGAAAAACGGGCCATAGCACTTATGGTTGCCCATCCAACCCTGATCAAACGCCCGGTGCTGGAAATGCCACAGGGTTTGCAGGTGGGCTTTAAGCCAGAACTTTACGCGGCGGCGCTGGGTAAAATCTAGGTTCACAAAAACAGACTGCCGCCCAACCAGAAAAGGCAGGGCGGCAGGGTATTTTTTATTCCTGCTCGGGAGCGGAAGCAGAGTTGAGCTGGATGTAGCGTTCAACCCCGATCTGCTTGATCAGGTCGAACTGGCGATCAATGAAGTCTTCGTGTTCTTCTTCATTGGACAGGATTTTCAGCAGCAGGTCGCGGGATACGAAGTCACGCACGCTTTCGCAATAGGCAATGCCTTCGCGCAGGTCGCTCATGGCCTTTTCTTCCAGCTTCATGTCGCATTCAAGGATTTCCTTGACGTCCTGCCCGATCAGAATCGTGTTCAGGCGCTGTACGTTGGGCAGGCCACCCAGATACAGAATGCGTTCGATCAGCCAGTCAGCGTGACGCATTTCCTCAATGGATTCTTCGTATTCTTTTTTGCCCAGCAGGGTTACGCCCCAGTGGCGCAGGGTGCGGGCATGCAGAAAATACTGGTTGATGGCGGTCAGCTCGTTGGTGAGCTGGATGTTCAGATGTTCAATAACTTTGGGGTCTTTGACCATGGTGGTTTACTCGCAATGAAAGGAGGAACTGGTGCGGACCATAGTATAAAATATGTCCATTCGCAAACAAAAAAATGTGCAAAATCAAATGCTTTTGAAGAAATAATTATCACTTGCAATAAGCTTACTTCTGGTTGCGAGTGATATGCATGTATTTACCCTTGTTTTTATTTATTCTCAAGTGCGAGGGGTAGGGATTCTCGTATTTCATTAGAGTAATTCGCATCTGGCATGGCGTTTGCGGGCCGCTTTATCCGGCTGAGTCTATGAAGTGTTGCAAAGTCGTAGTGTGTGTTCAGCAACCCCAGATCGTAGGCGAGGGAGGCTGTGTACCCGCTTAGCAGTACCCGCCAGTCCAGCCTGTAGCGGGTGCGGGCGTTGGCCCTTGCCAGAATTTCCGTTGTGCAGTTGTCCATAAGCGTATTGTACCACCGGGGCTGGGTGGTCAGCATGTGTATTTCCGACAGGTAGTTTCTAAAAACGGCCTCACGCGTCTGGGCGGAGAGTTCAAGGCGGTACAGATACACACGTTCTTTGCGTATATCCGTACGCACACCAATCAGGTCACGTTCATCGGCTGTAACGTAAGTGAGTTCGTAATGATGAAAAAATCCGGCAAGGGTGGAATAGGCAAATTTTTTCTGGCGTCGTGTTTCAATGGATACGGCAAGGTGTCGGCCATCATCAAACCCGAAGGATAAAAACACATGGGCAATGCTGTCTCCCGCCCAGTAGGAGGTTATCAGGTCTATGGTGGCCAGGTGGTCCAGATTAAAGTCTGCGTTGTAATAGTGCGCGGTGTAGTCGGTTTCGGTTTTATACGTAAAATCGCGGATATTGCGCACATGCACAACGCGCCCATCCTGTATGGCATCGGCCAGAACGGCATATTCCCCGGCCCATTCACGGTTGTTGCTGGGGCGGTCGGTGTAGAACCAGATGGCAAAACACACGCCAACACCGCTTAGGGCTACAAGGCGGCGCATTGGCTGACGTATGAACAGGATTGCCGCGCACACCCCACCACACAGCACGGTGGCTCCAAGGCGCAGCAGGTCCGGCTCCAGCGTGGAATAATACAGGGCCGCACAGGCATAAATTGCAAACATGCAGGTCGGAACGGTTAGTCTGCGTTTTGTGTGGCGGCGCGTGCGCGGGGGCCTTGTCATGGTTGTGGCTTTGCCCATGCCGCGGGAATGACGTAGTCCCCACCAATCCGCATGATGTTGGTGTGGTTCATATCGCCCTTCATGCGGATGTCGGGCAGGGTTGTGGCCAGTTGTTGCAGCAGAATACGGCGCACTTCTGCAATGGTAATGGGGTTAGCCTGCGTGGAATGCCCGGAGTTGCGGACAACCAGTTCACTTTGCACCTGTGGGTCATGTGCGCTGGCATAGGTCACAACGCCATCATCGGCATGACTCAATGGGCCATTGCCTATGACGGGAATAATGGAATGGCTTTGCACATCTGGCGCAACAGGCACGGAGGCCAGTGCCTGTATGAATGCGCTGCGGGGGGACATGCCATAAACACTGCCAAGGCGGCCGGGACTCATATCCACTTTAAGAGCACCAGTATTGCCCTGCAGGATTTGCTGGGTCACTTCTGTAATGGCTGCGGGGAAGGTGACCATCCGCCCGATAAGATGGGCAATGGAAAAATCCGCCAGATAACTGCCGTGCTGTGGAGTGGAAATAAACACAACACTTTTGACTTCAGGCATGGGGGTGGGAAAAAGGGATCGTTCCAAAAACTGGTGTACATTGGCCGAGAGATTGAGGCTGGAAAGGGAGCGCTGGGTCAGCCCTTTCCACAAGGCATCATGCGGATCAATGGCCAGCATTTTTGCCAACAGCCCGCCCTGGCTGTGCCCGATCAGGGTAATCTGCCCCAGTGCGGGGTCGGCTTGTGTGCCGCCCAGATCATGAATGGTGCGGTTCAGGGCATCGCGCAGTTGCAGGGCGGAGTAGGGAATGGGGTTGCCCGTTGCATAGGAAAAAAACCAGAATTCATAATGCTCCCGGATTTGTGGGTCTTCGAGCAGGTCATTCACCATATCCGCCCAACGTCCGGGGCTGGATGCCGTGCCATGCACAAGCACGACGGGCCTGTGGCCATACTGGTGCGGTTCTATGGCAATAAGCTGCGCACGCTTGTTAAACAGATTGCCATCCAGAAAACCCTTGTATTCCACAGACCAGTCCACCGCATTGCTCAGGCTGATCGCGCGGGAGGCGGTCTGGTCATATTGGAGGGGAATAACGCCGTCTGTTGTGGGCAGGCTGGATGTTCTGTCAATGGTTGCCAGTGTCAGGCGCCCAGAAATCTGGTTTGTAAAAATCTGCTGGCGGGGGGTGGGAATGTCCAGCAGAAGGTTAACGGGAATACGCAGCTTGTCGGTAATGGAAAAGGAAATCTGGCTATTGGCCGGTGGGCGTGGAACCGCGGCCAGAGGTTCCCCCAGCCCCGCCTTGCGATAAATGTTTTTGATCCCACGCACAGACAGGCGTGCGGTGGGGCGGAAGTCGGTCAGGGTGTAGCCATACCATTGTGTCTGCGCGGGGTCGGTGGACAGGTCGAGTGTTCCAAATGGCAGCGTCCAGCGTTGCGGTGTCACATTAACCGGGTTGCCCAGCGCTTCGGTCAGGCCAAACATATATATGTCGCAGGCTTGCCGAAAATGCACATCATACGGGTTGGGTTTTGCGTGTTCTGGCCCATCGGGGTTCAGGTAGGCGTAGGCATAAAGCGCGGCAGCCATAAAAGCCGTACGGTCCGTGTTCTGGCGGGCCATAAGGTAGTGCAGTTCCGCCAGAGCAAAAAGCTGGTCCTGTAGATCGGGTGTATAAAACTGCGCCTGTGTGCTGGCGCGCAGGATGGCCAAAGCCTGTGCCGGATTTTTTTTCCATTTGGGCAACAGGTTCTGGCGCTCAAGCACAATGCGGGTGGTGTTGCTCAGGGTCTGCCCGCTCAGCGTGCTCTGGCTTCGTTCCTTGTAGCTGTCCGTCAGGCTCAGGCGTTGCACGGTAATGGGGGCCGCACAGCCAGAAAAAGCCACACAGAGCGCTACCCATGAAAAACGGGAACACAGAGCACTGGATAAAAGGCGGGGAGGGGAGGGCATCCGATTCTCGGTTTGAAATCGCGGTCAAATAATGTCTGATGGTGTAGGGTGTCTGCGCCATGCTGGCAAATTGCGCAGTTATGGCGATGCCCCTGGACCAAGGGCCAATGCAGGAAAGGTTGGTGTGTTGAAGCTGCTTTGCTGTGCGTCTGAGTTGCCCCCGGCTGTGCGTAAAGGGGAACTGCCGAATGGGGCCGAGCAGGTTGCAAATGGCTATGACCAGCAAAAAGTGGCGGCTTACCTGCCATCCATCAGCCAGCTTACCGTGTATTATGCTCCAGATGTTACAGCACCTGGTGCTGAGGGGCATATGCTGCAACCACAACCGGCCCTACGGGACAGAGATTATGGTTTATGGTCTGGTCAAAGCTTGCAAGTGCTGGGGCCAGCGGAACAGCTTGCGTTTTTATCCGATGCAACATTTGCCCCACCCGGGGGGGAAAGTTTTGCTGGCAGTTCCCAAAGGATAGCCCTCTGGTTGGGTAGCCTCAGCCAGACTCCGCCCGTTGCAGTGGTGCTGGCACGCCCTGCTGTTGTGCGGAATCTGGTTTTGCACGTGTTGTATCCGGGTGGTCCTGTGGGTCTGGCCCATGCCGCGCGGGTGGATGTGCCGCCCCTGAGTTATAGCCTGTTGACCTGCCACGCCGGCCGGTGGCGCGTGGGTATGCTGGGTGCTCCGGTGTAGGGAGCGGCCGCTTCCTTTTTTTTTGCTCGCGGCAGTTGGTGCATGGGGTTATAGCCTGACCCCATTGGTCGAAGGTTCCGTGCGAACGGATGAAAAGGGAACACCGTCAGCGCCATTATGGAGCAAGTCGGAGACTGTACCCGCAACTGTAGGCAGAAGCCCACACCCGTTGCCCCAACTGAGGGGCAGCCACTGGTGCATAACCGGGAAGGCAGGGTGCAAGGCGTATCTGCAAGTCAGGAGACCTGCCTTCGTCTTTGCATGCCATGTCACCGGGCGGGGCCGACCGGGGGCTGAGATGACTGATGTCACGTTATGTTATGCCGGGTTTTAACCCGTATTTTCCCCCATGTTCCACCCGATCAGCGTACGGGGCGGACGGCCAGCATCCACTGTTGCACCATGTGCTGCGGAGTGCGCCGGACAGGGCCGAGGTTCTGGCCCTGCTAGGGAATGCTACACCACTGGCGGAAGAGGCCGCCTTGCAACAGGCCGGGGCACATATGTTCGGGCTGTTCGTGCGTGACCTTCCCGCCTCTTACCGTGCAAGAGGGCAGCAGCTTGAGGCACAGTTCCGTATAATGCTGGAGCAGACGCAAAGTCTGGTCATGCAAGCCCGTTTTGCGCCGGGGCGGAGCGGGGCGGAAAAGACTGTGTCCGGGCATGCCATGGTCATGGCTTATGTGGCTGTACAGCACCTTGTGGGGGCACGCCGTATGGCCATGGATTTGTATGGCGGCAGGTAAGGCTGGGGAGCCATAGCGGCCTTTTTATTGGCCTGCCTCGGGCTTTTTTTGTTTCCTGTTCTCTTTTACACATGGGCCGTCTTCCATGTTGGCCATTATGGCCCGCATGGTGGCCTATGTTGCCCGATATACAGAGCAGGATCAGGTTATGCCCCATACGTTTTTGCCCATACTGAGCTTTGCCGCAGCGTGGGGTGTTCTGGTGCTGACACCGGGGACCGAAACCGCTCTTGTTATCCGTCTGGGCATGAATGTCGGGCATAAGGCGGCCTTGGGGGCGGCTCTAGGTACCGGCACGGGGCTGGCCATATGGGGTGTTGGCACGGCGTTTGGGGTCAGTGCACTGGTGGCGGCATCCCCCACGTTGTATCTGGCGCTCCAATGGGCTGGTGCTTTTTATCTGGCTTATCTGGGTATCCGCCTGCTTATGCCCTCTGCTGGCGTTCATGATCAGGCGGAGGGGGCCGCGCAGGCGCGCCAGATTACCAGTATGGGGGCTGGGTATCAGCGCGGTTTGCTGACAACCTGCCTGAACCCACTGGTGGGTGTGTTTGACCTGACAGCCTTTGCCCAGTTTATTCCCGCAGGTGTGGAGCGTGTCAGCTATTCCTTGCTGCTGGCGGGGGTGCAGGTGGTTATGGCTGTGGCATGGTATGCGGCTCTGGCCTGTTTGGCGTTTTCCCTTGGTCGTGTTCTGTCCACCCCCAAGGTTGTGCGCGTACTGGATATGCTGACGGGGGGCGTGTTCTTCTATTTTGCACTCAGGCTGGCCCTGAGCGGTCTTCCCGCCTGATAGGACCGCACCGGAAGGTTTTGTGGCGTTCAGCCCTGATGAACTTGTAGGGCGCACGGTATAATATGGGCGGGATGTGCTAAACCCCTTTGGCAACAGGAATACGCCATGAGCAAAACGCCAAAGCTCATTCAGTCCATAGAGCGCTCTGCTGCCATTTTGGAAATTATTGCCCAGCAGGGTGGTGGTGCGCGTTTGCAGCAGATTGCCAGTATTGCTGGCATAGGCAAAACAACAGTACACAATATTTTGCAAACGCTGGACCATTTGGGATACGTCCAGCGCCGGTCGGGAGATATGCGGTATCATCTGGGTGGGCGCATCCTCAACCTCGCGCGTATTGCGGGGGATGACAACCTGCTGCGCGCCCGCCTGCGCCCGGTGCTGGAGGCTATGGCGCACAAAAGTGGCGCCACGGCATGGCTGGCGGTCCCCAGCGGGGATCAGGCGACGTATCTGGATATTGTAGACCCCAACGGGCTTTGCCCTGCTCTGGCCACCATGCCCCGGCGCGAAAATCTGGAAGGGTCAGCCGTTGGGTGGGTGTTTCTGGCCTGTGTGCCGGGGTTGGGTAAGCGGGTGCTGGCAACCCGAGCCAATGCCCTGGATGTGGATGTGCTGAGCAGGATCGAGGATGTCCGCATAAAAGGCTATGCGTTGGATATGGAGGCATACAGGCCGGGGCTGAACGGTGTTGCCATTCCGTGGCGCGAGAATGGGGAGGTCAGGGCAAGCCTGTGCCTGACCGGCCCGCCCGCGAGGTTTCCGCAACACAGGTTGATGAGGCTTGCATGGATGATGATGCGCGCGCTCGAACAACTCAATGTTCAATAATATTGAATAAATAAGCTTTGCCCTCTTTTGCTTATTCCCTTCTCCAGCAGTCGGGCTAACGTACACCCCTTTATGCAAAAGAGGTGTAAGGACCATGAAAGCAACAATAGCAACCGCCATGCTGGAGGCAGCACATGCCGAGGCGCAGCGGATGGGCGTGAATGTCTGCATTTCCATTTTGGATGCAGCGGCGTGGCCTGTTGCCTTCCTGCGTATGGAAGGCACAATTCTGGGTGCTGTGGATGTTGCCAGCAAAAAGGCGCGTACGGCGGCCCTGTTCCAGATGGATAGCGCGGATTTTGCAAAAATTGGTCGTCCGGATGGCCGTGCGTATACGTTGGAAAACACCAATGGTGGCATGGCCAGTTTTGGTGGTGGCCTTGTGCTTAAAGCTGCGGATGGCACGTTGCTTGGGGCAATCGGGGTTTCTGGCGCCAGCACGGAGGAAGACATTGCCATTGCCCGGGTTGCTGCAAACATTCTTTCAGCCTGACAGGCTTTTTGGCTAAGAGAAACTTTATGACAACACAAACCATTCCTTCTGCAGGCAGCACGCCCCCGGTGCCGCCTCCAGCGGGTAGAACCGCCGCACTTCTTGTGCTGACATTTGGCGCATTTGTTGTTGGCACTGGCGAGTTTGCCATTATGGGCATGCTGCCAGAATTTGCAGCCTCTCTCCATTTGTCCACGGCAGATGCGGGTTACGCCATTACGGCCTATGCGCTGGGGGTTGTTGTTGGCGCGCCACTTATTACCATTCTGGGTGCGCGCCTGTCGCGCCGGGAACTGCTGCTTGTGCTGCTGCTTTTGTTCGGGTTTGGCAATCTGCTCAGTGTTGCCATGCCAACGCCGGGGTTGGTTGAGATTGCCCGTTTTATGACCGGATTACCGCATGGGGCTATTTTTGGTGTGTCGGCTCTGGTGGCCGCATCCATGGTGGAGCGTACGCGCAGGGGGTGGGCCGTTGGGCGTGTGCTGTCCGGCATTGCTATTTCCACCTTGGTGGGAGCGCCTTTTTCCACTTTCGCCGCCAACCACTTTGGCTGGCGTGTTGCTTACCTGATGATTGGCCTGTTCGGGTTTTTAACCTTTATGGGGGTATGGCGCTTTATTCCGGCTGATACCCCAAACCGTTCCAATTCTCCGCTGCGTGAGATTACGGCGTTGGGCAACGCACAGGTTTTGCTAACCCTGTTGACCGCGGCTATTGGTTTTGGTGGCATGTTTGCAATTTACACCTACCTGACAAGTGTTTTGCAAAATGTTACGCACGTGCCCGAATGGCAGGTCATGCTGTATATGGTAATCTGGGGTGCAGGCATGCTGGCTGGCGCCAATATTGGGGCATGGCTGGTGGACCGCAACATTAACCTTGCCGCTATTTTTGCACTTGCGGGAAGTGCCTTAGCCATGCTGGTTTTTTCAGCACTTTTGCACAACAACCTTGGATTGATGCTGGATGTGTTCCTTATTCCAGCGTGCGTTAATGCACTGGGTCCGGCGCTACAAACCAGATTGATGGATTTTGCGGGGGATGCGCAAACATTGGCGGCATCCCTTAACCATTCGGCATTCAATATTGCCAATGCGCTTGGCGCATCGCTGGGCAGTCTTCTGCTAGGCCAACAGTTTGGGTACGGCGCGCTGGGTGTTGGGGGCGCGCTTTTGTCTATTGGTGGGTTGCTGGTTTATCTGCTGGCTCTTTTTATCCTCAAAAAGAGCGGTGTACCAGAAGAGCGTCTGCCCATAACATAATGGGGGACCAGTTGCGCAATGCCCTTTGATAACAAAAAGGGGCATTGTGTTGCTCTCTTTTGAATACGGACAATCAGCGCAAGTTAGCGGCCTGAACGCAGCAGATTACTGCATGCACTGCAAATGATGGGCAGATTTTTATGGGGAGTAACAACGCATTAAAATAAAAATGGTATCCCGTACGGGATTCGAACCCGTGTTGCCGCCGTGAAAGGGCAGTGTCCTAGGCCTCTAGACGAACGGGACAAGAGGCGTTGTTGAGCCGTTGTTTAGAGCGGAATTGGGGGAGCGTCAAGCAGCTAAATGCCCTATGTGCATTTTTTTTGGAAAATGGCGCCAGAGCGCCCAGAGCGCCCAGAGCGCCATGCTGTGGGGTGCAAAGTGGCATACCGTGCATGGCTCTGCATTTTATAACCCAAGCAGGGCCAGTTCTTTTTGCAGGGCAGGCGGAAGGCTGGTGTGCCCTGTGGCGCCGCCCAGATCGGGCGGGGCGTCGGTCTGGCGCAGGTAGCGCCACCCCTGAAAAGCACGTAGGGCGCGGGCCTCCACCCGAATGATTGCGGGGTCGAGAAAGAGCAGGGTGCCCTTTGTGCCATCCGCCCGGACTTCGGACGCAATGTCCACAAGGCGCTGGCGGCATAGGATAAGCCCTGCAATAACCCGGTAGAGTGATCCACCTTGCAACAGCTCTTCCGCCTGTTTGGGAAAGGTCCGTGTGTGCACAACGGGCAGCAGTTTGCCACTGGCTGCGTGCATGCGCAGGTTGGTCGGCACAAGCTGGCGTTCGGCCAGTTCCTCAAGGGAGGAGACGCCAACAACAAGTTTGATCAGGTTTATCATGTTACTCACATGGGATTGGTCGGGTAGGGGAGCAACATGGGCAGACCTAGAGCACAAGGGCGGCCAGAAGGGCTTCCAGCCGTAACCTGCCATCTGCTGTAGCACTAAGGGTTTGTGGGGTGCGTGTCAGGTAACCTTCTTGGAGCGCCTGCGCCAGAACGCCCTGATCGACCGCGTTATCCAGCGCCATACCGGTGCGGGCATAAAAACGGTTCAGGTTAATACCCTCATGCACACGCAGGCCCATAAGCAGCATTTCCTGCGCACGGTCGTGTGGGGTCAGGTCTTCTTCCGATGTTTGGCCGGTGCCTGTGTTTTCCACCCGCTCGGCCCAGGGTTCGGGGGCACGGTGGCGGCGTGTGGCCTTGAGTGCCCCACCAAAACTCAGGCGGCCATGTGCGCCCGGCCCAATGCCCAGATAATCTCCATATCGCCAGTAGGTCAGGTTGTGCTGGCTCTCACTCCCCGGTCTTGCGTAGTTGGAGACCTCATACGCTGCCATGCCGTGGGCCTGTGTGAGTTCCGCTGTGGTGTCGTACAAGGCGGCGGCTGTATCGTTATCCGGCAGCGTGAATGTGCCCTGGCGGTAAAGGGCCTCAAACCGTGTTCCCGGCTCGATTGTGAGCTGGTAGAGAGAGAGGTGGTCGTCCGCCAGTTGCAAGGCGGTGGTCAGTTCCTGCCGCCATGCGGCAATGCTCTGCTCGGGGCGGGCGTAGATCAGGTCAAATGTCAGGCGGGGGAACAGGCTGCGGGCTGTTTCCAGTGCTGCGCGGGCCTGCGTGGCCGAGTGTTCACGCCCCAGAAAGGTCAGGGCGCGGTCATCCAGAGCCTGAATACCAAGGGATACACGGTTAACACCGGCCTGACGGAACTGGTGCAGGCGCTCGGCCTCCACGCTGGTCGGGTTGGCCTCAAGCGTTATTTCCATGTTTGGTGCGGCGTCAAACAGGGTTTGGGCGTCTTCTATCAGGGCGGCCACGGTTTCTGGCGCCATGAGCGAGGGCGTACCGCCGCCAAAAAAGATGGAGGTCAGTCTGCGGCGGCCCAGACGGGCGGCGTCATAGGCCAGTTCGGCCCGGAGTGCGCTGGCAAACCGGGCCTGTGGAATACTGTCCCGTACGTGGGAGTTAAAGTCGCAGTACGGGCATTTGGCCAGACAGAACGGCCAGTGAATGTAAAGGGCGAGTGGTTCGTTCTGCACGCGTTCAGATGGCGACCTTCACGCCCAGTTCCACCACGCGGTCTGGCGGAATACGGAAGAATTCCATGCTGGAGGTCGAGTTGCGCAGCATGAACAAGAAGATGGACATCCGCCACCGCGACATGCGCGGCACGGAAGAACGTGTCACCAGTTCGCGCGATGTGAAGTACGAAGCCTGAAGGGCGTCAAAGTCCACACCGTTGGCTTTCAGTTCTTCCAGCGCGCGGGGGATGTTGGGCATTTCCATAAAGCCGTAACGCAGGATCACCCGGTACACATCGGTGGTCAGTTCTTCCACCGTTACGCGGTGGCCGCGTTCGGCCTCCGGCTGGTCAAGGTTCTGCACGGTTACGAACAGCACGTGGTCATGCAGGATCTTGTTGTGGCGCATGTTATGCAGCAGGCATGGCGGCACAAAATCTGGCGTGCTGGTCATGAACACGGCCATGCCGGGAACGCGCACAATGGTGCGCGACTGGGGCAGACGGGCAATAAAGGAACCCATGGGCAGGCTATCCTGCCGCTGGCGGGCAATAATAAGGCCGCGACCCTTTTTCCATGTTGTCATCATCAGGGTCAGCACGCAGCCGAGCATGACCGGCACCCAGCCCCCATCGGGGATTTTGAGCGCATTGGCGGTAAAGAACGTGCCGTCCAGCAGCAAAAAGCCCCCAAACACCATGCCCACCTGCCACGCAGGCCAATTAAAGTGCTTGCGAAAGACCGCAATGGCCAGAACGGATGTGCAGATAAACGTACCCGTAACCGCAATACCGTAGGCCGAGGCCAGAGCATCGGAACTGCGGAAGGCCAGCACCAGCAGCACGGCCCCCACAGCCAGAAAACGGTTGAAGTCTGGCAGGTAAATCTGACCCTCTTCCTCCGCATTGGTGTGGGTAATGCGCAGGCGCGGCATGTAACCAAGCTGGATAAGCTGGCGGCATAGCGAGAACCCGCCCGAAATCCCGGCCTGACTGGCAATAACCGTTGCCAGCGTGGACAGCACGACCATGGGGGCCTGCATCCAGTGCGGGCAGAGCAGGAAGAACGGGTTAGCCAGCGCCTTGGGGTCGGCAATGACCAGTGCCGCCTGCCCAAAGTAGTTGAGCACCAGCATGGGCAGCACAAAAAACAGCCATGCGTAGCGGATGGGTGCTCGGCCAAAATGCCCCATATCCGCGTACAGCGCTTCTGCCCCGGTTACGCACAGCACAACCGCGCCAAGGGCAAGGAAGGAGAGCTTGCCGTGGTAGAATACGAACTCCAGCGCATAGGTGGGGGAGAGGGAGAGCAGAATATGCGGGTGATGCAGGACCTGAATAAGCCCAAGCACACCCAGCGTGCCAAACCAGAGCAGCATGATCGGGCCAAATATGGTGCCCACCCGGCCCGTGCCCACCCACTGCACACTAAACAGGCTGATAATGACCAGTATGGCAACGGGTATGACCACCTCATGCGCTGCGGGCAGGCTGACCTCTACCCCCTCAATTGCCGAGAGCACGGAAATGGCGGGGGTAATAATGCCATCCCCAAAAAACAGACAGGTGCCTATAATCCCGACCATGCCAAGCACCAGCCGCGTTCGCGCACTGGTGGTAACGCGCTGGGCAAGGGACATAATGGCCAGAATGCCGCCTTCGCCATTATGGTCGGCCCGCATGATGAGCAGAACATATTTGACGGTTACAATCAGGATCAGGGTCCAGAAGATCAGGCTGGCAACCCCCATGATCTCCCACGGCTCCACCTTATGGTGGTCGGAAATAACCTCCACCGTGGACCGAAAAGCGTAAAGCGGGCTTGTGCCAATATCACCATACACAACGCCCAGCACACTCAACAGGGCCGCAAAGCCCACGGGAGCCATGGCATGTTGCGGCTGATCCGCATCGAACTCGGCAATCCGCCGTGGTTCTGGTGCTCCGGTGGTCTGGTGCGGCTCGCCCGGAGCCGGGGCGGAACCTGTGGGCGTTGTACTGTCGGCGTCGGTCATGGCATTTCTGGCTCCGCGTCAGGGGCAGAAGAAGAAAAAAGAAATTCTAGGATGCCCTGCATAAGGGGGGGAGAGTGCCAGAGGCAAGGCATACCGGCTACCATTATTGAGAATGGGCCGTTCAGGCTAGTGCCGGGCGGGGGCCAAATATGGCGCTGCCGACCCGTACAAGGGTGGCTCCTTGCGCAATGGCCTGCTCAAAATCAGCCGACATGCCCATAGACAGCACCGGCAGGCCGTGGGTTTGCGCCATGGAGCGCAGGAGTTGAAAATGCGGCACCGGATTCTGCCCGGCTGGGGGAATGCACATCAGCCCCCGCAAGGAAGGGCCAAAACGGTGCCTGCAAACGCGGATAAACGCATCGGCCTGCTCCTTTGGTACGCCAAATTTCTGCGGCTCGTCCCCTGTGTTGACCTCCACCAGCAGGTCGGGCAGGCGGCCTTCGGCATCGGCTGCGCGGGCAATGGCGTCCACCAGTGCGGGGCGGTCAAGGCTTTCAATCATATCCGCAATGCGCACGGCTTCGCGCGCTTTGTTGGTTTGCAATCCACCAATCAGGTGCAGCCGCAGGTCGGGGTGGTCCGCGCGTAGGGGCGGGAACTTGGCTGCGGCCTCCTGCACCCTGTTTTCGCCAAACACAAACTGGTCGGCGGCAAGGGCTTCCTGCACGCTTTGCAGGGGGTGGAATTTGGATACGGCCACCAAAGACACCTCGGCCGGGTCGCGCCCGGCGGCAAGGGCTGCGGCATGCATGCTGCGCCGCACCGCGTTAAGCCGTTCCGCAATGGCAGAGGAGGGGAAAGGCAGAGACGTATCCATGGGACCCCGGAATTCCTTCAAAAGATGGAGGGCAGGGCTGGCGCCCTGCGGCTGCTCCTTACCCTTTTAGGCGGGGGAGACACTTAATACAATTTTGCCTGTGTGGTTACCCTCCTCCAGCGCTGCATGGGCGGCGTCTGTTTTGGCCAAGGGGAAAACGGCATGGATAAGGGGCTTAATGCTGCCTTTGTTGAGCAGGGGCCATACGTGTTCATACAGTTCATGCGCAATGCGGGCTTTGTTGGCACTATCCCTTGGGCGCAAGCTGCTACCGGTTACGGTGAGCCTGCGGGTCATAATCCGGGCCAGATCGGCCTGCTCCGCCTTGGCTCCCCCTTGCAGGGCAATAATGACCAGCCTGCCATCCATGGTGAGGGACTTGAGGTTGCGGTTAAAGTAAGCCCCCCCGATCATGTCCAGAATAATGTTCACACCCTGATCGTGCGTAAGCTCGCGGATACGGGTTAAAAAGTCTTCCGTGCGGTAGTTAATGGCTGTTGCCCCCAGCTCTTCGCACAGGGCGCATTTTTCGGGCGTGCCTGCGGTGGCAAAAACCTGCCCGCCAAATGCCTTAACAAGCTGAATGGCCGTTGTGCCAATGCCGCTAGTGCCACCATGGACCAGCACCCGCGCGCCCTGTGCTGGCAGGGTGGGCATGAACAGGTTGGACCAGACGGTAAAATAGGTCTCTGGCAAGGCTGCGGCCTGTTCGGCGCTAAAGCCCGCAGGCCAGGGCAGGCACTGGCCTGCGGGTACAAGGCAGTATTGCGCGTAACCGCCCCCGTTGGTCAGGGCGCAAACTCTGCTGCCAAGGGCGGGCATGGATGTGCCCTCCTGTGGCAGACCGCAAGCAACAACCTCGCCCGCCACTTCCAGCCCAAGGCGTGGGCATGCCCCCGGTGGCGGGGGGTATAATCCCTTGCGCTGCATCAGGTCGGGGCGGTTAACGCCTGCGGCCATAACACGCACTAATACCTCCCCACGGCCGGGTTGGGGTACCTGCAATGTTTCAAGGTGCAAAACCTCGGGTCCACCGGGTTCGGTAAAGCAGATTGCTTGCATGGAGGGGGGAACAACAGGTGCAGCAGGCATGGGACACCGCCGGTTTTTAGGAAAAACAGAGGCTATGAGTATGGCGTGTGGGGTGGCGGGGTAAAAGAGGGAGGGCGATCACGTCCGTGCTACGTGGCATGGCGTTGCGTGGGCTTGGGGTTATTTGCCGTGTTTTTCCCCCGCCAGTTCGCGGCGGGTGCGTTCGAGTTCTTCCGCATAGCGGCGCAGCACGTAACGCTCGCTTAGAATACCCAGAACATGGCCTTCCCGGTCAGTGACAGCCAGTGCCGGACGGGCTGTGCGCTCAAAGGCCGCCACGGCATGGCCAATTGAAAAGTCGGGGGAGAGGACTTCTCCATCATGGTCCACCAGTGCGGACAGGGGCTGGTCGGGGGCAATGGTAATGGACTGGATCAGATTGCTTTCCAGCAGCCCTGCATAATGGTGCTGGGCATCGTGCAGTACAATGTAGCGGGGCATGCGCCCGGCAAAGGTTGTGCGGGCATGCGCTACGGTTGTGTTGGCGGCCAGCATGTCCAGTTCCGTGCGCATCATGCGGCTTACGGTCAGTGTGCGCATCCAGCCTACATCCACGCCGGAGCGGATGTTTTCTCCCCGCAGGTGGAAGCGCCATGTGGCAAAGGAGTAGCCAAAAATGCGTTTGACCGTAAAGGAGGCCACAAGTGCCGTCAGGGCTACGGCGGCGGTCAGGTTGGCGCTGTGGGTCGTTTCCAGCGTGAGCAGAATCATGGTCAGTGGGCCGCCAATAATGGCGGTAGCCAACGCGCACATGCCTGCAACCGTGCACAGGGCAAGGGGGAGGTCCATAATGGGCGCTACAACGCTGGAAAAAGCTGCTCCGGTCAGCACCCCTAGATAGAGCGATGCAAAAAACAGCCCCCCCCTGAACCCCGAACCAATGGAAAGGGTGGATGCCGCCGCCTTGAGGAGCAGAAGCCCCAAAGCCGCCCAGAACAGGGGCGGGCTAACCAGCCCCTCCCGCATGGCGATATGGCCGGAGGACAAAACGGTGGGCGATATAATGGCAAGCCCGCCGACCAGCAGCCCCCCCACCATGGGGCGCAGCCAGAGAGGTTTGATACATACGGCAAAAATCTGTTCCGCGTAGGCAGCGCTCTTCATCAGCGCAACGCCGATCAGGGCGGAAAGCCCCCCCAGCACTGCCAGCAGCGGGTATGCCAGCGGAGGCACGCCCTGTGGAATGGTCATGGTGATGGCGGGCAGGGTTTCCCCCGTCAGATGCACAACCGCCAAAGCACAAAGGGAGGCGCAGGCAACCGGAGCCAGAAGGGGAAAGGCGTAGGAGCCAATAATCAGCTCAAACGCATAAAAAGCCCCGGCCAGAGGAGCGTCAAATGCAGCACCAATGGCTCCTGCCGCACCGCAGCCCACAAGCAGGCGTACATCGGCCCGGTGCATGCGCAGGTTACGACCAATGCGCGAGCCAAAGGCCGAGCCAATCTGGCTGAACCCGGCTTCCAGCCCAAGGGAAATACCACAACCGTTGGACAGGATGGTCTGCCCCGTGACGATCAGACTGTCACGCAAGGACATGCGACCGCCATGCAGGGCGTTGGCTTCAATCGGGTCCACGGGTCTGTGGCGGTTATGGCGCTGCAAGGTGTAATGCCACAGGCCCAGCAACAGCCCGCCGGTGGCGGGCACCAGCAGGGCGCGCCAGGGAGCCACATGCTCCAGCCCGGACAGGCGGTTGTAACCCGGAGCCAGCATGTTATGGGTCAGCAGGGTGGTAAAGGTGATCAGGCTTACGGCCAGCCCCGCCAGAGCGCCGGTTATGGCGGCCAGAACAAGCAGCCAGAGCGAATCCGTGCGCACCAGTGCCCGCAGGGCCGTAAGCCACCGGGCGGGCGTCTTATGGGTGCGCAGGTGTTCCAGCAACGCTGTCATGCTTCATGGCATAACAGCATGGGGGCGGGGCGTCCAATAAGGAGTATGAATGTCATACAAGTTATTGGGAGCCTGCTTTTGCCCGGATATTATGGAGCGGGGGGCTGGGCTGCCAGAATGCGCGAGATGTCATCTTCGCTCAGATGGTAATGGAAGAAAATATTGTAAAAATTGCGCACGGCGGTCCGTATATCCAGATCCGCGAACAGGGTTGGGTGGAACTTTTTGGCCGCCCACTGGATTTGCAGCAGTTCCTCGCAGCCGTAGCGGTCCCATGCAAAAACCCCTTTGGGGTTGGTCCACCATTTTTTCTGCGCGAAGGCGTTGAGCGTGCGCAGGGGGGAGGATTCGGGCAGATCTCCGGCGGAGGAGTCCACAATAACAATATCGGGGTTCCAGACCGCGATCTGCTCAAAGCTAACTGGCCTGTGGTTTCCGGCAATTCTTGCGGCATTGGTGCCCCCTGCCGCTTGAATCCATGCGTCAATCAGGGTTTTTTCCCCATCCACCTGTAGGGGAGAAAAGCGCGCAATGTGGAGCACGCGCGGGCGTTCGGACAGATGGAGCTGGGCTGTGCGGAACTTGAGCAGTTCCAGCACACGTTCCATTTCCTGGCGGTAGCGTTTGGCGGTGTTATGGGCTTCCAGCGTGCCAATGGCTTCCGCACTCATATCCAGCGATGTGAGCATGTCCGGCATGGTCATGTATTCGGCGGCAAGGGCTGCTACGCCTGCACGCCTGAGTTCTTCCGCCTTGGCTTTGGTGGGTACGAAGACCAGACCAATTTTGTTGGCCAGCAGGTATTCGGCACTTGCCGTGTCGGGTTTGACACCCATATGCGCCATGTAAAGAACGGGCGAAATTTTGAAAAGCCACGGGTTATCGCCTGCGTTTTCCGCCGTAACCTGTATGCGCGGGGCAGCGCCCAGCATCACGCTTATTTCGTTATGGGCAAACCACAGGTCCGCAATGGGGGGAGCGCCGTCCTTGATCTCGACCGTCGCACCACTCATATCAGTCACAAGGCGTGCGTGCGCATGCATGGGTGCGCTCAGAACAAGGCTTGCAACCATACCCGCCACACAACGCAGCAGGCCAGAGTATTTGGGGCGGTGGAAGGTCATGCGGTTATCCTAATTTGATATACATTAAAATATGGACAGAGCGCTTGCAAGCCACATTGGCGGGAGTGAGCCAATGGCCGGGACTGGCGAGGCAGGAGGCAGATTATGCGCAAACATAGCGTCATGGTGGATGGTAAGGTGCTGTACTATGCAGCCCAGTTATCACACGCCCGGCGTTTTGCCCGTGCCCGGCAGGCGGAGGGCATAGAGGCATATGTTGTGCCCGATCAAACGCCGCCCCGTACCCGCACGGTGCGTATGAACCCCCTGACTGGCCAGCCCTATAATAGCCCTCGCTCTGGCAGACATGGGGCAAAACACACGGCATGAATGCGCTTTTCCGCCCCATTGTGCGGCGGGTTGCTGTGGCTGCGTGTGAACAGATTAAACCAGAACAGTGCGGTTGCGGCGCCAGCTTTCTTCCAGCGCGTCAGCCGGGTCGGGGTGTGGGTCGCTCCATGCCCCATCCTGACCGGGAGCATGGGTGAGGGCGCGCCATGTGGCCTCCCCCGCCGTGCGCTCCACCACCACAGGCCAGGCGGGGGGAATGCGCGTTAACAGGCGTTCCATTTTCTGACCCGATGTGAGCGGTTTGGCGTAATTATGCCCCATAACTGGCGGTCTTTCAGTTTTTGCTGGCTTTGAGCAGACCCATGATCTGGGCAATGGTTTCTGCTGGCTGGTGCAGGGTCTGGAGTGACCATGCCGCTTCGTCAGGGTGTGGGGGTTCGAGCGTATCCAACTGGTTGGGCAACTGGCTTGGGGGCATAAAATGCCCCGTGCGTGTGTTCAGCCGTGCGTTCAGGGTATTTTCATCCGCATGCAGGTAGATGAACTGCACATGCAGCCCCTGCGCGCACAGCTTGTTACGGTATGCACGTTTGAGGGCGGAGCAGGCCAGAATGCCGCCAGTCCTGTTTTCCGCGCAGGATCTGAGCCACGCATGGCACCGTTCCAGCCATGCTGTGCGGTCCGTGTCGGTCAGGGGGATGCCGTCACGCATTTTGGCAATATTGTCCGCATCATGCAGGGTGTCTGCATCCAACCACGGCCAGCCCAGTTCGTTATGCAGTCCTTCGGCAATGGTTGTTTTGCCAGAACCGCAAACACCCATCACCACAACAAGGCGTTTGCCAATGCCATGGGCCGCGGGCTGTGCGGGCAGAACATGCCCCGGTGGAAAAGCTGAACTGTTCAAGGACATGCCTAGCTCCCTTGTGGTGTCATAATGCGAATACCCTCTGGGCCTGCGGTAATGGTCTGTGTTGCCATGTGCAGGAACAGGCCGTGCTCCACCACACCAACAATGTTGTACAGAGCGTGGCTTAGCTTTTCCGGTTCCATAATGGCGGGAAAAACACAGTCCATAATCAGGTTTTTTTCATCCGTGAGGAAAAAAGACCCATCGCGCATACGGCGTGGCGTGACCTGTGCGCCCAGATGCCCCAGCCTGCGCGCGGCGTTTTCCCACCCAAACGGAATAACCTCCACAGGCAGCGGGCAGCGCATGCCCAGATGGTCCACGTATTTGCTGGCATCTGCCACCACCACAAACCGGGCTGCGGCGGAGGCCACGATTTTTTCCCACAAAAGTGCGCCACCCAGCCCTTTGATCAGGTTCAGGGTTGTGGGTTCAATTTCGTCTGCGCCATCTATGGCAATGTCCAACTCGGGCTGCTGGCCAAAGGTGGTCAGGGGAATACCTTCCTCACGGGCCTGTTTTTCGGTCACAACGGATGTGGGAATCGCTGTAATCTTCAGCCCTTCCTCACGGATACGGCGGCCGAGTTCGGCCACAACAAACTTGGCGGTGGAGCCGGTGCCAAGGCCCACGGTCATACCGGTCTGCACAAGGGATGCGGCCTTGATGGCGCATTGCTGCTTAAAGGCTGCTGCGGGGTCTGGGGCTGTCATCAGTCTGGTTGTCCTTGTTATTATTGGTCCGATGGGGCTGCGGCCCGGTCTGTAAACCATATCAGTTCGCCCTGAGCCGTAATGGCGCTGGCTGGGCAGGTTGGGTCCTGTGCGCGAATGCGGGCCAGAATATCGTGCTTGGCGGCACCTTCCACCAGAAAAACAACATGCTGGCTTGCGTGGATGGCAGGGTAGGTCAGCGTTAAGCGGGTATGGGGGGCGGCAGGTGGCACGCAGGTGGCAACCCAGTCCTTATGGTTGTCCAGCACAGGCTGGCCGGGAAAAAGTGATGCCGTGTGCCCATCCGTGCCAACGCCAAGGAGCTGCACATCAAAAAAGTGTCGCTCTGGTGTAAAGTTTTCCGCGCCATAGAGGTTTTTGAGCGTGCGTTCGTACGTTCTGGCGGCTTCTTCCGCCGGACCACGGTCAGGCATGGGAAAAATGTTGGCTGCTGGAATAGGAGCTTTGGAAAAAAGGAGCCGTTGCATCATGCCAAAGTTACTGTCGGCATGGTCATGCGGCACAAACCGGTCATCCCCGATAAAAAATTGCATGTTCTGCCACGGAAAGCGCTCCACATAAGGCGCGCTGGCCATAAGGGCATACAGGTGCTGGGGGGAGGAACCCCCGCTGAGTGCCAACCGGAAAGGTGAGGGGCCACTTTTGGCAAGGCTGCGTTCAAGCAGCCAGTCCGCCAGTCCGGTTATGAGTGCTTCCCTCTGCGGGAAAACACGCATGGCGCCAGTGGCGGTTGTCTGTCCGGGCATGGTTGGCTCTTTCGGGGTCATTGGGGTGGCGGGGAGTTGGGAGTGGCAGGGGCATAGCGCATAGTGGCGTCTGTTTTGCAACGGGGCAGTACAAAGTCCGTTATGGCGCGTGCCCAGCCCTCTTGTGTGTTCGGGCTGCTTACGTAATGCGCGCAGGCTTGCACATCTGGTGTGGCCTGCCCCATGGCAATGGCAAGTCCTGCAATGGAGAGCATGGGAATATCGTTGTTCATATCCCCAAGGCAGGCCACTTCCTCCACGCTTATGCCGTAGTCCGCGGCCAGTTGGCGCACGGCGTGGCCCTTGTTGGCATGCAGGGGGGTAATGTCCAAAAACCATTTGCTGGACAGGGCAACACTGGCGCGGCCTGCCAAATGCTGGCTGATTTTTGTCTGCTGCTCATGCAGTAAGGCATGGTCTGCGGTGGAGCCTGCAACTTTGCCAATGTTCTGTGTGCAGGCATGCAGGTTGGAAACCTGTATGGGTATGGTTTGCACGGTTTGGCTTTCCGCCTGCACAAGGGGGTCCTGTGCATTACGCACAAGCCATTCGTGCCCACGGAACAGCCATGTATCCACCTGCCGAGTTTCCAACAGGTCCAGCGTATCCAGCACTGTTTGCGGGTCGAGGGAGAGGCGGGAGCGGATGGTTCCATCGGGGTTGAACACGGTGCCCCCGTTTAACGCGCCATAGGGGGTGTTGATCCCCAGTTGCCCGAAATACATTTCCATCCCCCCCGGCGGGCGGCTACTGACAAGGCACAGAGGCACCCCCGCAGCCCGCAAAGCCTGCACCGCAGCAACACTCTGGGCTGTAATCTGCTTGTCCGGGGTGAGTAATGTGCCGTCCATGTCGGAAACAACAAGGCGGATATGGCGGGCAGGAGAGCGGTCGGGGCCATGCCTGTTCTGCCCAAAGCCTGCCATTGTTCTGCTCTCCTGCATACCCTTGCCTCTACGTGGGCAGGGGAAGAATAAAGGCGGTTCTAGCCTTTGCTTTCTACGTGGCCACCAAAGCCAAAACGCATGGCGGACAGCACTTTTTCGGCAAATGTGTTGCCACTGCGTGAGCGAAAGCGCGTAAAGAGGGCCGCCGTCATGACCGGCACGGGCACGGCTTCTTCAATCGCGGCTTCAATCGTCCAGCGTCCTTCGCCCGAATCGCTGACTTCGCCGCTAAATCTGGACAGTTCGCCATTATTGGCAAGGGCCTGTGCGGTCAGGTCCAGCAGCCATGAGGACACCACGCTGCCACGGCGCCAGACCTCGGCAATATCGGCCATGTTGAGCGAGAAGCGTTCCTCCTCGGCCAGCAGCGGGGAGTCCTTGCGGTACATTACGTCAAAGCCTTCGGCAAAGGCCTGCATCATGCCGTATTCAATACCGTTATGGACCATTTTAACAAAATGGCCCGACCCCGCAGGGCCGCAATACAGGTAGCCCTGCTCCGCCCGGGGGTCCAGACCGTCCCGGTCGCGCTCGGGGGTGCGGGGGATGTCACCCATGCCCGGGGCAAGGGCTGCCAGAATGGGGTCAATATGATCAGCCGCCGCCTTGGCGCCGCCGTACATCATGCAGTAGCCCCGATTCAGCCCCCACACGCCGCCTGATGTGCCGATATCAAGGTAATCAATCCCTTTTTCGGCCAGCACCTTGGCGCGGCGGATATCGTCCTTGTAGTAGGTGTTGCCACCATCAATCACAATGTCGCCCTGCCCCATAAGCCCGGCGAGGGACATAATGGTTTCTTCCGTAATGTCGCCAGCAGGGAGCATGGACCACACAATTTTTTTGGGGCCAGAAAGCTGCGCCACAACATCGGCCAGACTGGTGGCCCCTGTTGCACGCCCGGCTTCTGCCCGCTCTACGGTTTTGTTTACGGCCGAGGCATCCCGGTCGTAAACAACAACGTGGTGCCCAAAGCGTGTCAGGCGGACGGCAATGTTGCCCCCCATCCTGCCCAGACCAACAATGCCAATCTGCATGATTTCTCTCTTGCTTTCAGTCTTTGAATGACAGGGCGTCATGCAGGGCGGAGGCCAGAGCCGCAAGCCCTTCCTTCAGATTGCCACGGATGTGTACGCGCAGGGCGCGGCGTTTGCGCTCGCTCAGCACGTCAAAATCACCCCGGGCCTGTGCGGCCTTGACCACGCCAAACGTATAACCGGTGCCCGGCACGGGCAGGTCACGCGCGTTGTCCGCCGTAATCTGGAGGAACACCCCTGTGTTGGGGCCACCCTTGTAAGCCTGCCCCGTGGAGTGGAGGAAGCGCGGACCAAAACCCGTGGATGTGGCAATGGTTTTGGCATCCCGCACATGCAGGCGAATGTGCTGGAGCCATTCCGCCGTTTCGCGGTTGCGTTCAATAAAGGCCAGCAGAGCCACGTAATCATTGGGTTTTACGCGGTCAAAATGCGCCTTGAGAATGGCGGATGCACTGTCCGCCTTTACGGCGGCAGCGTTGGTCGGGTCCGTAAAAAAGGCAAGAGGCCCAAATTCCGCAAACGGGGTCTGGGCAGGCAGGGCGCCGGTTCTGTCGTAAGCTTCGGTGAGCTTGCGGGTTTCAATTTTGGTGGATTCCACATCGGGCTGGTCAAACGGGTCAATGCCCAGAAAAGCACCCGCAACGGCGGTCGCCACCTCCCAACGGAAAAACTCCTGCGCGATCTGGCGTTTGTTGTGCAAGGTGATGGTAATGACCGGCTGACCTGCTTCGATCAGGGTTGCAATGGCCTCGTCCTGCTCATGCCGGTGTTCAGGGGCAAGGCGCAGGTAAACAAACAGGCGGTCATGGCCATAGCGGCGGGGGCCACCGAGTGTTTCATTATCAACAGGGATAATGCCCTTGCCGTGCTTGCCGGTGGATTCCGCCACAAGCTGTTCCAGCCATGCGCCAAAATCGGCAATCTGCGGCGTGGCAATAATGCTCAGCTTGTCGCGCCCCAGTGCTGTGGCTGCAACGCCCATAAGGGTGCCAAGCTGCACGCCGGGGTTGAGTGCGGGCGGCACACTGGCATCGCACAGGCGCACGCCGCGTAGGGCGTCTTCCAAAAACAGGCGTACGGGCACGCCTGCCGCTGCGGCAGGCACCAGCCCGAAGTTGGATAGAATGGAGTAGCGGCCTCCAATTTTGGGGTCGCCTGCAAAAACTTTCCAGAACCCTTCCTGCTTTGCAAGGGCTTCCAGCTTGGAGCCGGGGTCCGTAATGGCGACAAAATGCGAACCCGCTTTGTCCTTGAGCGCACGTTTGGCCAAGTCCTGAAAATAGGCCAGCATAATATTCGGCTCAAGTGTGCTGCCGGACTTGGATGCAACAATGAACAGCGTGTGCGCGGGGTCTATTTTGCGCTCAAAGGCGGCAACCTGCTGGGGGTCCGTGCTGTCGAGCACATACAGGTGGCCAAAACCTTCGTGTTTGCCAAAGGTCATGGCCAGCACTTCCGGCCCCATGCTGGACCCGCCCATCCCCATGAGCAGCACCTGCTTGAAGCCACGCGCCCGGACCTCGACCTGAAAAGCCTCCAGTTCGGCCACATGGGCCAGCCGTTCGTCCACAACGTCCAGCCAGTTCACCCAGTCCGCCTCGGACTGGCCGGTCCATACGGAGGCGTCCTTGCGCCACAGGCGGCGGATGGTGCCCCCTTTGCGCCATTCTTCCAGACCAGCGTCCAGTGCGGCTTGCAGGTTGGCTGGCAGGCTTGTTTTCAGGGTGGTTACCTTGTTGCCCATCAGGGCAATCTGCTTGCCTGCGACCGAGCCAAGGAGTGCGTCAAACGCATCTTCAAATGCGCTCACACCTTCATTGAGCAAGGTGGTGGTGACGCCGGTCAGGTCCAGACCAAGGCGCTCTGCATCTTCCATCACCTTGCGGGCTTCGGCCACACCCTGTGTCAGGCTCTCACTGACCGTGCCGTGGTCACGGAAGGCATCCATGGTGGCTGGGGGCAGGGTGTTGACGGTTTGCGGGCCGATCAGTGTGTCCACATACAGCACATCGCTGTAGGTTTTGTCTTTGGTGCCGGTGGAGGCCCATAGCAGGCGCTGGGTTTGCGCCCCTGCATTTTCCAGCGCTTTCCAGCGCGGGGTCTGCATTATTTCCTGCCAATAGACATAGGCCATTTTTGCGTTGGCAATAGCCACTTTGCCGCGCAGGGTTTTAAGCTGCTCCGCATCTTTGTCTCCCGCCTGTATCCGGCGGTCTATGGCGGCGTCGATCTTGCCATCAATCCGGCTGACAAAGAATGACGCCACCGAGGCCACGCGGGATAGATCCCCTCCACGGGCCTTAAGGTCCTCCAGCCCACTCAGCCATGCTTCCACCACATCCCGGTAGGCCGCGAGTGAAAAAATGAGTGTGACGTTAACATTGATCCCCGCTGCAATGCTTTGGCGGATGGCCGGAATGCTCTGCGGCGTTGCGGGAATTTTGATCATCAGGTTAGGGGCGTTCACATCCGCCCAGAGCCGCTTTGCTTCATGCGCGGTCCCGGCCTCATCACGCGCCAGATAGGGCGAGACCTCAAGGCTTACAAAGCCGTCCCGCCCTTTGGTCTGTTCGTAAACTGGAGCCAGTACACCTGCTGCGGCCTGAATGTCGGTTACGGCAAGCCGTTCGTACAGGGCACCGGGGGAGAGTGTTTCGTGCGCGAGAATATCACGCATCTGCGGGTCATATTCCGTGCCTTCGCCCATGGCTTTTTGGAATATGGCCGGGTTGGAGGTTACGCCACGTATGTCGCCACTGTGCACCAGTTTGCCTAGTGATCCGTCCTCCACAAAAGAGCGGCGGATAAAGTCCAGCCAGGGGGACTGATGGACCGTGGCCAGGGCCTGTAACGGGTTGCTGCCTGTGGGCACAGAGGCGGTCATACGTGCATATCCTTATCCTGCCCGGCTTCTCGCAAGGAGCATGCCGGGCTTCATCCTGTAACCATTACGCCAGACTGGCTGTCTGGTTTAGCCCACCTGTTTGCGGGCGGCGCTTACAACGGCGTCCACGGTAAAGCCAAAATGCTTGAGCAACTGGCCAGCCGGGCCAGATGCGCCAAAGCCGTTCATGGCAATAATGGCACCCGTGGGGCCAGCGTAACGGTCCCATCCAATGGGGGAGCCGGCTTCCACCACCACGCGCCCCGTAACGGTGGAGGGTAGAACGCTTTCGCGGTAAGATTGTGGCTGCGCCTCAAACAGTTCCCAGCTTGGCATGGACACCACGCGGGCGGGCACGCCTTCTGCACTCAGGGTTTCATACGCTTCCACCGCAAGCGAGAGTTCGCTCCCTGTTGCGATCAGAATAACCTTGGGGGTCTGTTCGCTGCTGGCCAGCACGTAAGCACCTTTTGCCAGACCGGAGGCAGGCGCGTAGCGCGTGCGGTCCAGCGTGGGCAGGTTCTGCCTGCTCAGGGCCAGTGCTGCGGGGCCGGAGCGGTTGGCAATCAGGTAGCGCCATGCCTCGGCAACTTCGTTGGCATCGGCCGGGCGCAGGGTGGTCAGGCCGGGGGTCGCGCGCAGTTGCACAAGCTGTTCAATAGGCTGGTGCGTTGGCCCGTCTTCTCCCACGCCAATGGAATCATGGGTGAAAATATAGGTTACCGGCAGCCCCATAAGGGCGGACAGGCGGATGGGTGCCTTCATGTAATCCGAGAAGATCAGGAACCCCGCACCGTAAGGGCGCAGGCCATACAGGGCCATGCCGTTAACAATGGCCCCCATGGCGTGTTCGCGCACACCAAAGTGGAAGTTACGGCCAGCATAGCTGCCACCCCACTGTGCGGGCTGAAAACTGTCCTGCCCTTTGAGCAGCGTTTTGGTGGACGGCGCCAGATCGGCCGAGCCGCCCAGCAGCCACGGCAGGCGGCCTGCAACGGCGTTCAGCACCTCGCCCGAGCTTGCGCGGGAGGCAGTGCCCTTGGCGTCTGCGGGGTAAAGCGGAATGTCCGCGTCCCACCCTTCGGGCAGGGAACCGTTGAAAATAGCATCCAGTTCCTCCGCTTCACGCGGGTGGGCGGTGCGGTAGTCCGCAAACAGTTTTTCCCATGCTGTGCGGGCGGTGGCGCCCCGCGCGCCAAGCCCTGCGCGCATGTGCGGCAGAACGGCGTCTGGCACGGCAAAGCTGCTGTCTTCGGGCCAGTGGAGGAATTTTTTGGTCTCACGCACTTCTTCCGCACCCAGCGGTTCGCCATGGGCGGACGCCTTGCCTGCCTTGTGCGGCGCACCCCACGCAATAACGGAATGGGCAATGATCAGGGTTGGCGTGTTTGTCCGGGCTTTGGACTGGGCCAGCAGGTCCAGAAAGGCGGATGTGTCGTTGGCGTCCTTGAGTTCAAGCACCTGCCAGCCATAGGCGGCAAAGCGTTCGGCCACGTTTTCGGTGAAGGCGACTTCGGTCGAACCTTCAATGGAAATCCGGTTGGAATCGTAAATCCATGTCAGGTTGCCCAGTTCAAGATGGGCCGCGAGGGATGCGGCCTCGCTGGACACGCCTTCCATCATGTCGCCATCGCCACACAGCGTGTACACGTGGTGGTCGAACAGCGTAAAGCCGGGTTTGTTGTAGCGCGCGGCCAGCCATTTTTCGGCAATGGCCATGCCAACCGAATTACCGCAACCTGCACCGAGCGGGCCTGTTGTGGTCTCGACCCCCGTGGTGTGCCCGTATTCGGGGTGGCCGGGGGTTTTGGAGCCAAACTGGCGGAACTGTTTGAGGTCTTCCACACTCAGGGCCGGGGCATCGGTCACTTTACCGTCTGTGACCTGGCGGATGCCTGCAACATGGATCAGTGCGTAAAGCAGCATGGAGGCATGGCCAATGGACAGCACAAAGCGGTCACGGTTGGGCCAGAGCGGTGCCGTGGGGTCGTAGTTCAGGGCGTTCTGCCACAGGGTATAGGCAATGGGAGCCATGGACATGGCAGCGCCGGGGTGCCCGGAATTGGCGTTCTGCACCGCATCCATCACCAATGTGCGAATGGTGTTGATGCACAGCGTATCCGTGTTGTTCACGCTACCGGCTTCTGCTCCGGCTGGTGCACGAAGGGGGGTAGAAAAAGAAACGCGCATAGCGGGCCTGTCCTCCAGCTGGGCTTTAGTGCCAAAGCCCGCAAATATAGGGTTGGGGCCTGCGCACGAGGCCCCATAAAAGAAGTTTTTGCACAATTCCACGGTTCTGCATTTTTCGGCAAGAGACGAGCTTGCCCAAAGCGGAACCCTTGCGGAGTTATCCAGTTCAACCCATTATATCAAAAGAGTTGTTGTTCTGCCATGTTCCCCCGTCTGCCATATGCCAACAAGTTGCTTTGCGGTGCGTGGGTGATGTGACAAAATGGAACGATCAGGCAACCAGGCAAGATGTTCAGAACGGGGCAGGGGTCTGCCCCATGCAGAATAAACCGTTTTTTCCGGAGGTCAGTCATGACAGAAGAGTCTACCCGGGCACAGTCCGAGCAGGCCCCCGCCAATCCGGCAGCCGGAGAAGGCGGGCAGGCATTTACGCGTGAACAGGTGGAAGCCCTGTTCATTAACGCCGCCAGAGAGGGCGATGCAGACCTGCTGGACCGTTTTCTGGCAGCGGGAATGAACCCGAACCAGAGGATGGAAAAAGGCTATACCCCCCTTATTCTGGCCGCCTATAATGGGCACAGGGATGCGGTGCGGGTGCTGCTTGACCGTGGTGCGGATGCCAATCTGAAGGATGAAAAAGGCTCCACCGCCCTGTCTGGCGTGGCTTTTAAGGGGGATGTCGCTTTGGCGAACATGCTGCTTGAGGCAGGGGCCGATGTGGACGTTGCCAATGCTGTTGGCCGTACGCCGCTTATGTTTGCGGTCATGTTCGGGCGTGATGATGTCGCCCGTGTGCTGCTTGGCGCTGGCGCCAATGTACTGCTCCGTGATGGCGAGGGCCTGAACGCGCTTGATCTGGCGCAAAGGCAGGGGAATGGCGCACTCTTGCTGGATTTGAAAAAAGCGGTAGGCGTGTCTGCCTGACATCCCGCCTCAGGCCCGGCCGTAAGGTTGCGCTTTGCCTGTTTTTTAACTGAGCCTTTATTTTGAGCAACGGCCTGCCAGCGCAGGCCGTTCAACTTATGTGCATGGAATGATCGGAATGAGCCGCTTCTGGAGTCCTCTTGTTCACACCCTCACGCCTTATGTGCCGGGTGAACAGCCAAAAATTGCCAATCTGATCAAGCTTAACACCAATGAGTCGCCCTATGGCCCGTCCCCCCGTGCGCTGGACGCCATAAAAGCCGCTACGAATGACAGCCTGCGCCTCTACCCCGACCCGGAGGCTCTGGCCCTGCGTACCGCGCTGGGCCAGCGCGTGGGCCTTGGCGCGGACCATGTGTTTGTTGGCAATGGCTCGGACGAGGTGCTGGCCCACGCTTTTCAGGCCCTGTTCGCACATGGGGACCCGCTGCTGTTCCCCGACATCAGCTATAGTTTTTACAAGGTTTACTGCGGGCTGTACAAACTGCCCTACCGCATGGTGCCCCTCAGTGCGGACATGCGCGTGGTGGTGGAGGACTATACAGGTCCGTGCAGTGGCGTGGTTATTGCCAACCCCAATGCGCCAACGGGTATTGCGCTGGGGCTGGATGCCATTCGCAAACTGCTGGACATGCACCCCGACCGGGTTGTGCTGGTGGATGAAGCCTATGTGGATTTTGGTGCGCAAAGTGCTGTGGAACTGGTTCGGGATTACCCCAATTTGCTGGTTGTGCAGACTTTCTCCAAATCCCGCGCGCTGGCGGGTGGGCGTGTGGGCTTTGCCTTTGGCCAGCCTGACCTGATCGAGGCTCTGGTGCGGGTCAAGGATAGTTTTAACTCCTACCCGCTGGACCGTCTGGCGCAGGTGGGGGCGCTGGCATCCGTGGAGGATGAGGCATGGTTTACCCAGAGTGTGCAGCGGGTTATGGCCAGCCGCGCCATGCTGGACGAAGGGCTGCGTGCGCTTGGTTTTGAAGTCTTGCCGTCCATGGCAAACTTTGTTTACACTCGCCATCCCGATCGTGATGCAGGAGAACTCGCGGCGCAGTTGAGAACCCGGGCCATTCTTGTCCGGCACCTTAAGGGTGAACGCACAATGGCGTGGTTGCGCATTACGGTTGGAACGCAGGAGCAGTGTCAGGCCTTGCTTGATGTTTTGCGCGACAGTGTTCTTCGCAATTCGTAAAAACTGACTGGTCATCTGTCCAGTTGTTACGCCTCTGGTCGGGCCTGTGTGGCGCAGTGCGCGCAGCAGGTGCTGCAAGGCGGTCAGGTATTAAATTTTTAAGACATAAACCGTGCCGCATACCCCGCCGCACGGTCTTGATTTGATGGAGGGTCTGTTCATGCGCGCTTTTCGCGGCCAGATGTCTGATAACCAGCCAATCCGGCGCTCCTTGCCGGAAAAACAGAAGCAACTGCGTGACCTGAAGGAAACGCTGGCTGCCATGAAGTCCCACACATCTCCTGCGCTCAAGGAGAGTGTGCGTAAACGTATTGCCCAGCTTGAAGCCGAGCTAACGGCGGCTCCCGTGCTTAAATCCAACCGCCCCAGTGGCGCCGCCCGGCCCAAACAGGAGCGGGGGAATGCCCCACGCCGTCCAACAATACGGTCTCTCTAAATAATGGCATAGAAAGGGGAGGGGTGGTTGACCTCTCCCCTTTTTGTGTGGCTTGTGCGTGGTGTAGCGTTTTTTTGGCGTCATCATTGCCGCAGAATCAGGTGTTCTGCGGTGTATTGGAAAAACCCCCCATAACAGATTAGCAGAGCAGGGAGATCGGAATTGGCGGGAACCACCTTGTCTCAACTGACGGATCTGCTTTCTGAAGGGGGCACTCTGCTGCGTGATGGTCTGGTCTGGGCCATTTACTGCCGCCCCGGTCAGGAGCCGCAGGAGCTTGAGCGCGATGTGGTGGTCCACCGCCTGACAACCGGGAACTTCCCGCCCGAGTTTGTTGAGGGTGGAGGCTGGGCGTGGTTTCATTTTGATATTGTCCACACCATGTCACGCCATCAGATCGAGACCATTCCCTCCTTGCCAGAGGAAGTGCGGCAGGTTCTGACCAATCTTGAACGGAGCACCCGTCTGGAAAGCGAGGAGGACATTGTTTTTGGCGCACTCCCCGCGTTTGATGACACCTCCACCGATGATGACCGCAACGTCAGCACATGGCGTTTTGCCCTTGAACCTGACCTGCTGCTAACAACCCGCCGCCACCCTATTCCCGCCCTTGGGGTGGTGTTTCACGAACTCAAGCGCGGTCTGGTGCCCCGCTCCCCCGCCAAGGTGGTGGATCGTGCCCTGCTGGAATTTGCCGATACGTTACGGCGTGACTTTGCCCGACTGGACGACCAGCTTGATCGGGCGGAGGATGTCCTGCTGATGCTTGACCGCGATACGGATCTGGGCCGGATGAGCGGCCTGCTGGGTATGGTGCGCCGCCGCTCCACCGAACTGCGGCGGGTTCTGGCCCCCGTGGACCGTATTTTTCGGGATGAGGAACTGGAACTGCCAGAATGGGCGGAAGATGACCTGAAGGACCGCTCTCACCGGCAGGTTCACGCGGCCCTCGATGACCTTCTCGCTCTGCAGGACCGTGCGCGCTCCTTGCAGGATGAGCTGACCTCCAATCAGGCGGAAGAAACCAACCGGCGGCTGTATATTCTGACCGTGGGCACCATCCTCATGCTGCCTGCAACGTTGGTAACGGGCTTTTTTGGCATGAATACCGGCGGCATGTTCTTAACCAATGGCACGTGGGGTACGGTTGACGCGGGTGGACTGTGCTTTCTCATTATGATGGGCACATGGTTTTTGCTCAAATTTATCCGTTTTTTGTAAAACCTGTCTGCTGTGCAGGGTGGATAAAAATACAGCCATAACCGGAATTGCCGCATACGGTTGAGCGTGCCATAAAATTAGCCAAGTCGTACCGTAGCGTTATGGGCTGGGACGATCAGGCACAATGTGGTGCTCTGTTTTGTTCCTTTGGTTACAAAGTGGTCATGCCCGTGGTGTTTGCGCACATGGGAGCAGGTCCCGCCATGGTGGGTTTTGGCTCCATGGGAGCGTTTTGTTGCATGTGGGGTGTGGCCTGTATAAATACATGGCCGTATTTTGTGGCCCGAACATGCGGGACCGGGCATGGATCGGGTCGAATTTCCTGTGCCGCGGCAAGGATGGATTGGACAGCATGACAGGCAGACAGGCCCTTTTCAGGATGCAGAACTGTTGTGCCGTCAGTCCCGTACCCAAGGTCGGGTCTATGGTCAAAAAAGCACTCGCTCTAGGGTTGCTGGCCGTACTGGCGGCCTGCGCCAACCAGCCCGGCGGGAGTGATACGGATGTTCCCATCGCGCAGGAAGCCGAGTTCTACCGCGCCCATGCCCGCGCCTATTATGCCCCACCCGGTCCGGCGGAGGACCCATGGGGGCCATATATCCGCGAAGCATCCAAACGCTTTGATGTGCCCGAGGAATGGGTGCGTGCCGTAATCCAGCAGGAATCCGGTGGCAAACTGTTCCATGATGGCCAGCTTGTAACATCCGGCCCCGGTGCCATGGGGCTGATGCAGCTTATGCCCCCCACGTATGATGAAATGCGCGCCACTTACAATCTGGGTGGGGATGCGTACGAACCGCACGATAATATCATGGCGGGCACAGCGTATTTACGGCAGTTGTACGATGTGTACGGCTCTCCCGGTTTTCTGGCGGCGTATAATGCCGGGCCGGGGCGTCTGGAAGATTTTATAACCCGCAACCGCACCCTCCCGCGTGAGACACGGAATTATGTGGCCTCCATCGGGCGGCGTATTGTGGGTATTTCACCCCAGAACCGCTCTCAGGCGGATATGCAGGTTGCCAGCCATGATTCGTTCACCCAAAGGGCGGTCGGAGGAGTATCTGCCCGCAATCAGGGCGGGATAAGCGCTGTGCGGGCCGCTTGGTCGGGCAGGCAGCAGGGCAGCATGCAGCCCGTGCAGGTGGCCGATGCCATTGGGGATGACGGATCATCGGATAATTCCAGTGCGGCCTCTGCCTCCTATGGGCAGGAGTGGCATCCTGTTTCACGTAAAACAAGAGTAGATGGCCTGACGGAAAGCCCGGCGGATGTACGGGCTATATGGGCCAAACGCCTGGGGGCAGCAGCCCAGACCGTACCGGATGGGCCGGTGCAGGTGGCGCAGGTAACGGATGACCCGGTGGATTCCAGTATTCCAGTTGCCGAATCTGTGCCGGTGGCAGCCGAACCTGCCAGAATGGCGGTGGGGGAAGGGCGCTCAGGTGGTAATTTACGCCTCTTCTCCAGCGCCCATGCGGAGCCTGCGCCTTTGTTGAGCAAAAAAGTGCGTGGGGTGGATGCCAGAAACTGGGCCATTCAGGTTGGGGCTTTTGGTTCTGCTGCTTTGGCGCAACAGGCATCGGGGCGGGCGCAGCACCAGAACACATCTCTGTCTGGCGCGCGTGTGCAGATTGCTGTTGTGCAGGCAAAAAAGGGACGACTATACCGCGCACGCCTGACCAACCTGTCGCATACCGATGCAGTGGGTGCGTGCCGCAGGTTGAGCGGGTGTGTTGTTATCTCGCCCGAAACAAAGCCCTGAGCAGGCGGAAACCCCGCTAAGAGGCCGTATGGGGGCTAGACCAGTCAACCCGCCGTGGCTGACTGTGCTGGTGCTGGTGCTGGTGCTGGTGCGCCGGGGGCTGCAAGGGGTGTGTTATCCCGGCCGGAATAGCGGTCAATAATCTGTTTTGTCGCGGCTGCTGCCTCCTGTGCCGCAGCCACGGCCACATCGCCCCAATATTGGTCGAGGGAATGGGCGTCTATATCGTGCAGTTGTGTGGCGGCCCCTGCTTCCTTGCCGTTTGCATCCACGACCCGCCAGACAATTTCAATATGCTGCTGGGGGTGGCCGGTGGTGCCCGCCGGACCGGGTGTGAGTTTTACGGTTGTGGTTACGGTAAAGTCGGCATTTTTTGCCGAGTTCTGGATCGTATCCTCACTATCGCGGAACGCGGCGGTAAAGGCTTGCGCCAGTGATGTGTTGCCATCCCCCGGAGCGCCGCTCACACCAGTAAAGTAAACCCTTGCTGCCCGGTGTTTAAGGCTATGGGGGTCTTTTTCCATATCATCGGCCTGAATGCCGGTCAGGGCTGCGGCAATGCGGCTTGCGGCATCTTGGGCGACCAGTGCAAAAAATGGTCCATCCCCTGCCGACCATTGCTCCACGGGCACGGGTTGGCCTTCCTGCGTGGCCCGGACCGTGTTTTTGGGGGTCATGACCGTGTATACGGGTACAACCTGCCCGTTACGCAGCTCGGCCTGCATATTCAGCCACCAGTCCCCCTTGCGCGTAGGCTGGGCTATGGCGGGAATGGTCTGCTGGAGCAGTTCCTGAGCCACATCTTTTGCCCACAGGCTGGCATTGGCGTCGGATAATAAGGCATTGGGTGGGGTTGGCACATCCAGCCGCGATGGGGGTGCGTTGGCCGCCAGCCCCGGCCCGTTTCTGCCTGAATGTGCAAAGGGGTGGGGGACATCAAGGCATCCGCTCAGCAGGAGCAGGGCAGAACAGGGCAAAGCGAGGCGTAAAGACTGCTGGCGGCGTATCATCCGTTGCGGGTTCCCGTGGCGATAACAGAAATCTGGTGTCCAATGGGACCACCGCCAGCCAGAGTCCGCCGCCTGTGGCTGAAAAATCGGCTTTCGTCCATGAGCGTATCCACATCCAGAGCGGCAGCGTGTTTGATCCGTGCGCGCTGAAGGCGAAAAACACACCATCCAGCAAGATCAAACTGGTAATGGCCTGCCCGTTTGCCCGGAGTAAAAAACTGGGCGGCCTGCCTGTCTGTGCTGGTTATGGTTGTGTGCATGTCCTCGGCGGTTTCGTAGCTTTCCTGCGCAATGCAGGGGCCAACTACGGCATGGATGTCCTCCCGCGTGGCGCCAAGGGCCAGCATGGCCTCTATTGTGGCTTCCAGCACACCGCTTAATGCGCCACGCCAGCCTGCGTGGGCTGCGCCAACAATGGTCCCCTGTGCCGTGCTGAACAGGACCGGTGCGCAGTCAGCCGTAATAACGCCTATGGCCAGATCGGGGTTGTTGGTGACCAGCGCATCCGCCTCGGCGCCACTCCCAGCAGGCCATGCGGTGGTGGCGGTCACAACGGCTGGGCCATGCACTTGCGTAACACCCAGAAGGCAGTTGGCCTGCACCCCCATGTGGCTGGCAACGCGGGCACGGTTCTGGGCCAGATTTTCCGCCGTATCGCCCGAGCGGGTGGAGCAGTTCAGGCTGGCATATGGGCCGCTGGAAACACCTCCCTCGCGGGTAAAAAAGCCATGTCGGGCCTGACCCAGTAAGGGGCTGGTCAGGGGGGCCAGACTGGCTGGTGCGGCGGGTGGGCAGGTCATGCAACCGGACCTTTCGTAAAGCCGGGGGGCGTGGGCAGGGTGGGGCTGGTCATCACCATGACCTTGAACAGATGCCCCATTTTTTCTGGCGCCACCAGCCGGTTTGCAGCCGAACGCAGCATGGCTGCATCCTGCGGGCTGGCCTGAGCAGCAAGTTGCTCCGTCCGTTCCATGATGCCCAGATGTTGCAAAAAATCGCCCTGATTTTCGGTTCCGTAAGTGGCGGCTTCGGCCTTGCGGGCCACGGCAAGCAGGGCGGTAAAGTCCACATGGGTGGTCAGATCGGCTTCGCCCTCCTCCGCCTTGAGCGGGTGCGTTGGGCGGGCATGGCGTAGGGCCTGCAGAGAGTCCCCGGTTGAACTGGTGTCGTGCCCATAATCAATAAACAGGGCAACGCCGGGGGAGTGGGCAAATCTGTGGGCAAGGTCGCGCACAATATGCTGGGCCTGTTCGCACACTTCCACCACCGTATTTGGCTCCAATATGCGGCTATCCGGCAATGTGGGGGGCGCGCAGGAGATGAGTTCCAGCGATTTGTTGGCAACGTAGTGCTCATGCCAGCCCGTATTGGTCTGGATGAACTGCCGGACGGGCAGTGCGTCCAAAAATTCATTGGCCAGCAGGATCATGGGGCCTGCGGGTATGTCATCCACATGCTTGTGCCACACCGGCTGGGTGTAGGGGTGCAGAATTTCCGCCTGAACCTGCCGCAACCGGGGGGATGTTTCGACCAGATGCACACTTAGCGCCTGCGCCATGGTCGGGGCCTGACGGGTAATAACACGCAGGGCATCGGCCATGAGCGTACCCCGGCCGGGACCTGCTTCTGCCAGAATAATTTTGGCGGGGCTGCCCATGCCCTGCCAGACCGTAATGGCCCACGCACCCAGAAGTTCGCCAAAAACCTGAGAAATTTCTGGCGCGGTAATAAAGTCCGACAGGAACGGTGTTTCGGCATAATACTGGGCATTCACCCGTGCCATGAAGTGGTCAAGTCGCTCTGCGTGGTAGATGTGTGGTGCCATAGGTCCGTTCAGTTTTTTTCAGCGGGTTGATCTTGTGGGTCGGGCAGGCCGCCATAAATGGGCTGGCGGCGGGCGTTGAGCATCAGGGCAATGCCTGCGACAAGCATGGGCAGGCAGAGCAGTTGCCCCATGGTAATGCCGCCGGGCAGGTAGCCGAGAAAGGAATCCGGTTCACGAAAAAACTCGCAAAAAGAGCGGGCGCAGCCATAACCCGCAAGGAACATGCCCGCCAGAAAGCCGGGATGTTCGCGCACGGACTGGCGGCGGGATGCGGTGTACAGGATTAAAAACAGCAAAAGCCCTTCGGTCAGGGATTCATAAAGCTGGGAGGGGTGGCGCGGAATTGGCCCCCCTGTGGGAAAAATCATGGCCCATGGCAGACTTGCCGGGGCCTCGCGGCCCCAGAGTTCACCGTTAATAAAGTTGGCCAGACGCCCAAGCCCCAGCCCAATGGGCACGGCCACGGTCACCCGGTCCGCAAAGGCCAGAAAGTTCAGCTTGTACCGCCACGTAAACAGCACCATGGCGGTAATGACCCCCAGTGCCCCCCCATGGAAGGACATGCCGCCATGCCAGACTTCCAAAATGGAGATCGGGTGGCTGAGATAGTAGCTCGGCTGGTAGAACAGCACATAGCCAAGCCGCCCGCCCATAAGCACACCAATGGTAACCCATGTTAAAAAGTCATCCGCCAGTTCGGGTGTGCCAGCGCGTGGGCGCAGGGCAAGCAGCTTGCGGAGCAGCATAATCCCCAGCACAATGCCCAGAATGTAAGACAGCGCATACCAGCGCACGGCCAATGGCCCGAAATGCACCAGCACCGGGTCGAACTGTGGAAACATCAGAACAGGAAGCATGGAGAGGTCAATCCGGTGCGAGGGGCCAGAGGTATGGGCGGGTCCGGTATCAGGGTGATCTGAGCAGGAACCGGCCCACCAGTGCGGTGGGTCTTGGCGTGACTATAAAGGGCGGGCCTGCTCCCTCCAACCCAGCAAATGCGTGGTAGGCCGTGTGCGGGCGTAAAAACAGGGCAAAGGTTGGTAGTCAGGGCGCTGTCAGTTTTCTATCATGGGCCATATTATCCCTTTTCTGGAAGATATAAGGTCTTACCCCATGAGTGATGAAATTACGGTTGTTGCCATTCTCAAGGCCAAGGTGGGTTGTGAGGACGAAGTGGCAAAGGCCATGGCTACCTGTGCAGCGCCCTCCCGCGCGGAGGCGACAAACCGCCAGTATGTGCCCAACCAGGACCTTGATAACCCCCAGACACTCATTTTTATTGAACGCTGGGCCAGCAGGCAGGCCTTGGCCGATCATATGGAAACGCCACACTTCAAACAGCTGATCGCAAGTTTTGAGGGCAAGCTGGATACACCCGTGCAAATTCATATTCTGCAACCTGTTGCTGGTGCCTGAAGGCCAGATTCTGCGCCCGGCATAAACGCCGGGTGCAGAATGGTTTGGGGGGGAGCTAACGCAGAACAAACTGCTGGATAACCACCAGAACCCCCATGCAGAAGGTCAGGAACAGGCTGTGCTTGAACGTGCGCGCCAGCACAACGCCTTCATGCCCTTTGAGGGCTGTAACGGATACGCCGGTGGTAATGTTCTGGGGCGAAATCATTTTGCCCATGACCCCGCCTGATGAATTGGCCGAGGCAAACAGAACAGGGTCGAGCGAGAGTTGGTGCGCTGCCGCAACCTGCAGGTTGCCAAAGAGCGCATTGCCCGATGTGTCGCTCCCGGTCAGGAACACCGCCACCCAGCCCAGAAAGACCGAAATAAGCGGGAAGAACATGCCCGTGGAAGACACCGCATAACCCAGCGTGTAGGTCATGCCCGAATAGTTCATCAAAAACGCCAGACCAATGGTAAGGGCCACGGTTACAACCGCCAGCCATGCCTGCCGCAAGGTTGTGGCAATGGCGGCCCCGAACTGGCCAAGTGTTGTGCGTGTGAACACGGCACTAAGAATGGCGGACACCAGAATGGCCGTGCCCGTGCCAAGGGGTTCAAACTTCCAGACCGCCGCATAAACCGATTTGTAAAGCGATATAAAAACAGCATTATCCAGCCCCGGCCAGTGCACGGGCAGTGCGCCAATGCGGGCAACATGCAGTGCGTCCCATGCAATGACCACGGCAATAACAGTAACCCACGGAATCCACCCCTGCCAGAGCGGCACGGAGGCAGTGTTTGCAGGTTTTTCCGCAGTAATCTGGCTGAGGTCTATGGCGTATTCCGGGTCTGGTGCTGGTTGCCAGAAGCGCAGGAACACAATACTGGCCACGAGCGATACGCTGGAGGACAGTACATTGCTCAGGCTGTACAGGCCCGCGCCAGAAATGACCAGCAAGGTCAGGGCAAAGCTTCCGCCAGCCACAAGCAGAATGGGCCACATCTGGCGCACGGAGCGCCACCCGCCGTAAAGCGCCATAACATAAAATGGAATAAGGCAGGCAAAAGGGGTGAGCTGGCGGCCTATGGTGGCCCCCAGCACATCGGGCGGCAGCCCGGTAATGGACCCCAGCACGGTTACGGGAATACCCAAGCCCCCAAAGGCAACAGGTGCTGAATTGAAGATCAGAACATAGGTCAGCGCATCCAGTGCGGGAAAACCGAGCATGATGAGCAAAGCACTTGTAATGGCAACGGGTGTGCCAAACCCGGCAACGCCTTCCAGCGCCGCACTAAAGCAGAAGCCAAGTACGATCAGAATAATCCGTCGGTCATTGGGGACATGCCGGATAATCCAGCCCCTGAACGCGTCAAACCGTCCATTATGCACGGCCACGTTGAACAAAAGCAGGGCGCATAGCGCGATCCACATGACCGGCAGGAGCGAAAAAACCATACCGTTGGTAATGCTGGCTACGGCCAGCGTGGGGGGTAACCCCCACAGACCAATGGCAATAACCAGCCCCACAACCAGCCCCCCAAGGGAAGACTGCCATGCAGGGCGGCGCAAAACCCCCATAAGAAACAGGGTAACAAGAATGGGGCAGGCCGCAACAATAAAGGAAAGCAGCAGGCTGTGACCCACAGGAGCGAGAGGCTGTATGAACATGATTGTTCTCAAACAAGGCGTTGGCCTCTCTCATGATGGAGAGAGCGTTTGGAGTAACGCGTGCCTCTGGAGGAGGATGCAATAAAATTTCGTGTTATGATCCGCCTGCCTGTGTGGTCTTTGGTGTGTGAACCGGCACATGGTTACTGCGTTGTGGTTTAGGGCGGCCATGTGATGGGCGTTATGGAGGGCGGATTTATGGGCAGTCGGAGCATCTGGGTGGCAGGGGGTGTGCTTGTGGCCTGTGCCGCCTTGGCCGGGAGCGTGGTTCAGTATTCCCGCACAGAGCGGGCCACTCTTGCGGTGGAACAGGGTATGGGGCCTAATCCGGTGTTGCCCGAACCTGCGGGGCGGCCGTTGCCTACGGTCAACATTGCCCGCCCCATCGGCTGGAAGCAGGGGGAACATCCAACCCCCGCCGCCGGTTTGGATGTTACGGCTTTTGCCGCTGGTCTGGACCATCCGCGCTGGTTGTATGTGCTCCCTAATGGGGATGTGCTGGTAGCCCAGAGCAATTCTCCGGGGACCGATATACAAACTCTCAAGAACCGTATTGCCAGTTTTGTTATGGGTGCGGTGGGTGCGGGCGTGCCCAGCCCCAACAGAATTATGCTGCTGCGTGATGAAAACGGCAAAGGGGCGGCTACCTTGCAGACCATCTTGCTGGAGCATCTGGATTCCCCCTTTGGCATGGCGCTGGTTGGGAATGACCTGTACGTGGCGAACGCCAACGCGATTGTAAAATATGCGTATCATACGGGAGATACGCATATTACTGCCCCGCCTGTAAAAGTGGCAGACCTGCCAGCGGGGTATAACCACCACTGGACCAAAAACATTCTGGCAAGTCCGGATGGGCGGTACCTGTACGTTACCGTGGGGTCCAACAGTAATGTGGCCGAACACGGTATGGCGGTGGAAGAAGGGCGCGCACGGATTGACAGGCTTGACCTGCAAACAGGAAAGCTGGAGCCTTATGCAACAGGTTTGCGCAACCCCAACGGCATGGGGTGGGAACCGCAAACAGGCGCATTATGGGTTGCGGTTAATGAACGGGACGAAATCGGCAGTGACCTTGTGCCCGATTACATAACCGCAGTGCATGAAGGGGGATTTTACGGCTGGCCCTATAGTTATTATGGCCAGCATGTGGATGCGCGGGTGCAGCCCCCACGCCCCGATCTGGTCGCTACCGCCCTTGTGCCAGATTATGCGCTTGGGCCACATACCGCATCATTGGGGCTGACCTTTACAAACACAGCCAGGCTCTTGCCCCAGAGCATGCAGCAAGGGGTTGTTGTGGGGCAGCACGGGTCATGGAACCGGCGGCCAAAAAGTGGTTACAGGGTTATTTATATTCCCTTTGCCGCAGGCAAGCCCGATGGTGCCGCGCAGGACGTGCTGACAGGCTTCCTAACCCCGGATCAGGAGCACGTGCATGGGCGGCCTGTTGGTGTTGCGGTCGACCAGAGTGGCGCACTCCTTGTTGCGGATGATGTGGGCAATACCGTGTGGCGGGTAACGCAGGCCCGCTAGATCGAGCCTTGGATGTTTGGTTTTTTGTGTCCTTGCATCCGTGGCGGGATAATGAAACTCTGCGGGCATAAAACTGGCGGATTGTGCATGTTGCGTCCGGGTTTGTGCAATTTGGGGCGGGTTAGCCCCGTTCAAGGGGTATTTCATGAAGTCCGTACCACGTCTTGTTGCTGCTGTTTCCTTGTTTGCGCTGGCAGCCTGCCAGACACCATCGCAGCCGGTAGCGGTGCCTCCCGTTCAGGTTTCTGGCAGTCTTACGCAGTACCGGCCACTTGCGGCTGATCTGGGTGTTGCAGGGAGTGGACCGGCTTTTAGCATAAAGTACCTGTCCACAAATGGTGTGACAGGCAGCGGGTTGGTGCCTGTAACTGGTGTTGTCATTTACCCCGCGGGGCCAGCGCCCAAGGGAGGGTGGCCAATTGTTGCATGGGCGCATGGCACGGTGGGTATTGCCGATAGTTGTGCACCATCCCGTAACCCCCGCTCCGCGCGGGACCAGACATATCTGGACGAGTGGCTGCACCGCGGCTTTGCCATTGTCGCCACTGATTATCAGGGCTTGGGGAGCGAGGGCACACACCCCTACCTGAACGCCCGAACCGAAGCCTATAGCGTGCTTGATGGTGTAAAAGCGGCGCTGGCCGGTCTGCCGGACCTGAGCAACACGATCATGATTGTGGGGCAGTCCCAAGGGGCCGGGGCGGCATTTGCTTCCGCCGCCTATGCCCCGGCCTATGCGCCAGCATTGCATGTGCGTGGAGTGGTGGCCACGGGTATTCCCTATATGTCGCCCGAGGTCATTAAGGCTGTATTGCACGCCAAGCCGCAGAACAGTGCCAGCGGCATAGACCCGGTTGTGGCTTATGCCCTGTTAATTGGCGCGTCCGAGGCGGGGCTGAACCCGGCCTTTAACCCCGAGCAGGCCTTTACGGAGCGGGCCATGCCCGAATTCCACGCGGCATCGGAAATTTGCGCCCGCCCACTTATGGAGCGCATCAAAGCGGAAGGGTTGACCCGCGCCAACGCGTTTGAACCCACCTTGGTGCAGGCACTAACCCCTGCGTTCAAAGCCATGGCGTTCCCCACTCTTAAGCTGGATGTGCCGCTATTTGTTGGTATTGGCACAACGGATAGGGACGTAGCCCCCCAAGGCCAGTTGATGCTGGTCAAGGATGCCTGCAAAGCAGGAACGGTGGTGCAGGCGCATTTGTACAAAGGGCAGGACCACTCTCAGGCTGTTCTGGCCTCCATGGTGGATTCCGCAGCGTTTACAACAGCGGTTATGAACGGCGAACCTGTTCAGCCTGTGTGCAAACCGGTTGCGCAGTAACAATTTTCAAAATATTTGCAAAAAACCGGGATCTTTCTGTGGTCCCGGTTTTTTTTGAATGATTTCATCAGCCCTGCCGCAGGGCCGACCAAAATTGCGCGGACGCGTGGCAAGGCATTGCCCGTTATGGCACTTTTCCAAATTGATGGTTTTTGCAAAAGCTGATCTGTTGGCCTGCCATGCTGGAGGCCAACAAAACGGATGCGTCCAAATGCAAAGTCACAAAAGCTTTTGTGATATACATGGGATTTGCGATAAAAAGGAAGTGGTGCACCCGAGAGGACTCGAACCTCTAACCCCCAGATTCGTAGTCTGGTGCTCTATCCAGTTGAGCTACGGGTGCGCCGTGAGGGGGTATTTAGCCGAGCATTCTGCCCCCGGCAACCCCTAAATTTTATTTTTTTGAAATTTTTTCTAGTTCCGGTTCAAAAAGTTATCCAGCGGGTGGTTCACAGGGCGGCGGAGTATAATATGCGCACGGCAGGTGGGCGTGCCGTAAACCCCTTCGAACGTGTCATCTATGGGGTGGGCTTCAAACACTATTGGCAGGGACTGTTTTCGCGCATCCTGCAAAATAAGCTGGGCATGGTAATGCTGGCGCTCCTTGTTGGGGACACCGTGCAGGATCAGGTTGCCCATTTCGGGCACAAAAATCATTTTTGTGGGCAGGATCTGCATGTAGGACAGGCCCTCGGTCGGGCAATCGCGGCCTTTGTCTGTGACCAGCATGCCTGTCCAGTCCCCATAGGGGTCGTTGGCGGCGGAGGTGGTGGCCTGTGCCGGAGCGGGCGTAAAAGCAGCCCATCCCATGCTTAACAGGGCAGCGCATGCCCATAACTGCAAGTGTCTGTCTTTCATATTGGGTGCTCTCCAGTGCTGTCTGCCTGAATCTGGGGTGATCAGCAGGTTGTGGCAAGCCCGGGCGGAAAACAGATTTGCCAGTTATTCTGGTTTTATAGGGTGACGAGGCCGCCGCATGGCTTTATATCCGCAATCATACTTACTTAGTGGTGGGTCTTAGAAGTGTGTTTGTCGCCACTGCACAAGAAAGCCAACCCTGACGCAGACCAGAAAGAACCATAACCCATGTCCGATGCCGCTCAGCCTGCTTCCCCTGTTGTGTTGGATGAAGCCTTGCACCATGACCGTATTCTGATTCTGGATTTTGGTAGTCAGGTTACGCAGCTGATTGCCCGCCGTGTGCGCGAAAGTGGCGTATATTGCGAAATCTGGCCGTTTACGACAGATGCCGAAAAAATACGTTCTTTTACTCCACGTGGTATTATTCTGTCTGGTGGTCCTGCCAGCGTAAATGGCCCGGACGCCCCCAAGATTCCAGATGTGGTGTTCGAGATGGCAGTGCCCGTTCTGGGCATCTGCTATGGTCAGCAGGCCATGTGCAAGCAATTGGGTGGCGAGGTGGAAAGCGGAGAACACCGTGAATTCGGCCGCGCCTTTGTAGATATTGTAGAAGACTGCGCCCTGTTCCGTGGCGCATGGGCACGCGGTGGCCGTGAACAGGTCTGGATGAGCCATGGTGACCGTGTGGTCGCTCTGCCGCCGGGGTTCCGGACTGTGGCGGTCAGTCAGGGTGCGCCGTTTGCCGTGATCGCGGATGAAGGCCGCCGCCTTTATGGCGTGCAGTTCCACCCCGAGGTGGTGCATACGCCCCACGGCGCTGCGCTGCTGGAAAACTTTACGCATAATGTTGCAGGGTGTTCGGGGTCATGGACCATGGCCGGTTTCCGCGAGATGGAAATTGCCCGTATTCGCGCGCAGGTCGGGACTGGCAGGGTTATTTGTGGCCTGTCTGGCGGGGTGGATTCCTCCGTTGCCGCCGTGCTGATCCATGAAGCCATTGGTGAACAGCTAACCTGTATTTTTGTAGACCACGGCATGCTGCGTGCTGGAGAAGCGGAAGAGGTTATCAAGACCTTCCGTGGCCAGTTCAACATCCAGTTGATCCACCGCGATGCATCTGACATCTTTTTGTCCGCGCTTGACGGCGTGACGGACCCTGAAATCAAGCGCAAGACCATTGGTCGTTTGTTTGTTGAGGTGTTTGAGGAAGAAGCGACCAAACTGGGCGGGGCGCAGTTCCTTGCTCAGGGCACACTCTACCCCGATGTTATCGAGAGTGTCAGCTTTACGGGTGGTCCCTCTGTTACCATTAAGTCCCATCATAATGTGGGCGGCCTGCCTGACCGCATGAACATGCAGCTTGTTGAGCCGCTGCGTGAACTGTTCAAGGACGAAGTGCGCGATCTGGGGCGTGAACTGGGGATTCCTGAAATTATTGTCGGGCGGCACCCGTTCCCCGGTCCGGGGCTTGCTATTCGGATTCCCGGCAACATCACGCGCGAAAAACTGGATCTGCTGCGCAAGGTTGATACCGTTTTTCTGGAAGAAATTCGCGCGGCTGGTCTGTACGATGCAATCTGGCAGGCTTTTGCCGTACTATTGCCCGTGCGCACCGTGGGCGTTATGGGCGATGGCCGTACCTACGATCAGGCCTGTGCATTGCGCGCCGTGACCAGCACGGATGGCATGACGGCCGATGTGTACCCGTTTGATATGAGCTTCCTGACCAAGGTAGCTGGACGGATTGTGAATGAGGTGCGTGGCATTAACCGCGTGACCTATGACATTACGTCCAAGCCCCCCGGCACAATTGAGTGGGAATAAGCGTTAAACCCCCGCTTTGGTAAGGCAGCTTTGTGTTTGCTGCCATGCCATGGATTAAAAAAACAGGGTGCATCAGTAATGATGCACCCTGTTTTTTTATGGTGATGTTATCGTGGTTTGTTTGGGGCCATGCCCGGCAACATTTGCCATGCGAGGCAAAGGTTCAGGGTTTGCGTAGACAAATAAAAATTATGGAAAACGAAAAGGTTTTGGGGAGCCAGTCAAACGGATTGGTATATATTTTGGTAATCCGCATATTGTGGCGGATGGTTTGTGCCAGCCAGCGCCAGTCAAACCCTTTGTGGCCAATGCCGTGTGTTTCCACTTTGTCCAAATTGAACAGACCTGCATGGAGGGTTTCCATCCATTTATATTCTTTGTGCCGCATATAGCCTGTGAGGAGGGAGCCAATATTTTTAAGCCAGATAATGGGCCCCACTTCATTAGGCACGGAGCACATAAAAGCTTCTGGTCTGGCAGCGGCTATTTGCTCAATAACCCGGACAACAATATCTTCTGGAATGTGTTCCAGAGCCTCAAGGGCAATAATTACATCGGCATTTTGGAACTGGTCATAATGATTGCTAATGGAATCATTGATTATTTTGAAGTTTTTATGGCCTGCATATCGTTCTTTTGCAAGGCTCAGTAACGTCTGGTCAACATCTATACCAGTATAGTCGATATTAAAGCGGCTATTCAGAACATGAAAAGCTTTGGCATGGGCACAGCCAATATCGACCACCCGTAAAGTGCGGGAAGGGTTTTTGGCCGAAAGTTCGGTAAACAGTTTGATTAAATGCTTATACCGGGTCGTGTGCAGGTAGGAGACCAGCGGGTTAAAGGTCTGGTTTTTTTCGTAACAGGTAAAATCGTGACCTGTCTGCTGAGTGCGGGAGGTGGGCGATGCCATAAAAATCTCTTTCGGAGCACTATGGATTTAAGATGTATGACCCACCAGAAACGCTAGCAGTTTTTGGATTGTGGCCGGTTGTGCCAGTCGATGCAGACATCGGATAACCACAGCGTAAGCGCGGAAACAACCAGCCAGAGAAAACCGGGAAGAATGTTAAAATCCTGAATGACAACAATGCCCATGCAAAAAGCGGCAATGGAAATGGTCAGATTGACCAGGCAGCAGAACACAGCAACAGGCCAGCTTGCAGGAAGACCGCTTTTTGTCATGTACCCTTCATGCCAGATAACTAAGGCATGCTCCTTGATGTCATCCATAAAATAGACCTGACCGAAAGGTCAGATGTTTCCTGCCCCAAAAAGCGCCTTACGGGCATGTTCTGGGGCAGGTGTTCATGCATTTTTACTGATCAAGCCATGGGGCGACAGGCAGATTTTTCTCACGCAGGAAGGTCGGGTTGAACAGCTTGGATTCATACCGCGCCCCGCCATCTGCCAGAATGGTGACAATTCTATGGCCCGGTCCAAGCCTGCGTGCCGTGCGGATGGCAGCAGCCACGTTAATGCCCGAAGACCCCCCAACAGAAAGACCTTCTTCCCCCAGCAGGCTGTATATAATGTCCAATGCCTCGGGGTCGGGAATGCGCTCCGCATCGTCAATGGGAGCGCCTTCAAGGTTGCCGGTCACGCGGGATTGGCCAATACCTTCGGTAATGGAGGACCCCGCCACGGACAGGTCATTGCTTTTGACCCAGCCATACAGGCCGGAGCCTTCGGGGTCGGCCAGGACAATCTGGGGGGCTTTTACGCCATCGCGCCGGGCGGCGTCATGCAGGCCAAGGGCTATGCCCGCCAGTGTGCCGCCTGTGCCGCATGCGCAGGTAAAGGCATCCACCTTTCCGCCCATCTGTTGCCAGATTTCCTGCGCCGTGGTCGCGCGGTGGCCTTCGCGGTTGGCGGTATTGTCAAACTGGTTGGCCCAGACCCAGCCGTTTTCTTCCGCCAGACGGCGGGAGACATGGACGTAATTGCCCGGGTCGCGGTAGGGTTTGGCGGGCACCAGACGTAGGTCAGCGCCAATCATGCGTAAAAAGCCGATTTTTTCGCGGCTTTGCGTCTCGGGCATAACAATAACGCATTTATAGCCACGGGCATTGGCCACAAGTGTAAGGCCTATGCCGGTATTGCCAGCGGTGCCTTCCACAAGGGTGCCACCGGGTTTGAGCACACCACGGCGTTCTGCATCATCAATAATAGCAAGGGCTGCGCGGTCTTTTACAGAGCCGCCGGGGTTCATGAACTCCGCCTTGCCGTAAATCTGACAGCCCGTTGCTTCAGAAGCCTTGCGCAGAAGAATAAGGGGAGTTCCACCTACCGCACCGGGCATGTCGGGCGAGAGTGAGGTCCAGCCGGAATGGGTGGAGGGCGCTGCGCTTTCGGTCATCTGTATACCCTGCTTACTATGATCAGGTTGGGCGATTGGGGCGGGTCTTGTGTTCGGGGTTGCACCCCTACCTGCCTGCGTCCGGTTCTTCTGGTGCATCATATAGCACTTCCAAAACCGCACACCAAGGATAGCGTGGATCGTAGCTCTGCCCGGTGGGGCTGGCCAGACGGCCCTGCTCATCCGTGGGAACGTGGGTCAGGGCTACGGCATCGTCAATATTGCCGCCAATAATGCTGATCTGGCGGCCAAAGGGCGGGCCATTCTGGCCTGTGGCCACCACATAGCCGCAATGCGCGGGAAAGCCGTAGGAGGTGGGTAGACTTGCAAAGCGGATGGTCTGCCTGCCACGGCCACGGGCAACACAGATCAGGTCTCCGGTTTTTGGGGTGTAGGCTGCGGGGTCGTGCGCGCGCAGGATGGGGGACAAGCCCGAGGCTGCGGCATTGATATAGGTGGAATGGTTGGGGGAGTAAGGGAAGCGGTCATTCGCCCCGGCAATCCGCATGACGTAGGAGATGAATGCAGCCGACCATGCAAAAAAGCCGTCATGCACAAAGTCCGTTAACTGGCCATTGGCGTTGTGTTTGCCACTCCATGACGCCTCGGTCATGCCGGGGTCCATGCCAATCCACCAGTATTCGCCCACACGTTGCCACAGGCCGGGTGCGCGTTCGGGTTTGATGGCGGCAACCTGTGGCTCCGGGCGTTGTTCGGGGTCATCATCATTGACCGGGCTGCCAAACAGGCGCCACTCCCGCATGGCAATGGCCACAACGTCCTGCTGGTTGAAGGGTTCAAAGTTATGCGTGGCAAAGTCCGGCACATGGCTGTTCGGACCATATGTGCCGGATGCGCCGCCTCCATGGGCGGATGAACCGCCCCCCGAGGAGGGCTGGGAGGTGCAGGCCGCCAGACACAAAGGTGCCAGAAGGGCCACAGTCAGCTTGCGTGGCATCTTGTCTCCATACCAGAACAGGACTTCACACGGGGGCGGGCAACTGGTTCGACCACCACACAGAAGAAAGTCCTATGCTTAGGAATAGGCGTCCTTAATGGAGGGTGGAAGGGGTTTTATGCGCCTTTTGTGCTGTCTTTCCCTTTTTTGTTCGCTCAGTTCGGGGGTGTGTCCACTGTAATGCTGGCGGTCTGGGCCTGCACGCAGCGAATGGCATCCGCTGGTGCAAGTTCCACAACAAGCCCCCTGCCACCACCATTAATGTAGAGTTTATCCAGTTTGAGAATACTTTCATCAAACACAACCGGCACGGTTGTGCGCGCGCCAAAGGGGCTGATACCGCCAACCTGAAAGCCTGTAAGGGCTTCGGCTTTTTCGGCCCCGAGCATGCGGGCGTTACGGCCGCCAAACAGGGCGGCCACTTTTTTCAGGTCCATTTTCAGGTGTACGGGAATGGCGGTGCAGACAACCTGTTTTTTGTCTATTTCCACCATCAGGGTCTTAAAAACCTTTGCCTGATCAATGCCTATGCCAGCCGCCGCATGCAGGCCAATTTTGCCCGGATCGGATACGTAATCATAATCATGCATGGTAAAGGCTACGGCGTGGGCGTCGAGAAAACAGGTGGTTGGTGTTGGGGCGGTGTCTGACATAACGGGTTGTTTTTCCAATATGATCTGGGGCTTTAGCCCTGTTCGGGAAAAAGGGAGAGCAGGCCTTCGGGTGTGGCCGGGCAGCAGCCTTTTTCGGTTATCAGGCCGCTCACAAGCCGGGCGGGGGTTACGTCAAATGCCGGGTTGGCGGCCTTGCTGCCATCGGGGGTAATCTGCACCCGGCTGATCTGCCCGTTGTCAGCCCGACCATGGATATGGGTAATTTCGGTTCCCGAGCGTTCTTCAATAGGAATTTCACGCACCCCATCGGCCACGCGCCAGTCAATGGTGGTGGAGGGCAGGGCCACCCAGAACGGCACATTATTATCCCGCGCTGCCAGAGCCTTCAGGTAGGTGCCAATTTTGTTGGCAACATCGGCATTGCGCGTAACACGGTCGGTCCCGACAATAACAAGATCCACCAGCCCGTGCTGCATCAGATGCCCCCCTGCGTTGTCCGCAATAACGGTGTGGGGCACGCCGTGGCTGCCAAGCTCCCATGCCGTCAAGGCTGCGCCTTGGTTGCGGGGGCGTGTTTCATCAACCCACACATGCACGTTCAGGCCTTCATCATGCGCCATGTAAATGGGGGCGAGTGCGGTGCCCCAGTCCACGGTGGCAATCCAGCCTGCGTTGCAATGGGTCAGAATGTTGATTCTGTCATTCTTGCCGCGTTGTGCGGCCAGTGTGCGGAGGAGTTCCAGCCCGTGCAGGCCAATGGCTTCATTCTGTGCGGCATCTTCATCGCAGATACGCCCGGCCTCGGCGTAGGCGGCGGCGGCACGTTGTGCCGGAGCAATGGGGCGGAGGTGGTTGAGCATTCTTTCAATAGCCCAGGCCAGATTGATGGCTGTGGGGCGCGTGGCGGCCAGCATGGCGGCTTGCTGTTCCAAAGCCGTATCGGAACTGTCCGTGCGCAGGGCAAGGGCCAGCCCGTAGGCGGCAACCGCGCCAATTAGCGGTGCGCCACGGACCTGCATGGTTTTAATGGCATGGGCAACCTGCTCAGGTGTGGTCAGTTGGAGAATCTCCAGAGCGAAGGGCAGGCGGGTCTGGTCAAAAATATGCACGGACCAGCCGTCTTTTTCATCAACCCAAACGCTGCGGTAAGGTGTGCCGTTAATTTTCATGGTCATGGGTTCCTGGTGGCGGAAGATAAAAAATCAATCACTGATCATAGGGTTTCTTTGAGTGCGGGGGCAATATCCCGATAGCATGACAGTTTTGCGAACATGAGTAGAACATATGTTGTGTAATAACTGAATCCGTGAAGTCTATTCTTGAAAAGATGAGAGTATTTTTTTGCATTTGCGTTCATTTTTGTTATGTAGAGGGAGAAATAGGCATGCTTTGCTAATGGCGCAGACCGTGCCGGGAACGGATTTGTTTTTTAGTTTTTTGAAAAGATGTTTTCTCTTCTCAAATTTTTAAGAGAAGATGAAAAAAGGATGCAGGAATGAGTGAGACCAAAAAAGGCCGCAAGGCTGTTGCCAGCAAACGTGTTCCGGCCCGCGCCGCGAGTGTTGCAGCCCCCAAAAAGCGCGCGCCGCGTGCAAAAGTGGAAGTTGTAGAAGAAATTTTTGAAGTGGAAGCTCCGGCTCCCACCGCGCGTAAAACACGCCAGACGGCAGCAGCACGCAAAACCACCAAAGTGGAAAAAGTGGCCAAGCCCGCAACGACCAGAAAAACCAGCAAATCTGTCGCTGCACCGGTTGAAGCCGCAGCCAAGCCTGCCCGCCGTGCAAAAGCAGCCGCAGTTGTGGCGGAAGCTCCGGTCAAGGCGACCCGCACAGCAGGGAAGGCAGCAAAAGCCGCCCCCCGCACAACCCGTGCCAAAGCGGCAGCGGCCCCCGAGGTTGTGCAGGCAGCCCCCACGCGTGCACGTAAGGCCACGCGCAAAGTGGTTGTGGAAACTCCGGCTCCGGTCAAGCCCGCCTCCAAGGCAACACGCAAGCGGGCCGATAAGGCAGAGGCTACGGAAAGCACAAAGAACCTGTCCGCAGTTGAAAAACTGCGTATTGTGCAAGAACGCCGCCGCCGTAAGCGTTATGAACGTCTGGCAGCCGAAGCCGTAGCGGAAGCAGAAAAAGCCGCACCGGTACGCAAGCGCAAGGCCGCAACAACGCGTAAACCCCGTGCTGCAAAAGCATAAGGGCAGGTAGGTTGAAAATGCGGGCATGGTTACCAAAAAAGGGTTGGCCATGCCGGTTTTTTATCGGGCTTGCATATTTATGCCGAGGTTCATGCTGAACCCCCTGCGCATGTAAAGTTTATAAAACCGGATAACCGTTTGAGTTATCCGGTTTTTTGTTGTCAGGTCTGGTCCGATATGGCGGAAGGCAGAAAATCCTGTGCCAGCATAGGGGCTGCACGTAACTCTCCAACTAACTGACCATTCCAGTTTTTGAGGGGGCGGCGCATATAATGCGCCAGGATCGGTGAATTTTCGATCTGGGCAAAGCGGGCAATGAGGGCCGCAGCCGCAGTTTCTGCGGCTCTTACGCCACCATCGCGACATTTTATGGCAATACCAAACCCCTGTTCAGGCAGGGCAACGACCATAACACCTTCCGCACCCATTTTGGTGAGCACTCTGGGGGCGAGTTCCTGCATCACCAACGTGTCAAACTGCCCGGTACCCGCGATCATGCCCGGGTTCTGTGCAATGGCGTGGCGCAGGCGGGCGGCGGCCTCTGCCCGACTGGGCGAAAGCCCGGTGCCCGATGCAAAACGGGCATAGCCCAGCGCAAGGGCTGAAAGGGGTATGGCCCATGTGGGAATGGCGCATCCATCCACCGCCATGTTTGTTGTGGTGTGGGCGGCCCCGGTTACATCTTGTAGTGTGTGGGCAATGGTTTGCATAACGGGGTGTGCGGGGCGGGTGTAGTGCGCCACGTCCTGCCCAGTTGCGCAAGCAAGGCACACAAAGCCCGCATGTTTGCCCGAACAGCAGTTATGCAACGCACTGGGCATTTGGCCCGCTGCTGCGAGTGCGCGCGCACTGGTGGTGTCCAGCGGCCAGTGTGTGCCGCATTCCAGCACGCCATAGTCCAACCCTGTGCGGGCCAGCATATCGGAGACAGCGGCAATATGTGCGGGTTCCCCCTGATGCGAGGCGCAGGCCAGCGCCAATGCGGCATCGGGCAGGGCAAAGCGGTCTGCCGCACCTTCGGTGAGCAGGGGGAGCGCCTGTAGGGCCTTGACCGTGGAGCGCGGAAAAATGGGTGTTGCGCAGTCTCCAGCGGAAAAAACGGTTTTGCCGTGGGCATCCACAACAATGGCCGCACCGTAATGGCTGGATTCCACAATGCCATTCCGGGTTGTCTGGGCTAGAAGAACGTCATCTGTCATAAAATCTGGCCTAATTACCTAGTGTGTTTGCTCGCCACTGAGCAGGTAGCATGCTGTGGCAAATTCTGCCGTATGGTCGGGTTCCACTTCCAGTGCTTGTGCCACAAGGGAGCGTTTCAGTTTGAGCACAACGGGCATGTTGTGTGAATCACCGCCTGCGGTATCGGCTGTTTTTGCCAGCCACGGGCAAATTCCGGCCCGCTCCGTGAGCATGAGTGGTGCGCGCCGGTCCAGCGGAAGCCCCGTGGCCATAAGGTGCTGGGCGTGGCTTTGCGAAACAACCATGTAAAGAAAAGCATCTTCCCCGCAGGGCTGTATTTTTTCCGGCGATGGCACAAAGCTCAGGCGGATTTCGTCGGGCATAAAGCGAGAGCGCGGGAGCGGGGGCAGTGGGCGGGCAAACAGGTCATCCTGCTGTGGGGGTAATGTTGTGCAAACCGTTTTGGCTCTGGCCGTTTTTTTGCGCCCCCGGACAGGCGTGCAGGTTTTGCCAGCAAGCAGGGCAGGGAGCAGGTCTGGCTGAACAGGGCCGGGCGTGGGGGCGCGTTCCATCAGTTGGGGGTTGGGGCATGCCCCTTTGGGCCGGGTGCGGCCTGTGTGCAGTCCTCACATAGCCCTTCCACTTCGACCGATGCGCTTTGCATGGTAAAGTTTTTTTTGCCACAGATGTTTTTCAGCACGTCCAGAACACGAGGCGCGTCTGCAATTTCGGTCACGCCACCACATTTGCGGCAGATCAGGAACTGCGCACTATGCAGGCAAGGCTCCGCCCCACCCTGTGTGTGGTCGTGCGGGTGGTCATGCTGGAGATGGGTGCAGGGCACAAAAGCAGACAGCCGCTCTATCCGGTGAATAAGCCCATGTTCGAGCAAAAAATCGAGCGCGCGGTAAATGGTTGGGGGGGCAGGTTTGCGCCCGGATGTTTTAAGCTGCTCCAGCAGGTCATAGGCGCCAACAGGGGCGGGTGCTTTGAGGATAAGGCCCAGAACATCACGCCGCTGCGGGGTCATACGGCCACCATGCTCTGCGCACTGGCGAGCTGCATGGTCAAGCTGGTGCTGGATACGGTCTGAAAAACCGTAGCCGTCATCCGGTGGGGAGGAGGGTGGTGTTCTGGTCTGCATGTTCATCATCCGTTCTCTCTTATTTCTAGCGTAAACGAGCCAGAAGGGGAAGGCCAGACATGCGCGATGAGGTGACGGATGGTGAGAAGTAATGTAATATTATTACATATCATTGATTGGGGCATTGGCATCATGGCTTTTCTGGTTAAGAAAAAACAGAATTTCTGGTTAAAATCAGCCCTTTGCGCGTTGGGTGTGGCCGGAGCGCTCGGGTTTGGCGCGGGGGCGGCTCGGGCTGCCAAAGTGCCCTTGGTTGTGGCGGCGGAAAATACGTGGGGTGATATTGCCGCACAGATTGCCGCGCCAGACATGCGGGTTGTGGCCATTTTGTCCTCCCCCACGGTGGACCCGCACGAATATCAGGCAACCCCGACCGATGCGCGCATGATTGCGGCGGCGGAACTGGTTGTCGCCAACGGTGCGGGGTACGATACATGGGCCGACAAGCTGGTTGCGGCATCGGGCCTGCTGCCTGCACGGTATGTTAAGGCCGATTCGTGGTCGCCCTGGCAGGAGGGCGGGAATCCGCACCTGTGGTTTAATGTGGATGCGGTGAGTGCGTTTGTTAAACATTTTGCCGAAGCCTGCGCCCACATAGACCCCGAACACGCGGATGGATACGCAGGTCGGGCAGAAAAAATGCAACTGGCTATCCAGTCCATTCAGGCCCATGCAGGGTTGCTGAAGGCCCATGTGGCGGGCATGCACGTAGCTGCGACCGAACCGCTGTTTACGCCACTGGCCGATCTTTTGGGCTTGCAAATGGATGAGCAGGCCTACCAGCTTGCGGTCATGAATGATGTGGAACCGGCCCCCTCCACCGTGGCGACGTTTGAAAGCGATCTGAAAGACCGCCGCCTGAAAATGCTGGTCTATAACCAGCAGGTGGAGGAACCATCGGTCCGCCATCTGCTGGAACTGGCCCAGCAGTCCAATGTGCCAACCCTGCCCCTGTCGGAAATGCTGCCCCCACACAAGCACTGGCAGGTCTGGGTGCATGATATTCTCACGCAGGTTGGCCAGTTGCTTGGGGTGCAGCAGTGACCACTCCGGCTATTGAGGCCGGGCAGCTCAGTGTTTCGTATGGTGGGCGGCGTGTGCTTGATCAGGTCAGCTTTGCCATTGAGCCGGGCAGCTTTGTGGCGGTTCTGGGGGGGAATGGTGCTGGCAAAACATCGCTGTTCCGCGCCATTCTGGGGCTGACCCTTCCAGAGCAGGGTTATGTGCGGGTGGAAGGGCAAAGCTGCGGCAAAGGCCGCATGCCCGTGGGGTACATGCCCCAGATGCGGCGCATGGTTGCCGGGCAGTTAAGTGGATGGCACATGGTGGCCGCTGCCCTGCAGGGGCGGACATGGGGGCTACCCTGGTGCTCTGCCCGCGCCCGCGCGGAGGTTGATGCCGCATTGGATGCGGTGGATGCGCGCGAGTTGGCCATGCGGCCGGTTATGTCCTTGTCCGGGGGGGAGCGGCAGCGGCTTCTGCTGGCGCAGGCATTGCTGGACCAGCCGCGTATTCTGTTGCTGGATGAACCTCTCGCCAGCCTGGACCCCGCCCGCATGCGTGAGACCACGCGCAGGATTTATGATCTGGCGCGTGAGCGGGGGCTGACAGTCCTGTTTTCCACGCATGATATTAATCCGCTTATGGGGTTTATGGACCACGTTCTTTATCTGGCGCATGGCAAGGCGTTGTTGGGGAGTGTGGATGACGTTATGACAACCCCGGCCCTGAGCGCGCTGTATGGCGCGCCGGTCGAGGTGGTCCGTGCAGATGGCCGCCTGTTTGTTGTGGCCAATGGCGGGGCGGATACCCTGCATTGTTGTGACTGTGCGGAGCACTCGCGCTGATGTTTGCCTACGAGTTTATGCGCACGGCGTTTGTGGCGGCTTTTCTGGCGGCTTTTGTCTGTGGTCCTGTCGGCTGGTTTTTGGTGCTGCGGGGGCAGAGCTTTGCCAGCCACGCTCTCTCGCATGTCGGGTTTGCGGGGGCGGCTGCGGCGCTGTTATGGGGCCAGCCGGCTTTTTTTGGCTTTGGGCTAAGTGCTGTGCTCAGCGGTATGGGCATGGGCATGGCAAGTGACCGGGTAATCGGGCGGGATGTTATGATCGGGCTTGTGCTCTCGCTTGCCATGGGCACGGGGGCTTTGTGCCTGCATTTTCTGACCCGTTCGGCAGGGGCTGCTACAGCCCTGCTGTTTGGCGATATTCTCGGCATTTCTCCATCCAGCCTTTACTGGCTGGGGGGGCTGGCCGTTGGCTGTGTTGGTGCCCTTGCGGTTATGAGCAGACCCTTGCTGTTTGCCTCCCTCCAGCCGGAGGTGGCGGAGGCAAAAGGGGTTAACCTGCGCTTGCTGGATGTGCTGTTTCTGGCGCTGGTGGGCATTGCCTCGGCCATGTGTTCGCAGATAACCGGCGTCCTGCTTGTATTTACGCTTATGGTCGCCCCGGCTGCTGCCAGCCTGCGTCTGGGCTTTGGCCCCATGCAGGGCATGGCTGTGGCATCCGCCCTTGCCCTGTTCGAGGCATGGGGCGGACTGTGCCTGTCGTGGCTGAGTGACTGCCCCGCATCCTTCTGGATTGCGTTACTGGGCAGCGTGGTGTTTGCCACGGCCAACGGTGTGGCCCACCTGCGTGGGCGCTAGAGTCCGGCAGGTGGGGGCTGTTGGTTGAGTATTAAGTGAGCAGCCAGTTCAGGCCCGTGCCCAGAACAACAGAGGCGGTCAGAGCCGCATACAGTGCCAGCACCATTTGGTTACGGGTGGCGGGCATGGCCACTGCGCGGCTTTGGGAATGTTTACGGACCATCAGCTATGCTCCTTATATAAAACAGGGCGGCAGAGCCTTACAGGCCGCCTTTAGCCCTGCTGATAAGGTAGAGAGTGGTATCTGCGGTTAAAATAAACAAGCCCTTCGGCACCACTATGGCATAAAATACCCTGCACAACGCCAAACATCACACTATGGGTGCCCACTTCCACAATCTGGCTGATCTGGCAGTCAAAGGTGGCGGCGGCTTCGTGCAGGACGGGGGCGCCGGTTGCCAGTGTCTGCCAGTGGCCTGCGGCAAAGCGTTCTGCCATGCTGTTCGGGCTTGCAAAATGGTTGGACAGGTCCTGCTGACTGGACGTGAGAACATTGACGCACAAGGCCCCACCCTCATAAAAGGCGGTGCGTGCGCGACTGTTGCGGTTCAGGCAGACCAGCAATGTGGGTGGAGTATCGGTCACGGAGCAAACAGCGGATGCAGTAAACCCGACCGGATTATCCAGTGTTCCTGTAGTTACAATATTCACGGCCGTACCCAGTCTGGCCATGGCTTCACGATAGGCACTGGTCTCCGGAGCCAACATCTGCTGTCCTCATCACAACGGTTGATGGCTACGTGTTTGTGCATGAAACAAAGAGGAAAGCAATGATCGAGGATGTCCTTTCCGGCACGGCTAGCGTGCGAACAGCCCGGCGGGGGCATCTGGGGTGCATCATACTGGATAAACCCAAGCGCCTGAACGCCGTTGATCTGGACATGGCGACCGGCATCGAACGCGCACTTGCAGCGTGGCGGAATGACCCATCTGTACAGAGTGTGCTGATTGAAAGCAGTGCGCCGCGTGCTTTTTGCGCTGGGGGAGACCTCAAGGCCATACGGGATGTGCTGCTGGCCGAAGGGCCAGATGTGGCGTTTGATCTGATGAGCCGTGTCTACCAGACCATGTTGCATATTGCGCAGTATGCCAAACCCGTTGTGTCGTTCATGGATGGTATTGCCATGGGTGGGGGCGTGGGTTTGGGGGGGCATGCCCGCTACCGGGTCGTGACCGAGAATTCCATTGTCGCCATGCCCGAAACATCCATTGGTCTGGTGCCCGATGCGGGTGGGTCATGGCTTTTGGCCCAGGCCCCCGGTGGCGCCGGGTTACGGCTTGCGCTGACCGGCGGGCGTATGAGCGGGGTGGAAGCCGTAGCCATGGGCTTTGCGGACTATATGGTCCCCGCGGACAGTCTGGAGGACCTGCGTGGGCTGCTTGCCCTGCGTCCGGTGGAGGATGTGTTTGGGCTGATTGCCCCGCTCCCCCTGCCAGAGCGGGCCTGTGCGCTGGTGGAATATGATCCATCGGCCAGTCTTGAGCAGATTGTGCGGGGGCTGGAACGCTCGGAGCAGACGGTGGCCAAAGCAGATTTGCTGGATATTTCGCGCGCCTGTCCCACGTCCATTTTTGCGGCATGGTATGGCTGGCAGCTTGCACGCCGGGCGGCCTCGTTGGAAGAGGCTTTTGCCATAGAAGGACGGCTGGTGCGCTATATGCTCCAACGCCCGGACTTTGCCGAAGGCGTGCGCGCCCGTCTGATTGACCGGGATAATGCGCCCCTCTGGCAGCCCCCCATTCTGGCGGCGGTGGATGTTGCGGCGCTGGAGGCCATACTGGCTGCGTAAGAACTGGAGGCGCGCATATGCCGCAGCCCTTACCCCGAGAGGTTCCGCAGGGTAAGGGCTTAATGTATGTTCTGGATTGTGCTGGGCGTGGGGTTTCAGGCAGCGGTCGGTGTGTACGGGCCTACCGGCAGAACGTGGCATTTGAACTGGGCTTCCAGTATTTCGGCCGCAGCCAGATATACGGCGGACAGACCGCAGAGCAGTCCTTCGTAGCCCGCAATGACTGTGAGTCCCGGCTCGCCCAGCAGGTCGCCCAGACCCAGCAGCACAAACAGAATGACCAGCGTGCCAAAAATAACCTGATGCGCGCGTGTGGCCCGCAGCGTGCCTAAAAACATGACCAAGGTGAACAGCCCCCACAGGAGCAGATAACTGCCAACCAGTGCGGGGGAACTGGCGGGCACAATGCCCGTATGGGGCATGGCGATCAGGGCAACCAGCGTAAGCCAGAATGCGCCGTAGGAGATAAAGGCTGTCATGCCAAAGGTGTTGCCCACGCCGTATTCCAAAATACCTGCAATAATCTGGGCAATGCCACCAAAGAGCAGGCCCATGGCCAGAATGGCGGACCCCATGGGCACAAACCCTGCATTATGCAGGTTGAGCAAAATGGTGGTCATGCCAAACCCCATAAGACCCAGAGGGGCCGGGTTGGCACGCAGGGGAGGGAGCGCAAAATCAGTTTGAGCCATGGTGTTTCTTCTTATGGAGATTAATGTAATGGCTCGGTTATAAGTGGTGTTGTTGCGCCGGGTTCCCATAAAAAATAAATTAACGGCGTAAAAACTTATTTATTAAATGATTCTATAAAGTTCACTGCTCTCTTAAATTTGTTTTTTACAGTATTGTGTTCAACTGAACCGAACGGAGTTCAGTAAAAGTTCTACTGCGTGGCCGGGTGGGCGGAAACCGGAACCATTGGTCGCGCCAGATCCTCGGGGAGTTGAATGGGGCCGTGATCATGGAAAAAACCGGGAACCGAGAGAATAATATTTGCCGCCTGCTCAAGGCAGGACAGGGTGCGGTCGCGGGTGAGGGATAACCCCGCCTCCTGCGTTGGAATGGTGCGGATGGCCTGTGCCGCCTGGCGGAGCGCCTGTGCGGTTTCCGCCGGGTTGTGGCGGAGTTGGGCAAAGGCGTTAAAAGCGTTTTCCAGTGCGGCATGGGCCTGCGGGTCCAGCGTTGCGTGGGCCGCGTTCCATTTAAGCCGCACAATCAGCCTGCCAAGAGAGAGCGAGGCAAAGGCCGCATCCGTATAACCCTGCCGGTCCAGACTGGTTGTAATAAAGGATAGGCGCATCATCAGGCGGGAGATTTTTTGGAGTTGCAGGCCCTCCCACGCCACCCATGGTTCGGTACGGCCATAGGGTGTGCGCGCCAGTTTTTGAATACTGCGGGTGAGCGACGTTACCAGCCGCGCCGCATCCAGCCTGTGATCGGCAGGTAGAATAACCCGAAAAACAATAGCCAGTAGGGAGCATGCGGCCAGCATGCTCATCCAGTTGTTGGTCAGGGTCAGGTCATCATAAACAATCGGGTTATCGACCGAGAGCATCATGGTAAAAAATACGGCATATCCAAACGCGCCAATGCTGTAGCGCGGGTGGAACTGCAACCACACGCCCGGTAGCAGGAACAGGCAGAGGCTCAGCCAGAGCAGGGGGTAGCCATCTATGCGTGGCAGGGCCAGCGCATGGCACAAAAACCCCATGGGAATGGCCAGTATTGTGCCCGCCGCCATCATGGGGCTGGCCTTGGCGGCAGATGGGGTGGTGGATAAAAGGCTGGATGCGGCAACAGTATATATGATCAGCAGTGGGCCAGCACTCCAATGCAGAACATACCACAACATGCCTGCCAGCAGGGCAATAAAGCCCCCACGCACACCGTTACGCAGGGCGGTTGGCCATTCAAGATAAGGCTGGATGTTGGCCTGCGTGCGGTCCGGGCGCAGGCTGGTCAGGTCATGCAGGGCCAGATCCATCTGCACCAGTGCATCGCGCGTGTTGTCCAGCGCGGCCAGTGTGGTGGTGCTGGTGGTCTGGCGGGCAAGCTGTTCCAGTGTTTTTAGCGCGTCATGCAAGCAGGTGGACAGTGGAGTGGCGTTGGTCAGCCAGTCTGGGCGTTCGGTCAGTTCCAGTACCTGACCCAGGGTTTGGGCAACCAGCAGGTGTACGGCGCGCGTTTCCTCCACCCCGGAGGAGAAGGTCAGCCAGTAGGGGTGGTAGCTGACAATCAGCCCTGTCAGGCGGCTTAGGCACAGGCGCAGGTTGCGCACGCGGTTTTGCATATCCGGGTCGTCTGCTGCGGCAAATTCTATGGCGGGGGTCAGGCCGCTCATATTAGCCAGTAGCTTACTGCGACTATCATAGATCGGCTGGCCAAATCCGCGAAAAGCCGCGTTCGCACTTTGGGCTTTCTGTTCCTGTTTTTCCAGCGTGCTGGTCACTGTGGCGTCCAGCGCCTCGGGCGTGGTGCGTTCGCTCTCGGCTTTATGAAACGTTCTGGCGTGCAGAACCGTGTCTCTGAATGCCTGACCGAGTTTGTGCAGAACCGTGCTGGGTTTGCGTGGAGATGTGACCATAAATACACAGGCTGTCACCACAATACCCGTTGTCACCACGGACAGGCGGCTCATGGCGGACAGAAAAATACCATCGGGGTTGGCAAAGGCGGGGGCTGCAATAATAACAATGGTGTACCCGGTCAGCACGGCCGCATACGCGCGAAAAAACCGCAAAAATGTGGCCACCATACAGGCAAGACCCACAAAAACGGACAGCACCGCAAAATACAGAACGGGTGACTGCACAAACACAGCCATGACCCCAACACTAATTGTAGCCCCGATCAGGGTGCCAATAATACGCCAGATACTTTTGGAAACCATGGCCCCAACCGTGGGGTTGGAAACAATAAGCACCGTTGTTGCCGCACTGAGCGGGGACTGAAGCTGAAAAACAAAGGCCAGAAACAGCGCAATGCCAATGGAAAGGAAAACCCGCATGGTATAGCCCGCCGTGGCGACAAAGCCATTCCAGCGTGCATCATCCGCAAAAAATGCGGGCGCAACACGGGTGTTGACCCATTGCAGGAGCGGGCCGGGCCGGGCAGGCAGGTCAGAGCGTGTGGGCATGGTGCGCTTCAAGCAGGGTGGAAAGGGTGTGGGTGAGGGTATCGGCCTGAACGGGGGGGAGGGCACGCCGAATGTCACGCTCCAGTTCGGCGGCAATATTATGGAACAGCCTGCATTGTTCCTGCCCTAAATCTGTCAGGAACAGGCGCTTGGCGCGGCGGTCCTGCGCATCGGGCTGGCGGGTGATGAAGTTTTGTTTTTCCAGCAGGTCCAGAACACGCACCAGTGCCGAGCAGTCTATGTTCATGGTCTGGGCCAGATCGCGCTGGGTGGCGCCTTCTGACAGCATGCGCAGGTAGGCCATGGGGCGCATGACGGCCAGAGTCATGCCATGCGGGCGCAACGCCCGGTCCAGACGGGTGCGCCATAGCGTTGCCAGCCGCATAACCCGGAAGGTCAGCGCCATGCCGGGAAAGTGCGTCTCATCCAGTGCTGCTGTGTTGCGCTGGTCAGTCATGCGGCCCATTAAATTAGTGTCATTATAGTTGATATAAAAACTATATGCGTAAAATAGGACAACCCTCCGTATGGGTCAATCATGTTCCGTACTCCACAGTGCGCGCCTGTTTGGCTTATGCGCCGCAGGTATGGCCCGCCACATGGGCGCATAGCTTGAACCGACACGGTTTTTGTGCGCATCATGCGCGCACTTGATGGTGCCCCCTGATCGGGGGTGAAAAGGGAAGATCGGTGCAAAACCGTCGCTGCCCCCGCAACTGTAAGTACCCATCACGTTCCGCTCAGGCCCTGCCTGAGGGACCGCCACTGGTTCCGCCAAGGAATCGGGAAGGCCCGGAACGGCGCTCTGCTCCAGCCAAACGCCGGGGCAGGTAGGGTACAAGCCAGGAGACCTGCCATCACAAGTCTATAAGGCTGTTCCTTGGGGAATGGCTGCGTTCTGGCGTTGTTTGCTGGCGGGGTGCCCGGCGGGCACGAATGCACCCATTGGTGCGTTTTCTTTGCCATATGCGTGGCAGAGGGCTGGTTGTGACTGCCCCCATGCCTGCCATTGCTCCGCCATATGGAAGAATGGCCTGTTGGAAAGACGCATGACCGCGGAACACGCCTCGCTTTCTCCTTCCGATAATCCGGCACATGCCGGGCCACCTGTGCTGCATGTGTGCGTTACGTGCAGGCGCGGTGGGCCTGCCATGGACTGCCCGCCGGGTGCGCAACTGCTCGAACGCCTGCAAAACCTGCTGGATGCGGAGCGGCTGGCAGACCTGGCGCCATCGGCCACGCTGCGGCCAGTGGCCTGTCTGGCCGCGTGTGACCGTGGGTGTACAGCGGCCATTGCCATGCCCGAGCGCTGGACGTGGCTGCTTGGCCATCTTGGGGAGGAAAAAGCAGAGGATATTCTGGCTTTTGCCCGCCTGTACGCGGCTTCCGCCAAAGGGACCGTCATGCCATCGCGCCGCCCTGCATCGCTGGCCAATATGGTGCTGGGGCGTGTGCCCGCAACGCTTTACAATGAACAGGAAAAACCATGACCGCAGCCAGAACACGTGTGCCCGTAACCATTATTACCGGTTTTTTGGGGGCTGGAAAAACCACCCTGCTCCGGCATCTGCTCAGCCGCGCGCAGGGGCACCGCATTGCCGTGGTGGTCAACGAATTCGGCTCCCTCGGGATTGATGGCGAAATCCTGCGTGGTTGCGGGGTGGAGGGCTGCCGCGAGGAAGATATTGTCGAACTGACTAATGGCTGCCTGTGCTGCACCGTGGCGGATGACTTTTTGCCCACCATGGAAGCCCTGCTGGACCGGGCCGACCCACCCGAGCATGTGGTGATCGAAACATCAGGTCTGGCCCTGCCCAAGCCCCTGCTCAAGGCTTTTGGCTGGCCCACGGTGCGTAACCGCATGACCGTGGATGGTGTTGTGGCCGTGGTGGATGCACCCGCCGTGGCCGCCGGGCGCTTTGCGGATGACCCGCAGGCGGTGGAAGCACAGCGGGCGGAGGATCCCTCCTTGGACCATGACAACCCGTTGGCCGAAGTGTTTGAAGACCAGATTAACGCTGCCGATCTGGTGGTGCTGAACAAGACGGACCTGCTGGATGCAGCACAGCTGGCTGCTGTTGAGCAGGATATTCGCGACCATGCGCCCCGGCCCATACAGATCGTGCGGGCAATGGAAGGCAAGGTGGACCCCGCCGTGCTGCTGGGTATTGGGGCTGCGGCCGAGAGTGATCTTGCCGCCCGTCCCTCTCACCACGATGCGGAGGATGGTGAGCACGAACATGATGATTTTGAAAGTTTTGTGGTGGTCGTGCCCGAACAGCAGACGGTGGATGAGTTCCTGACCACCTTGCAAAACACCGCACGCAGCTTTGACGTGTTGCGTATGAAGGGGTTTGCCGCCGTGGCGGGCAAACCCATGCGGCTGGCGGTGCAGGGGGTGGGGAGCCGCTTCAGGCACGAATTTGACCGGCCTTTGGCCACCACCGAAGAACGCACGGGTCGCATTGTGGTCATTGGGCAGAAAGGTCTGGATGCGACCGCCATTGCCACTGCCCTTGCTGGCCATCTGGCCACGTAAGGGGGGCGGGCATGCACCTTCTGGTCCGCGAAAACCGGACGCTGGATGAACAGGACACCGCCGAAGATCTGGGGTTGCCCGGTGCGGATATTGTTGTCCTGTCCTTTACAGAGAGTGATCTGCTGGGGCTGCGCCATGCGGAGCAGCAGATACGCGGCAAAGAAGGGCATGCCTCCCTGCCTTCCGTGCAGGTCACAAACCTTGCGCGCCTGCGGCACCCCATGTCGATTGACCTGTATGTGGAAAGCACGTTGCAGGGGGCCAGATGTGTGGTGGTGCGCCTGCTGGGTGGGGTGGATTACTGGCGATATGGTGCGGAGGAACTGGCTGCATGGGCGCGTGAGCAGCAGGTGCCCGTGGTGTTTTTGCCCGGTCATACCGGGTGTGGCGGTGCAGGGCAGTCCGTAGGAGCAGAGGCGGATGACACCCGTCTGGAGGACTTGTCGTACGGTGTGCAGGCAGCACAACGCCAGCGCCTGAACGGTTTTTTTGCTTATGGCGGGCCAAACAACATGGCCGCCGCCCTACGCCTTATGGCAACCCTTGCCAATGGTGGGGAGGAGGATGGCGCACAGCCCGAGCCTCTGCCTGCATGGGGTGTTTACCGCACCTACCCCGCGCAGCAGGGGAGGGGGGACTATTCGGCAGTTCTGGTCTTTTACCGTGCGCATCTTCAGGCATCGGACATGGCCGGGCTGGAACGGCTGGCCGAGGTTCTGGCCGGGCAGGGGTGCCGCGTGGCGTTGCTGTTTGTCACATCTCTTAAGGATAAAACCGTAGCGGAGGGCGTGGCCGGGTATCTGCGCCGCGCACAGCCCGATGTGGTGTTGAACGCCACCTGTTTTTCCGCACGGGGTGGGCAGGGGTTTTCCGCGCTGGATGGGGCGGATGCGCCCGTGTTGCAGGTTTTGCAGCCCGGTAGCACGCAGGCTTTGTGGGCCGGTAGTGCACGCGGGCTGGGGCGCTCGGACCTTGCCATGCAGGTGGTATTGCCCGAACTGGATGGCACAATTGCGACATTCCCCATTTCCTTCCGTCAGGAGGAAGCACCGGGGCTACCAGCGCGACGTGTGGCGTATGAGGCGGGTATTGCCATGGTGGCGGCACGCGCCATGGGCTGGGCACGGCTGCGTAAAAAACCTGTAGAGCAAAAGCAGGTTGGCATTGTGCTCTCGGATTACCCCGGTGCGGGGCTGGAGCACACACGTGCGCATGTGGCCCACGCAGTCGGTCTGGACGGGTTTGCCAGCCTGCACAACATTGTGCAGCACATGCAAAAACAGGGGTATTGGGCAGGCGGGCAGCCGGTGCCAACAGCACAGGACCTGACCCGCCTTATGGCCCACCAGCCCGCGCAGGTGGTGTTGTCTGTTGCCGAATATCAAAAGCTGAGTGCAGGGCTGGATACGGATTTTATGGCGTCCGTTACAAAAGCATGGGGCCAGCCCGAGCAGGATGGCGCGGTAAAGGAGGGGGCCTTCCACCTGCGTTTTGCAACGCTCGGCCACATAACCCTTGCCGTACAGCCGGACCGGGGAAAGGCGGCTGAGCGTAAAGCGACCTACCATGACCCGGATATACCGCCATGCCACGCCTATGTGGCGTTTTACCTGTGGTTGCGTAATGTTAAAAAACTGGACGCACTGGTGCATCTGGGTACGCATGGCACGCTGGAATGGCTACCGGGCAAGGCAACGGCTCTTTCCCCCAACTGTGCGCCTGCGGTGCTTACGGGGGGCATGCCGGTTATTTACCCCTTTATTGTCAACAATCCGGGGGAGGCCGCCGCTGCCCGCAGGCGTTTGGGCGCTGTAACCATCGGGCATATGACGCCCCCTGTCATGCAGACCACCCTGTCGGGCGATATGCACGAGCTTGAACGCCTGATTGATGAATATGCGGAGGCCGATGGGCTGGACCCCCGCCGGGGCGCCCTGTTGCGGGCGGATATTCTGGCCCGTGCCACCCGCACGGGTGTTCTGGCCGAAAGCGGTGTCCGGGCGGGTGAGTTGGACGAAACCGAGGCTCTGGCCCGGCTGGATGCGTATTTGTGCGATGTCAAGGATCTGCAAATCCGTGATGGCCTGCATGTTTTTGGCAAAACCGCACCGCATGCCGCACCTTTGGTCCAGACCATTGCACAGGCCTGTGGCAGGCAGCAGGACCCGGCCTTTGTGGCCGATGTGACCCGGCGCATAAACCTGTGTGGCACGGCGGAAATGCACGCCTTGCTTGCTGCCCTTGCCGGGCAGCCGGTGGCGGCGGGGCCTGCGGGTGCGCCCACACGCGGGCGTATTGACGTGCTGCCAACCGGGCGTAACCTTTTTACACTGGACCCGCGCGCCCTGCCCACTCCCTCCGCTGTGGTGCTGGCTACCCGAATGGAGCAGTTGTTGCTGACCCGCCACCTCCAGGAACATGGCGAACCGCTGACCCGCCTTGTTATGGATATGTGGGGGTCAGCCAGCCTGCGCACGGGGGGCGAGGATCTGGCGCTGGCCCTGCGCCTGATGGGGGTGGAAGTGCAACGGGCTGCGGGTACGGGCCATGTTTGCGGGTTTGAGGTTATTCCCCTGCCCGTGCTTGACCGCCCGAGGGTGGATGTCACACTTCGTATTTCCGGCCTGTTCCGTGATGCCTTCGCTGACCAGATCGCCCTGTTTGATCAAGCAGTCAGCGCGGTAGCAGCCCGGCGTGAGCCGGAGGGGTGGAACCCCCTTGCCGCACAGGCCAAGGGGTTGGAGGGCGAGGCCCTCAAACGTGCAACCGCGCGTATTTTTGGAGCTGCAACCGGAGCCTATGGCACAGGGGTAGAGGAGCATCTGCTCCACGGCACATGGGACAGGCAGGAGGATCTGGCGGCTGCATGGCTGGAAGGCTCGGCATGGATGTATGGCGGCGGGCGCGACGGCACACGGGATAAGGAGGCTTTGTCCACTTTGCTGGGCCGGGCCGAAACCGTTTTGCACGTGCAGGACAATGCCGAGACCGATCTGCTGGAAAGCCCCGATATTGCCGCGCATGAAGGGGGGCTTGCTGCCGCCACGCATATGGCCGGTGGTGCGCCATCCGTCCTGCACGGCGATACATCGCGCCCACAGGCCCCCCGCCTGCGCGCAACAGCGGACGAGGTGGCGCGCATTGTGCGCGGGCGTCTGGCCAACCCGCAATGGATAGAGGGCATGCAACAGCATGGCTATGCCGGTGCGGCCGAACTGGCGCGCGGGCTGGATGCCCTGCACGGCTTTGCCGCCACCATGCCCCAGCGCTTTGACCCGCAGTTTGATCTGGTGTTTGCCGCAACTCTGGGCAATGCGGCGTGCGATGCGTTTTTGCGCCACGCCAACCCTGCCGCAAGGGAAGCCATGCGCCAGCGCTTTGCTGAGGCCATGCGGCGTGGTCTGTGGCACCCGCGCGGCAACAGCGTTGCCTGTGTGCTTGATGGGGATGAATAAAGCATGACAACACGGGCCATTATGGTTGCCGCTCCACGTTCTGGTGGGGGAAAGACAACGCTTACCCTGGCTTTGCTGGCGGCATTTGGTCGGCGGGGGTTGCGTGTTGGCGCGGTCAAAACCGGGCCGGATTACATAGACCCGGCTTTTCATGCGGCCATTACCGGCCGTCCCGGCTTAAATCTGGATAGCTGGTGCATGCCTGATGGCCTGTTGCGCAGCATCATGCATGCCGCGTGCGAGGATGTGGATATTCTGGTCGTGGAATCGGCCATGGGGCTGTTTGATGGCCTTTCCCTGCCCGATGGGCAGCGGGGCGCTCCGTCCGATATTGCCGCGTTTTTTGATATTCCGGTTCTGCTTGTGCTCGATATGTCAGGGCAGGGGCAGTCCGTGGGGCCGGTTGCCAAGGGGTTTGCGCAATGGTCGCCCCATGTGCAGGTCAGTGGTGTTGTGCTCAACCGTGTAGCCTCCCCCCGGCATGAGCGTTTGGGGCGCGAGGCCATGCAGGCGGCGCAGTTACCTGTGTATGGCGCACTCCTGCGGCAGACCGGGCAAACCCTGCCCGAGCGGCATTTGGGGCTTGTACAGGCGCGTGAGCATGGCAATCTTACAGGCTGGCTGGCCGATCTGGCGGACAAAGCCGAACGGGAACTGGATCTGGACGGTATTCTGGCCTCTGCCCGGCCTGTTTGTGCGCGGCAGCCTCCCCCCATGCCCACAGGGCTGGTGCCCCCGCCGGGGCAGCGGATTGCTGTTGCGGACGATGCGGCTTTTTCCTTCCTGTATGGGCATCTGGCGTTGTTCTGGCGGCAAGCTGGCGCCGAGCTGGTGCCGTTCTCCCCCTTGGCGGATGAAGCGCCAGACCCCTCCTGCACGGCCTGCTGGCTACCCGGCGGTTACCCTGAACTCCATGCGCAAACATTGGCCGATGCCGCCAGTTTTCGGGCTGGGTTGGCGCAATTTGCCCAGACGCGGCCAGTGCACGGCGAATGTGGGGGCTTTATGGTGCTGGGGCAGGGGCTGGAAGATGCACAGGGCGTGCGGCATGGCATGGCAGGTTTGCTTGGCCACTCCACGTCTTTTGCAAGGCGCAGGTTGAATCTGGGCTACCGGGAGGCCACCCTTTTAAGGGATGGTGTTCTGGGCCAGCGCGGGGCGCGTTTGCGTGGGCATGAGTTCCATTACGCAACGGTGCTGGATGGCGGGCAGGATGCACCCTTGGCCAGCCTGTGCTCTGGCATAGGGGAGGAACTGGGCGTTTGCGGTGGCCAGCGCGGATTTGTTTCCGGCTCTTTTTTCCATGTTCTGGCGTGTGTGCCGGGGTAGGGGGCGATCACCATGTCTTGCTCGCGCAATAAGGGGGTGGTGGAGCGTCTGGCTTGCAGGCAAGGTGGTCGGGGTAAGGATGTATAGGGTTTGTTTTGCCTGTCTGGCAGGATTGCGCAGCGGACAGAGATGAAAAGAGGAGACAGGCCATGCAGTCTTTTCCGGTATTGCTGGTAAGGCATGCTCCCGTGCTGCTGCCCGAGGGGGTCTGCTACGGCAGGCAGGACGTGGCGTTACGTCCGGGGTGGGAGAAAATTGTGTCTGGGCTTTCCGTTCTGGCCAAAGGGGTTGTCTGCCGCGTGCTGTACAGTTCTCCAGCCCAACGGTGCCGGGAAATGGCCCAACGTCTGGCGCAGGCCAGTGGTATGGAACTGCGCGTGGACCCACGCCTTGCCGAACTGGATTTTGGGCGGTGGGAAGGGCTGCGTTGGCAGGATATTGAACGCAGGCAACTGGATGCATGGGCGCGTGACCCATCCGGCTTTGCCCCACCGGGGGGGGAAAGTGGCTTGGCCCTGTGCCAACGCGCAACCGATTTCTGGCAGGATATGCACCATAAGGGGGAGGCCGCCTGTGTGCTCTCGCACGGGGGGCCGCTGCGTATTCTGAGTGCTCTGGCAGCAGGGGAGCGGCCAGAACTGCTTGCCCCCTCCATGCCACAGGGTTTTGCGCGGCTGTTTATGGTCGAGCAAAAGGCTGCCCGCTCCGCCATGGCCCCCATGGGTGTGGGTTAGGCAGACCGTACAGATAGTGATTGCAAACAAAGAATACCGGATACCATGACCGCAGAGCAGCATAATACGCCAGAGCATGACGCCGAACGCCATAAAGAGAAAATGCGCAAACGCAAGGCTGTGCAGGATCAGGAAGTTGCGGGCAAAACGGTGGAAAAAGGTCTGCTGCTGGTCAACACAGGTCCGGGCAAGGGTAAGTCCACGGCAGCCTTTGGGCTGGCGCTGCGTATGCTGGGCTATGACCGGCGTGTGGTGGTGGTGCAGTTTATTAAAGGGGCTTGGCATACGGGTGAGCGCCGTGCGCTGGAACGTTTTGGCGATCTGGTGGAATGGCACAGTATGGGCGAAGGTTTTACGTGGGAGACACAGGACCGCGCGCGGGATGTGGCTGCGTGCGAACGTGCATGGGCCGTGGCACGCCAAGCCCTTGCACGCCCGGATGTGGACCTTGTGGTGCTAGATGAACTGAATGTGGCCTTGCGGTATGATTACCTGAATATCACGCAGGTTCTGGCCGATATAACTGCCCGGCCAGAGGGGCAGCACGTTATGGTAACAGGCCGCAACGCCAAACAGCCCATGCTGGATGCGGCTGATCTGGTGACAGAAATGACATTGGTCAAACACCACTTCAAAGCCGGGATCAAGGCGCAGGAGGGGGTGGAGTTTTGAGTGCCCGTGTTCTTATGGTGCAGGGCACAGGCTCTAGTGTTGGCAAGTCCACACTGGTGGCGGGGCTTGCGCGCGCGCTTACGCGGCGGGGCTTGCGGGTATTGCCTTTCAAACCGCAGAATATGTCCAATAATGCGGCTGTAACGCTGGATGGTGGGGAGATCGGGCGCGCACAGGCCCTGCAGGCGCGGGCCTGTGGTGTGCCCCCCATGGCGGATATGAACCCGGTGCTGCTTAAACCGCAGGGCGAAACAGGCTCTCAGCTTGTCGTGTGTGGCCAACGTGTGGATACGGTGGAGGCCCGTCACTACCAGACCCGCAAAGAGCAGCTTATGCCGCAGGTTTTGCAAAGTTTCAAAAATCTGGCGGCACGGGCGGATATTGTTCTGGTCGAAGGTGCGGGTTCCGCATCGGAAATTAATTTACGGCGGCACGATATTGCCAATATGGGGTTTGCCCGTGCCGTGCAGGCGCCGGTTGTGCTGGTGGGGGATATTGATCGGGGCGGCGTGATTGCCAGCCTTGTGGGCACACAGGTTGTTTTGCAACCCGAAGATGCCGAGCGGATCAAGGGTTTTGTGGTCAACCGTATGCGCGGAGACCCAACCCTGTTTGCTGATGGTATGCAGTTTGTAGCCCAAAAAACCGGCTGGCAGGCGCTGGGGCTGGTGCCGCATCTGCCAGATGTGCATGACCTGCCAGCCGAGGACGCGGCCGATCTGATGGACACCCTGCGTGCAAGGCGCCTGCGGAGTGGTGGTGGTGCCACGCCCCGTTTGCGCGTGGTTGTGCCCGTATTGCCCATGATTGCCAATTTTGATGATCTGGACCCGCTTTGTGCAGAGCCGGGGGTGGAGGTTATTCCTGTTCTGGAAGGGGAAACCCTGCCCGAAGCCGATGTTATTCTACTCCCCGGTTCCAAGGCCACACTGGCCGATCTGGCCTGTTTGCGCGCACGCGGGTGGGCGGGGCAGATTGTGCACCATGCACAAAAAGGTGGGGCGGTTATGGGGATTTGCGGTGGTTACCAGGTGCTGGGCCATAGCATTGCCGACCCGCAGGGCACGGAGGGTGCTCCGAGTACCGCGCTGGGGCTTGGGCTTTTGCCCATCCATACAATTTTGGGTGATCATAAAAGACTGGAATATGGCACGGGTTTTCTGGCCCATGGTGGTCAGTCCGTTGCAGGGTATGAAATGCATCTGGGCCAGACGGACAGGGCAGAGGGGCTTGCGCCACTCCTGTGGCTGAATGGACAGGCGGAAGGGGGCGTGTCGGCGAACGGTCGAGTCTGGGGCACGTACCTGCATGGTGTTTTTGCACATCGTGCGGCGCGGCTTGCATTGCTGGAGCGCGCGGGGGGGGCTGCGTTCTCACCAACAGGTCAGTGGGCACAGGCTGGATGCGACCTGCCCGATACCCATGACGGCACGGTGGAGGCCGCATTAGACCATCTGGCCGAGCATCTGGAACACCACATGGATGTGGATGCTCTTCTGGCGCTGGCCAGCTTGCCGGTTTATGCCCCGTAATGGCAAAGGGGGCGCATGCCCCCACAACATGCTGTGTTAGCGGGCAATCCATTTGCGGCGCGCGGGGTTGCGCTGTTCCCAGCCACGGCGCTCCAGTTCGGGCGAGCTGGCAGGCTCCTGCGGATAACCAACGCACAGATACGCCAGAAACTGCCATTCGGGATGAATACCCAGAACCCGGTTGGCTTCTTTGGGGTCCAGAATGGACACCCAGCCAACACCAATGCCTTGGGCGGTTGCTGCCAGCCAGAATGTGTGAATGGCCATAACGGCAGACCATGTTGTGGTCTGGGGCATGGTGCCGCGGCCCAGACCGCGGCCCTGCGTGGGGTTGGTTTCGCAAAAAACAGCAATGTGGTGGGGGGCATCGTCCAGCCCGGCTAGTTTGAGCGATGCGTAACGCTGTGCATCATCCCCGCCGCGTCCGGCCAGTTCGCGCGCATTGCTTTGGGCAAAGTTCTCCCGGATTGCATGGCGGCGGGCAGGGCTGTCCACTTTTACAAACCGCCACGGCTCGCTCAGCCCAACGGAAGGGGCCAGACAAGCGGTTTCCAGCAGATGTTGCAAGGTGTGTTCGGGCAGAGGGTCTGTCCGAAAATGGCGCACGTCCCTCCGCCACGTAAAAAGCTGCTCAAGTTGTGCCAAAAAAGCGGGGGAGAAGGAGGGTGCGTTCATCCCCCTATCATGCCGCCAAGTGCTGCGCACAGCAAGCTGGCAATCAGCAGGCCACAGGCGCGCCGGTAAAGGCGCAGGCCCCGGTCCAGATCAGCCACGGTTGCGCCAGATGTACCGCTGCCAATCCACGGGTCCTTGGTGAGTTTGCCACCATAGGAGCGTGGGCCTGCGAGCAGGGTGTTCAGGGCAGCCGCCATGGCGGCTTCGGGCCAGCCTGCATTGGGGGAGCGGTGGCGTGGGGCATCGCGCTTTATGGTATGCCAGATATGAGGCCATTGCTGCCTTGGGGCGGCCAGCATCAGGCACAGGGCCGCAAGGCGGGAGGCGGGCAGGTTGATCAGGTCATCCAGTCTGGCGGAAGCCATGCCAAAGGCTTTGTAACGGGGGCTAAGGTGCCCGATCATGCTGTCTGCCGTGTTGACACATTTGTAAAAAACAGCGCCCGGCAGGCCAAACAGGGCTGTCCAGAACAATGGCGCCACAATGCCATCGGAAAAGTTTTCGGCCAGACTTTCCAGTGCGGCGCGCACAATGCCTGCTTCATCCAGTGCCGAGGTATCCCGCCCGACAATCATGCTTACGGCTTTGCGTCCGCCGGGCAGGCCGTTGTGGCGCAGGGCAGTGCCAACTGCGCGCACATGCACCCATAACGAGCGTTGCGCCACAAGAGTGCTGGCCAGCGCCGCCTGCACAAGCAGCATGACAGGGGCGGGCAAAAGAGTATAACCCACCCCAAGCAGGCCGGATGTTAGTGTAACGGGTATGGCAATGATCAGCGCCAGCGCCACAAAGCCAAGCAGCCGCCTTGTGCGTTCTGGTGTGTCCATCCTGTTCAGGGCGTGTTCAAGCCTGTCTATGACCGCGCCAATCCACATCACGGGGTGGCCGATCAGGTTCAGCAGGGGGGCAGGGTAGCCCCACAGGGCTTCCATGCCAGCAGCAAGGGCTGCAACAGGCAGGGTGGTGGAGAGGGAAAAGAACAGCATGGGAGGCGGATATGAACACTAGGCTGACACAAAAGGTCACGGACGCTACCATGCACAACGCCCTGCCACCTAACGGTTTGTCCTCCATAACCGGGGGGGCAGACGTGCCATTACCCAGCCATGGTGGGCAGGTTCAGGCAGTTATGCGGTATTTTGCAGGTGCGCCGGAACCTTTTGTGGACCTGTCCACCGGGATCAGCCCGTTTGCGTATCCGCTGGTCTGGCCAGACCCAAGTGTGCTGCACCACCTGCCCGAGGAGGGAGAGGAGCAGGCCCTGCAACAGATTGCCGCCCATGCGTATGGCGTGCTAACGCCCGACATGGTGGTGACCGGGGCAGGGAGCCAGAGCCTTATCGCCCTGTTACCAAGGGTGCTGCCAGCACGGCAGGCCTGTGTGCTGGGGCCAACCTATGCCGGGCACAAACTGGCCTGGAAGCATAATGGTGTGCCTTGTGTGGAAGTTGAATCTGTGCAGCAGATCAGTCATGCCGCGCAGCAGGCCGGAACGGTGTGCGTGATCTGCAACCCCAATAACCCCGATGGTCGGCTGCTGGACACCCGGACCCTTGCCGCCGTGGCCGAGCGTTGCGCGCAGGCCGGGAGCTGGCTTGTGGTGGATGAGGCATTTGGGGATTTTTCCAGCCAGAGCATGGCGTCCTTACTGCCGCATCAGGGGCTTGTTGTGTTGCGGTCGTTTGGCAAAACCTATGGTCTGCCCGGCGTGCGTCTGGGGTTTTTGCTGGCCGCCCCCGAACTTGCGCAAAAGGCGCGTGCGTTGCTGGGGGCATGGCCGGTTGGGGCCGTGGCCCTTGCCGCAGGCGGGCAGGCATTGGCTGATAAGCAATGGCTGCGGCAGGCAGCGCAAAAAGCCCATATGGCCCATGACCGGTTAACGGGCATGCTGGGCAAGGCAGGGCTTGCTTGCCGGGGGCATTCCACTTTGTTTACGCTGGTTGATCTGGCTCAGGCTTATGGTTTGTGGGCGCATTTATGCCGCTATGGCATTGTGACCCGCCGTTTTGCAGACTGGCCCCATTGCCTGCGTATTGGACTGCCCGCCAATGAAAGCGCGTGGAACCGGCTGGAATGTGCGCTCAAGGCATGGCAGACGCTCCACCATAGCGCATAACTGGGGCGGTGGGCATAACAACGGCAGATTTTTGAGCGCTGTGTTCGGGTATTCCCGCCTTGTCATATTTTCATCAAACTGTTTGTCACGCTTTCCTCTTCCCTTTTTTGCGGCATGGTTCATAGAAGGAAACAGGCAGAAAAGGATAACGCCATGCAAGACCAAGACGAAGTTATCGTAGGCTACCTCATCCAGCGTGAAGACGCGGAGGGCGAACTGTCGTTCTGGGAACCACGGAACGAGTGGCAGGAAGACCCCAACGAAGGCAAGCTCTACGAAAAGGTAGAAGAAGCCGAAGCAGACGCCAAAGCCCTGCAGACAGGTGATGATGCAACCATTACCGTAGAACTGGTCTTTGAAGCGGATGATGAAGACTGGGACGAAGAAGACGAAGAAGAAGCGCCCAAAGCCTGAAGATAACAGGCTGGGTGCCACTCTTTTAACGGAGTGGCACCCAGCAGGTTTGTTCTGACAGGGCTTTGTTGCCAGAACTCAGGTCAGAGCTGCGTAAAAGCTCAGGAGCAGGCACTCCGCCAGAACGGCACAACAGCCCAGAACATCCCCCGTAAAGCCACCAAGCAGGCGTCTGGCGTAGGTAGCAACCAGCACCGCCGTGGCGCAGGCTATGCCAACAGGCGCACATATGTGCGCAAGGTAAACCCATGCGGGCAGACCAGCGCCCAGACACCCCATGGTCAGGCCCGCCAGAAGACCTGTTGCCCCAAATGCCGCACCGATTACGGAATATTGGGGGAGGGGGTACAGCATGCTGGCCAGCCCCTCCGTTCGGGCCGGGGGCGTAAGAACCGGCACCAGCAGCATGGCCATTCTGGCAAGGCAGGCCGTTATGGCGCAGGCTCCAATGCCCGCCCAGACCGGAAGTGCCGCCAGTGCCGCCAGTGCCGCCGTGCGGATAAGCAGGCTAAGGCCCAGTGCCATAACACCGTAACTGCCTACATGGCTGTCGCGCATAATGGCCAGTCTACGCTCTGGTGTGGCGCCACCATAGCCATCAGCCATGTCTGCCAGCCCGTCCTCATGCAAACCACCGGTGAGTAGGGTCTGGCAGGCAAGAGCCAGTCCAGCAGCGGCAAGGGCGGGAACATGCGCTGTACGGAGGACCGCCAGCACAATGCCTGTCATCCCCCCTATCAGGGCTGCGATTATTGGCCAGCACCAGATGGATCTGGCCATTGGCCATGGGTTTGTGCCGGTCGTGCATGTTGCCGGGGCCAGCCAGCCCACGGGCAGGCGTGTGAGCAGGCTAAGGCCACAGGCAAGGTCCAGCCTGCGGCGGTTTAACAAACATTCGGGCGGCGGTAGTGTCATGCTTTTTCAGAAACGGCGGCTTGGGCAAATGTGGCCATACCTGTGTGGCAGGCAACGGCTGCACGCAGGATGGGAATAGCCAGAGCCGCCCCCGAACCTTCGCCAAGGCGCAGGCCCAGACCGCTCAGGATTGGCCGCATACGCAGGTGTTGCGCTAGACGGGCCGTGTGGCCAGATTCCGTTGGGCAGTGGGAGAGTGCCGTATGGTCCAGCGCGTTGGGGTGCAGGTGTGCTAAAGGGGCTGCGGCTGCGGTGCAGACAAAACCGTCCAGTATGACGGGAATATGCATCAGCCGGGCGGCAAGGGTGGCCCCCAGTGTTGCCGCCAGTTCGTACCCACCTAGCCGCCGGGCCACTTCCAGTGGATTATCCATATGGGCAGCATGGTAGGCCAGTGCTGTCTCTATAACCTCGGCTTTGTGCGCCGTACCTGCCGTATCCAGCCCTGTGCCCTGCCCAGCCCAGTCTGTGCCGCTCTGGCCGGTCAGAGCAGCACAGAGGGCGGATGCCGTGGTGGTGTTGCCTATGCCCATCTCGCCCAGGCAAAGCAGGTCGCATGTCCGGGGTACAGCATTAAAGCCGACGTGCACGGCAGCCAGAAAATCCTGCTCGCTCATGGCTGGGGCTGTGGAAAAATCCGCTGTGGGGGCCAGGTTGTTTACAGGAATAACAGCCAGTTCAGCTTGGGCTACGCGGGCAATCTGGTTAATGGCGGCGCCGCCATGTTCAAAATTGTGCACCATCTGAGCCGTGACCTCCACAGGCCATGGCGAAACACGATGCGCCATAACGCCATGATTGCCAGCAAAAATGAGCACCTGCACATGCTCCAGCCGGGGGGCTGCGCGGTGTTGCCATCCGCCTAGCCAGCGTGTCATCTCCTCCAGTTGGCCAAGGCTGCCCGGCGGTTTGGTCAGCTCGGCCTCCCTTTGCGCAATGCTGTGCTGTACCTGCGTATTGGCAGGGGGGAGGTCCGAGCACAAAGCACGGAGCGCAGGCAGGGATGAGGGCATGCAGGGCAGGGCGGGGGAGGAAGAAGAAGGCATGGTGGTAATTGTGTGCTGTTATGGAGGTTCACGCAAATGGAAACAGGGTTGGATGACCGCATGAGCAACATACGCCTCAACCACGGGCATGGTGGTGTGGCAGGTAGCCTGCTTGTGCTGGGTGGCGCAAGGTCGGGCAAAAGCCGCTTTGCGGAACAGGCCATAACAGCCCTACCCGGCCCATGGGTTTATCTGGCCACAGGCCGCGCTTTTGATGATGAAATGCGCGAACGCATTGCCCAGCATAAGCGTGAACGGGGGAAGGCAGGTTGGCAGACGGTGGAAGAGCCTTTGAATGTGGCGGAGGTGCTTCAGCAACACTCCAATACACCCGTGCTGTTAGATTGCCTGACCTTATGGCTGACCAACCTTTTGCTGGACGGACAGGATGTGGAAGGCCCGACCCGGAACCTGCTTGCCAGCCTGCATACGCGCCACGCCCCGACCGTAATGGTAGGGAACGAGGTTGGATTGGGGATTGTGCCCCAAAGCCCGCTTGGGCGGCGATTCAGGGACGAGGCAGGTCGTCTGCACCAGCGTTTGGCTGCCCATGTGGGCAAGGTGGTTTTTGTGGCGGCTGGCCTGCCAATGGTGCTCAAGAACGAACCGTTTGATCGGGAGAGTTAAGGCGCGCCTTTAGCACAATACAGGTTTGGGTTTGAACGATCGTTTTTAAGATGTCCCGAAGGGGCATGCTCCCTTTCCATAAGGTTCATAGGAAAGGAAGAAGACCCAAACCGGCGCACCGATGTTCATGTGTTAAGCTTTGGGGGCGTTTGAGCCTGTCGCCGGATCATATCGCGCAGGCGGTTAACAGGTTTATCAACGACCGCCACAATTCCCCAACTCATAAGAAGAGATAAAATCATGATAACAAGGTCAATAGCCTTGGGGCCACTATGATGTATTTTATTAAAAATGACTGAGGCTATTGGTAAATGAATTAAATACAGGGGGTAACTTAAACTCCCTAGTTTGTTATCCCATTTCTTGAGCGTGGCGGATGGACGGATTTGGAATAAACCCATTACAAAAACAGCAGACGAGCATAAAAATATTGCATTTGCACTCGAGTTGAAATGCAGGGAGCAGATAATATAAATGGAGGCAACACAGCCAGCAAAAGAGAAAAGCAGATATTTTTTGTAAAACTGTTGCGGTATATAGTTATAAAGATGATACACCATTGCCCCTATGGCAAATGGGAATGATGCCGCCGTGGGCATGAAGTAAGACCATTCATTACCCGGAGCAAACTCTGATACACTTTCATAATAAACAAAGCTTATTAAAAGCCAAAGTGCTGTTCGGCCCAGTGTTTTGGATATTCCCAACGCAATCAGGACGTACATAATTATTTCATTTGTAACAGCCCAGGAGACTTCCAGGAGTGATGGAAAGTTCAAGTTGTAGTTAAGGTACAATATATTCAAAATTAAATGAGGTATGGTGGGGAACCCATAATAAATACTTTTTGATGGCGTCCATATATACAGAAGGGCCGAGATGATCATACAGACCCAATAGGTCGGATAGAGCCGCAAAAAGCGATTTAATGCAAAATCCCCAATATGTCCCCGATAGGTTGTGTGCATGAGCAAGGTCATCAAAAACCCGCTTAGTACAAAAAATCCGATTATTGCCAGGTGTCCAATAGGACCATAATGTCCTGTATGGCTGAGCTCCACCATTAATGCGAGAATTAAACGGTAAATACCAAACATTCTAATGAACCTAAAAAATCGTTGAATTTGGTGAACAGAAATCTTTTATAAATTCAAAAATTTAAAAGATAAATCTCAAACGGAAAAATACTTTGGATTGTCTCTATGCACATTTGGGTAGAATTATGTTTTGCAGATAGTCGTTATTTCCATAGGTATTTTCACGGCGGTGTATGATCATTTATTTTGAGTTGGAATGTTATTATAGTTATACATTTTAGAATCTGAATGCAAAACAGTATCAATACTTTTTGATTTTTGTATAAATTGAGGGTTGGTATCATACCCCAGCATATCCAGAAGAAGATATTTATTCATGATGGAAGTATAATATCCATTATCATTACGTAGAGACTCAGCCATGTGGCAGTAGTATCCATTCCCATTACCATCATGTATTATCATGGGTATATTATATTGATCCAGTCCGCCAAACTGAAGTCCGTGTCCTTTGTTAACAACTTCACCATGGTCTGATGTATATATCAGAGTGTATTCCCCCAGAGTATCCGATGCCATGGACATAATTTTTTGTATAAGACGATCTGTATGATGAATGCTTAGGTCATATTTTTCTGCGTTTGGAAGGCTCTGGGTATCTTCTTTGGTATATTTATCATCATAGCTCATATGGCTCCCCTCTATATGGAGAACATACATTTTGTATGGAGCGGCATCTGTAAATTTTTCTTTTAGAACTGGAAGAATAGATTCGTCTTTCCAGTTTACGCCATTATATTTGTTATTATAGTCTTGTCTTGTGACGTAATTACTATACTCCGATATATAGCCAAATGGCCGACTATAGGCGCCTGAACCATCCTGAGATGCGATCCAGAACGTTTTGTAACCGTTATCTCGGGCCATTTCGATAATGTTTTTTTCACTAAGCAAATTACTGCTATTGTCTGGCGTCTGGAATGAAAAAGTCATCGGAACTGAATAATGCGTTGTATTGGCGTTAGAATGTGCTTTTTCTATAACGCAAATCTGGTTTTTCTCTTGTGATTCCAATAAATATGGTGTTGTTTTTTGCTTGTTATAACCATACACGCTGTAGCGTGGAGCAAAAGAAGACTCACCCATAATAAAAATAATATTGTGGACTCTTCCTGTATGTTTTTTGATAACGGATGGGTCTGTCTTTGCATGAGGAATCACAGGGAATTGTGTATTCGTGTATGTATTAATAAAATAAATAAGACCCATATAGGTATCCATACCAATGATGCCTGGAGCCTGTTGACGAATTTGTGTTGCAAAAAAGCCGATTGTGGCAGGTTCATCCCACGACAGCTTATAGTGCGGCCATACCTTATAGACCTTCCATCCGGCATAGCTAAGAGAGGCAACAAAGGGGATCAGCCCGATTAGCATTGCGCGGTAGTTATATTTCCCCAAAAACCAGGAGACTGAAGCAACAGCAATTACTAACATTGCTGCTACGATGTAAAAAAACCATGGTACGGTTTCTAGCATCGAAAGAGCTTCGTGTGGGTTGGTGCCTACAATGGCGTCCAGATTGGTGTCTGTTATATATTGACAGGAGTATACAATATACCAGCAGAATACCAATGAAAGCACAAAAATTGTATTGAATACCGCACTAAATGCCCGTCCCAAGTTGAATAAAATAAGTGGGATAACACTCATTTCTAATGTAAATAATGCACGGTGTCTTCCATTTGCGTGGTTAGCAATATAAAATTCCATAATTGAGTAGGATAAACCAATAATCAGAATTATGATAAACCGTTTGTTTTTAAATAGATTCAACATTAAACGCCTAATATATCTCATAATAAAAGAGGTGCATGTGTAGCATTAATTTAATTTAACACACAAGGGTATAAAAATAATATCAGGTATGCAATAAAATGTACTGTGGTGGCATGTGAAAAATAATATCGGGAAATTTAAATTTGTTTGGAGGGGGCTGCTAAAAATATTTTCTGATTTGAGTTGTGTATTATTATTGATTTTTTACAAATAATGTCTCCATCTGCTTGGATTGGCAGGTTATCTGGATTAAAAATACGAACGTTTTCTGCTTTTGTGCAAATCACTCCAGACAGCTTGTTTAATCTATTTTTCGACAATGCTATGCATATTTTCAATATGAAGATAATTCCTTTTTTTTGTAATATAGTTACGATAAAACTGGGTTCTTCGGCATTTGCATTTTCAGAAATGACATATTTCCCACCATAAAACCGACCTTTACTGATGATTGCTCCCGTTGCTTTGTATGTTTTTCCGTCTACCTCCACATGCAGGGGAGAAAATTTGTAACGGACTAACTCCCGCAAAGCCTGAACAACATAAGCGTAGCGACCAATAATTTTTTTGAGGGCAAGGTTGATAGTATCAACAACCTGAGCGTCAAATCCGACACTCACCATTTGTACAAATAGATTACGTTTGCCAGATTGAGTGTCCACTATTCCGGGCCAGAGCACGCGCGCATCTGACCCTGTCAGAATTTTTGCAATGGCATCTGGCTCGCTCGGTATGGAAAATTCATGAGCCAAAACATTTGCCGTTCCTATTGGAATAATACCCAAACGTGCGTCGGTTCCAATCAGGCCCGCTGCCACCTCAGCTACTGTACCGTCCCCTCCTGCGGCCACAATAGTAACCCCTTTTTGGTTGGCTACCGAGTGCGCAAGCGTTGTGGCGTGTCCGGCATGTTCGGTTTTTAGTAAGACGGGAAAAACATTTAAATTTTTAAGGGAATGCAAAACAAGACCGAGCTGCTTTTTTTTTCTTTGGCCCGCAGTCGGGTTATAAATAATGTACAATTTGGTCTTCACGCATATACTCCCCTTGTATTATTGGTCCGTGCATTCACGTGTGGAAAAACTGCCATACATATTGCAAACGGCACAATATCTTTTAGCTCTTTATGGCTGCTCTGGTGGGCCCGCCAGCGTTAGGGTGGGATGCTGCCTTGGGGCTGTTGTATGTGGTTTGCCATAATGCAGGCATGTCCATTTTCTGGCCTGGTCGCCGTGGTGCGTAAAAAATGACAAACCTCTTGCGTACTGTGCCGTAAGATGGTGAGTGGCTGACGCTTGTGTAGGCAGATCAGGGCCGCCTGTAGCCCGTTCATTTTGGTTGAGAGATGCATATGTCGGAAACACCAATCAACACCCAGCTTCTGATCGCGGGCCAATGGCAGGACGCGGCCGATGGCCGTACACTCCCCATTCTGGACCCCGCCAGCGGTGAAACCATTGGCAAGGTGGCTCATGCCTCTGTTGCCGATCTGGACAAAACAGTGGCCGGTGCTGCTGTGGGGTATGAAGCATGGCGCAACCTGAGCGCATGGGACCGCTATGCAATCATGCGCAAGGCAGCCGAACTGCTGCGGGAGCGGGCCGATAGCATTGGCCGGATCATGAGCCGCGAACAGGGCAAGCCGTTAGCGCAGGCTGTGGTTGAAATTAACGCAGCAGCCGGAGTTATTGAATATTTTGGTGAAGAAGGCCGCCGCCTGAATGATGAGCTGGTGCCTGCGCGCGTGGCCAATGTTGAACAGCGCGTGCTGCACCGCCCCATTGGTGTGGTGGCGGCTTTTACGCCATGGAACTTCCCCATTAACCAGATCGCCCGCAAACTTGGGGCTGCTCTTGGTGCAGGGTGTGGTGTGATTGTTAAAGCCCCGGAAGATACCCCGGCCTCCCCTGCCGAGCTGATTCGCTGTTTTTGCGATGCGGGCATTCCCGCTGGCGCGGTTTCGCTTGTTTATGGCACTCCGGCGGAAATTTCGGAGTATCTGATTGCGCATCCTGTTGTGCGTAAAATTTCCTTCACCGGGTCCACCCCCGTGGGCAAGCATCTGGCGGCGCTGGCTGGTGGGCAGATGAAGCCGGTGACCATGGAACTGGGTGGCCACGGCCCGGTTATTGTGTGCCGTGATGCGGATCTGGATCAGGCGGCCGAACGTGTGGCCGCTGCCAAGTTCCGCAATGCCGGGCAGGTGTGTATAGCCCCCACGCGCTTTTTGTTGCACAAAGACATTGCCGCCGCCTTTATTGAAAAGTTCAAGGCCCAGATGAGCGCGCTCAAAATTGGCCGTGGGCTGGACGAAGGGGTGACCATGGGGCCGCTCATTAACGAGCGCCGCGTAAAGGCCCTGACCGAACTGGTGGACGATGCCCGCGCCAAGGGTGCTGAGCTGTGGCAGCCCGAGACTGCTTTGCCCAACAAAGGCTTTTTCTTCCCCCCCACGCTGGTGCTCAAGCCCACGCTGGACATGCGGGTGATGCAGGAAGAACCGTTTGGCCCGATCGCCATTATGGATGAGTTTACCGATATGGCTGATGCCATTAAGGAGGCCAATCGTCTGCCTTACGGGCTGGCTGCGTATGTTTACACACGCTGCGAACGTACCCAGCGCCTGCTGGGTGAAAAGCTTGAAGCCGGGATGGTTGCCATTAACCACCACGGTATTGGTGTGCCCGAAGTGCCGTTTGGCGGGATGAAGGATTCTGGTTATGGCACGGAGGGTGGCCCTGCTGCTTTGCGGGCGCATACCATTATCAAGCTGGTTTCCTGCCTGCACAGAGCTTCAACTTACTAAAACAGCTCTGGGCCTTAAAAGGCTTTGAAAAATACCGTGCGTTGTTGCAGCGCACGGTATTTTTGTCTCTGACGATTGCCAACAGGTTCAGAACGTGGCGGCAAGACTTACGTTAAAGGACCGCCCCAAACCCGGCATGGGCATTCGCGAGCCGGAGCCGGAATTGCCTAGATCATGCGTTAAAATGCCACCAAGGGGCATGTAGTAGGGCTGGTTCAGCACGTTATCGATCCCTGCTGTCAGGGTCATCATTTTCCAGTTGTAGCTACCGTTCAGGTTGAGCAGGGCATAGCCGGGGGTGCGGGGTTCGTGGCGTATCCAGTCCACCGTGTCCTTGGCTTTTACAAAGTTCATTTCCACCCGGCCTGTCCATGGTCCCACGGTTTCGTTCAGGCCCAGCGTGCCGTTCAGGGGCATCTGCTGGTAAAGGCCCGTGTGGGAGGTCTTGTCCTGCCCGCGTACCCAGTTGAGCACGCCGGTCAGTTCGCCTTTTCCATAACGGCTGGTGTTCCACACCGTATAATGCCCCGATGTGTTGATGCCATACATCTGGGCATTATGGTTGACGAACTGGAGTAGCGAGACCTGAGACGTAAAGCTGCTCAGGCGGCGTACGTTAATGTAGTTATGCACATAGGTGTAATAGGGCTGCACCTTAAGCCCCCATCGCTGTGCAAGGGTGGGGTCATGCCAGTCAAATGTTACGCTGGCGGTGTTCCCGACCTCGGATTTCAGGTTTGTGTTGCCTACATAGCCGTTACCATCTCCAAACCAGCCGATCATGGTTGAAGCCATTTGGCTCCTGCCCCACGAATAGCGCTCGTACAGGTTGGGTGCGCGGGACTTGCGGGCGTATCCTGCCTCTATGGTCAGGCTGTCTGTGGTTTTCCACCGGGTTAAGGCGGTTACGTCAAAGTTTATGTCCGAACGCCCGTGTTTGCTGGCGTTAAAGGCGTTGGCGGCATTAACGTTGGCGGCGTTCATCATGTTGTAGGGTGCCACATCGCCCGTGTTCATCATGACCAGATCGTTGCGCAGGCCCAGCAGGGTGGATACGCGGGGTGTCCACTGGGCTTCCCATTCCGCAAAATGGCCTAGCCGGTCGCGGTGGCCGTTATTGATGTTGTTGTAGGTGTTTGGCCCCATCATGCCCATCATCCCGCCACCGCTCAGGGGCGGCCACCAGTCCTTCAGTCCTTCATGGTCAAAGGAGCTGCCAAGGCGCAGCATATGCTGCCGACCGAGCGGAATGGTGGCTTTAATGGAATACCCGACCGAGCGTTGGTCGTCGTTCATGGGCATGCCTTTGGTGGCGGTGTGTCCGCCTTTGTCGTCCAGCATGTTCATGGCGTGGGTTACGCGCTGCCAGTGGCCGCGTGCTTCCAGCGTGCCCCAGTCAAAATCCCCTACGTATTTGCCGTTTACATAGGTGGAGCGGTTGTTGGTCATGTCCATATACTGGTTGGCAAACCCTTCACGCGGGGCATCCTGCTGGCCAAAGGTCAGCACCAGAAGGTGGTTTTTTTTGTGCACGCCAAAGGTTACGTCGTGCGTGTAGCGCAGGTATTCGGTTGAACCGACCTTACCTATGCCGCCCCCCCCGCTGTAATCCTCCGACTGGTCGTAGGAGGCATTGTAGCGCAGGCTGAACGTATCGTTCGCTACGGTCATGCTCCCTGCGGCTGAGTATCCGCCGCCATTGCTGCGGTAGGTGCCACGGGCGCGCCCGGTAAACAGGATTTTGCCGTGGCGGGCAAAGCGCGGGTCCGCGCGTTCCACATCAATGGTGCCGCCTAGGCTGTCGCCCCCGTTGCTGACCGATGTCAGGCCCGCAATGGCGGTTGCGGTTTCCACACTGTCCGGGTCGATATAGGACAGGGCGGGGTTCATGTGGTTGGGGCATGCGGGGTTGATGCGCACGCCATCCACCACGGTTGCCACACGGTCATCCGCCATGCCGTTGAGCACGGGCAGGTTGGCCAGCCGCCCCCCGCCATAGCTGCTAAAACCCGGCTGGTTCCGAAACAGCGATGACGCATCGGGGCTGGATAAGCGGGACATACGGGCCGAGCTTTTATCGACTACGGAGCCGCTTAAAAGACTGTCCGCTATGGAGGCATCTTCCTGCGCGGTGGAAATATCCACACGGGGGAGGGTCACAACAGTTGCGGCAAAGCCGGAGTTGGTGGCGCAAGGCAGCGCGCAGACAACCGCAAGCCACAGCCAGTTACGCTGGCTGCGGGCAAAAAATGGGTAGGACATAAACAGAAAAACCCTGTTCAAAGCATACTGAGAGGGTCCCCGGCCAAAAGTGCGCATGCGCAAACGCACAGGCACGATAAGGCCAGAGAGCGAGGTTTCAGAAAGCCTGAAGCAGGGTCAGGGGTGGTCCGCGTGAAGGGGGGAGGCCCAGAACGCAAATAGGGGGTGCCCGTGGGGCGGAAGCCACACTGCCACGGCGGATCCAGCGCAGGACTGGCGCTGGTAGCAACAGAAAAACAGCAGGTAGCGCGGCAAAAAACGCCAGTAGCGGGCAAAGCGGGCAGCTTGCCTCATCATGATGATGGGTGGGCTGGGCAGGCTGGTTTTTGTGCGCACTGGCCATGCAGTGCATGTGGTGCATGCCACCCGGCATGGCGGCACAGTGGATGCCCGCAGGGTGCGGCTGCACCGTGCGTGGTGCAATATCTATGCCCGTCAGGCGGATAAGCGTTGCACGCGGGAGTTCTTCTGGCAGGGAGAGCGACTGGAGCGCCATCAGCCCCATAAGGCCCGCCAACGTTACCATGACCAGCGGCCATACAAGCAGCGCGCGAATAATGGGGTTGCGACGGGACATAGGGCGGATCAGAAACTTTTCAACAATCAGGTGTAAACAGGCACTTTGCCAAAGTTGTGCCATGTTTGCGCTTTTATGGACCACCCTGTCAAATCAAACACGGCTATGCCATAATTCGGAGCGGAGGCCCACCGTGAGCAGATGGCATACAGACAGACCAGAACCAGCGGGAGCGCACCATGCGCAGGCCCTGTGTGCGCCACAAGGACGCCTGGCAGGCATTGTGCGCCACCATGGGCTTGCGTTGGGGGTGTCCCGGCAGAACCGGCTTGTCTGGTTGTTGGCATTCGCACTGGCTCTTGCCGCGCATTTGGCTATGACGGTGTGGCTGATGATGAGCATTGCCCCCCAGACAGGCACGCAGCAGCCCGCAGCGGTTTCCATGCTGTTTGAGGCCCCCAAAGCGCCATTACCCGCCGCTGCCCAGATGCAGGCTACCCAGACGCCAATCCCCCCCCCGGTTCAGCCAGCCCCACCCATGAAGGATATGCCGGATATGGATGCGCAAACCCTGACGCAGAACGAGGGGGTGGTTCTTCCACCTTCTGTGCGGCCAGAGGTTGACCATTTGCCCCCCGTGTCCGCCCTGCCCAAAAAGCTGGTCAAGCCCGGCCCGGCCATGCAGCATGACAAGGGGGAGCACATGAAGGCAGAATCCCAGCCCGATGCTGCGCATACGGCGGGAGCGGGTGCTACAGCGACCGCCCGGGCAAAAACAGATATGGCGGCCACGGGCGCTCAGGCCGCAGCCCCTGCCAGTGCCGCCGCAGCGGGGCAAAAAGGTGGGTTCCAGCTCTCCTGCTCTGCCCCCGAATCTCACTACCCCGTATCGGCCAGACACTTGCATGAGGAAGGCGAGGCCGTGGCCGAGGTCAGCATTAACGGCAAAGGGCAGGTGATTGCGGCAAGGCTGGTCAAAAGCACAGGCTATGACGATCTGGATGATCAGGCGTTGCAAACCGTAAAAAACCTTCATTGCACCCCCCCGGATTCCGCCGTGGTAACGGGCCGGATACCCGTTGGCTTTCATATCCAGTAATTACGCTTGTGCTGGGGAACATTTTACAGTAGGAGACTGTCCATCGCCTCTTGTCCCGTTCGTCTAGAGGCCTAGGACACTGCCCTTTCACGGCGGCAACACGGGTTCGAATCCCGTACGGGACACCACTGTTTTTTGCAGTGTTTTCATGGCTGGCGATATTCCGTCAAAAACATAACTTTTTGGGCCATTGCGGTAAATATTCGCAATGTTCTTTCCGTAATGATGAAAGCGGAGATACCTGCTCCGTTATTGAAAATCCTGCCCCCAGTGTTGCCCGATGTCACACTTGTTAACCAATAACTGAACAAAGTTATTGGTGGCAGATGCCTGAATAGTCTCTTATTGAAAGAACACTATAGGCAGAGAAAAATAAAGCTGGTGAACTGTGCGGCTAATTGTCGGTCTGTTGTGAATAACCAAACTTTAGTCTGTTCAGGCCATATGATGTGGAGTGATTGCCACAGATGTATGCTTGTATTACGAAAATAGTGCAGTCAGTCTGGCAGGCTGTAAGGATTCAGGGATAGGCGCATGGTTGGTTGCAAAGAGGGATCTGGTGGCGCTTTGGAGCACGGAGCAGTTCCCCCCGTTGTGCCGGTCATCCTGTCTGGTGGTGCGGGGAGCAGGTTGTGGCCTGTTTCACGCGGGAGTTTTCCCAAGCAGTTCTGGTCTTTGTTGACCAATTTCACGCTTTTGCAGGATACGGCCTTGCGGGGGCAGTCCAAAGGGCTGGCTGATCCTGTTGTTGTGTGTAATGGCGAACATCGCTTTGTTATTGCCGAACAGCTCCGTGATGTGGGTATACGTGACGCCCGGATTATTCTCGAACCCGTTGGCCGCAATTCGGCTCCTGCCATTACCGCGGCCGCATTTGTGGTGGCCGAACACAACCCAGATGCCGTGTTGTGGGTTATGGCGGCAGATGCCGCTATTGAGGATGTGCCTAAACTCCATACCGCACTCGATCAGGCTGTTATGGCGGCTAAAGCCGGTTATCTGGTTACCTTTGGTATGACCCCCACCCGGCCCGAAACAGGCTATGGCTACATTGAGCAGGGGGAGGAAATTCCGGGAATACCCGGTGTGTACAGGGTTAGCCACTTTGTGGAAAAACCGGATAAAGACAAGGCAGTCGCTTTGCTGGCGCAGGGGGGCTATTTGTGGAATTCGGGCATGTTTGTTGTGCGTGCAGCAACGTTTTTGTCCGAGATCGAGGTGTATGAGCCAGAATTATATGCCTGCGTTAAAGAATCTGTAAAAAACCGTAAAACAGATATGGATTTTGAACGGTTGGACCCGGATAATTTTTCAAAATCGCCTGATATTTCGGTTGATTATGCCGTAGCCGAGCGTACTGAAAAAGCCGCAGTTGTTCCCGGCTGTTTTGGCTGGTCGGACGTGGGGAGCTGGGACGCCCTGTGGGAGCTGGGGCAAAAAGACGCACAGGGCAACGTAACGCACGGCAACGTGATGTTGGAGGGTGTCAGCCAGTCTTACGTGCGCACGGATGGTATGCTGGCAGCAGTTATGGGGGTGGATAATCTGGTCATTGTGGCCACGCAGGATGCCGTTCTGGTTGCCAGTAAGGACCGGGCGCAGGGTATTAAAACTCTTGTCCAGCGCATGAAAAATAACAACATGCCAGAAGCGGACACGCACCGTCTGACCTACCGGCCATGGGGGTATTACGAAGCGCTCACGGCAGGGCACCGCTTTCAGGTTAAAAAAATTGTTGTCCGGCCGGGGCAGAAACTCTCCTTGCAAAAACATTATCACCGGGCCGAACACTGGGTGGTTGTGGAGGGCACAGCGCTTGTAACCCGGGGGGATGAGCAGATTATTGTGCGTGAGAATGAGAGCATCTATCTGCCGCTGGGGAGTCTGCACAGGCTGGAAAATCCCGGCCGCATGCCTGTAACCCTGATTGAAGTTCAGTCAGGTTCGTATCTTGGTGAGGATGACATTGTGCGGTTTGATGATATTTATAGCAGAACCGTATAAGGTTAAGTGAAGGTTGGGGAAGAGAAAATGCCGAATGTTTCTTTTGTTCCCCATGCAGCGGCGCGTATTTCTGCTGTTTTGGCACAATTGAAGGACTATCTGGGGGAAAAAGTTTCCACCAATCACTCTGTGTGCGAAGCGCATAGCCACGGGGAGGCGCTGGAACTGGCGCGTCTGCCCATAGCGGTTGTGTTTGCTGAAACAACGGAAGATGTTGCGACTGTTCTTGCACTCTGCCATGGGGCCTATGTGCCGGTGGTCGCATTTGGGGCGGGCACTTCGGTGGAAGGGCACGTAACCCCGCCAGAACATGCAGTAAGCCTTGATTTATCGCGGATGACTGGGGTTTTGCAGATCAACGCGGCCGATATGGACTGCCGGGTGCAGGCCGGGCTGACCCGGCAGGAGTTGAATACCCTTTTGCGCGATACCGGTCTGTTTTTTCCCGTGGATCCGGGAGGTGAGGCCACTCTGGGCGGCATGTGCGCAACGCGTGCTTCGGGCACGGCGGCTGTGCATTATGGCACAATGAAAGAAAATGTGCTTGGCCTGACAGTTGTTATGGCAAATGGTGAAATCATAAAAACAGGTGGTCGGGTCAGAAAATCCTCTACCGGGTATGATCTGACCTCTCTGTTTATTGGTTCGGAGGGCACGCTGGGGGTTATTACGGAAGTCCAGTTACGTCTGCATGGTATTCCCGAGCAGTTGTCTGCTGCGATCTGTCAGTTTGAAAATCTGGAAGATGCAGTGCGTACAGCGGTGGAAGTTATTCAGGCCGGGGTGCCGATTGCCCGCGTTGAGTTGATGGACGATGTGCAAATGGCTGCCAGTATCCGGTATTCCGGTCTGGATGAACTGCGCCCGATTACCACGTTGTTTTTTGAATTCGCGGGAGCACCCGCTTCCGTGCGTGAACAGGTGGATGTGACGGAGGCATTGGCCGCAGACAATAACGGCCTTGGTTTTGCATGGGCAGATACACCGGACGAACGCAACCGGTTGTGGAAAGCGCGGCATAACGCGTTCTGGGCAGTCAAAGCGCTTTGCCCCGGAGCGCGGGTGATCAGCACGGATTGTATTGTGCCCATTTCCCGCCTTGCGGCCCTGATTGTGGGCGTTAAGGCCGATATTGAGGCATCCGGGCTACAGGCGGCTATTCTTGGTCATGTTGGTGATGGCAATTTTCATACGCTCATCATTACGGAGGATAACCCGGAGGGGTATGAAAAAGCTCTGGAGCTTGACCGCAAAATTGTTGCCCGCGCACTCAGCCTGGACGGGTCATGCAGCGGTGAGCATGGCGTAGGGGTTGGCAAGCTTGAGTTTTTGGAACAGGAACATGGCGAACCTTCGCTAGGCGTGATGAGAACGCTCAAGGTGGCGCTGGACCCGCGTAATATTCTTAACCCCGGCAAACTCCTGCCAGAGGGGCTGGCTTATATCGGGTAGCAGTCCCAGTCAGGGTTCAGGCGGGGCAGGGCGGGTGCAATCCGCTTTGCCCTACCCGATCGGGAGTAGAAGACACGACAAATAAACTTGACAATCAGGTGCTATATTTTATTCAAGCAGAACTGATAGTGATTTATTGTGGTGTTTCATTCCTTTTGCGGGGTTTGTGAGTGATGGTATCTTCCTTTCTTTCCCGCCGGTTTTTACTGGCAGGTGGCGTTGCTTTTGCCTGCGCTCTGGCAACCCAAACCGCACATGCCGCACCGCAGGTCCTGCGTGTAGGGATTATGGCGGGGGAGGATGAGGATGTATGGCCCGTGGTGGCGGCCAATGCAGCCAAGGAAGGTCTGGAACTCAGGCTGATCACTTTTTCTGACTATAATGCCCCCAACGAGGCACTGGCCGAACATGAACTGGATGCCAACGCTTTCCAGCACGGCCCGTTTCTGGACGCTCAGAACAAGGCAAAAGGGTATGGTATTGTTCCCGTTGGCCATACTTATGTTGCGCCAATAGGGCTTTATTCAACACGTTGGAAATCAGTAGCGGCTCTGCCCGACAAAGCGGTTATTGGCGTACCCAATGACCCAACAAACGAAGGGCGCGCTTTGCTGCTGCTGCAAAAGCTGGGGCTGATCAAACTTGCAGCCGATGCAGGAAACACGCCAACTGCGCTCGATATTACCGAAAACCCTCATAACATCAGTATTCGTGAACTGGATGCGGGTGTGGTAGGGCGCGCGCTAACGGATCTGGATGGGGCTGTTATCAATACTGACTGGGCCAAAAAAGTTGGTGTTGATATTGAAAAAACACGTATTGCGCAGGAAACTGCGGATAATAACCCATATATCTGCATTATAGCTGTAAACGAGGCTGACAAATCTGCTCCGTGGGTCTCCAAGCTGGTGGGGGCGTACCAGCAACCCAATGTGCGGCAGGCGTTGGACAAAGCATTCCATGGTGCTGTGTTACCATCGTGGCCATGAACCTTCTGGAAGTTGACCGGCTGACCCGCTCTTTCGGCGGGCAACCGGCATTGCATGATATCTCGTTTGCTGTGGGTAAGGGGCAAAGGCTGGGTATTATCGGCCGTTCAGGTGCGGGCAAGTCCACGCTGCTACGGTGCCTAAGTGGCCTTGACCGGCCCCAGTCTGGCAGAATTCTGCTGGAAGGGGAGGATATGGCCATTCTGCCCGAGGCAAGGCTTGTACTGCTCCGCCGCAGGATAGGTCTGGTTTTTCAGCACTTTAACTTGCTCGCTTCACGCACGATTGCGGCAAATGTGGCCCTGCCATTGCAAATTGCGGGTGTGCCCAAAGCAGAGCAGCGCAAACGGGTTGCGGAGCTGCTGGATCTGGTCGGTCTGGCGGATCATGCAGGCAAATACCCCGCCATGCTCTCTGGCGGGCAAAAGCAGCGTATTGGCATTGCCCGTGCGCTGGCGGCAAACCCGGCTTTGCTGTTGTGTGATGAGGCAACCTCCGCACTGGACCCGGAAACAACCGAGACCATTCTTGCCCTGCTGGCGGATATCAACCGTGTGCTGGGCCTGACCATTGTTTTTATCACGCACGAAATGGATGTTGTGCGCCGTCTGGCGCAACAGGTGCTCGTGCTGGAAAAAGGTCGCATTGTAACCCGTGGCAAACCGGCGGATATTCTGGATGCCAACCAGCTTGCGGCTATTCTGCCCCCCAACCTCAGCCAAACTCCGCAGGAGGGTAGCCACGCCATTGTGCGCCTGACGGTTGCAACGCAGGATGTGTTTGCACCTTTGTTGCGTGGGTTGGAGCAGCAGTGCCAGGCCAACTTTACCTTGCTGCACACCCTGCCCAACCCCGAAAGTGACGGACAGGTAGATGTTGTGGTGCAGACCGATGGTCTTTCTGTTGCAACCATGAATGCTCTTCAGGTCCATGCCTGTGCAGCCGAGGTAGTTGGATATGTCCCGGCTCATTCTTGATCTACTCTGGCGGGCCACCGCCCAAACGTTGGAAATGGTTCTGGCATCGGGGTTGCTGGCGGTTGCTGGCGGTTTGCCTTTGGCGGTGCTGCTTGTGCTCACCGCTCCTAACGGTCTGTATCCTCTGCCGTTACTCTCACGTTTGGTAGGCGGTGTGGTGGACGCGGTGCGGGCCGTGCCGTTTATTATTTTGCTGGTGCTGCTTATTCCGTTTACCCGCATGGTTGTTGGTACGGCATTGGGTACAACGGCCGCTATTGTGCCTTTGTCTATTGCAGCTATTCCCTACTTTGCCCGCATTGCCGAGGTTTCCTTGCGGGAAGTGGATACCGGACTGGTGGATGCCGTGCGCGCCATGGGGGGAACGCGGTGGATGGTGGTGCGCTACGTGCTGCTGCCCGAAAGTCTGCCGGGACTTATTTCTGGCTTTACAGTTACGCTGGTGACTCTTGTGGGCGCATCGGCCATGGCTGGTGCCATAGGGGCCGGTGGCCTGGGTGATCTGGCAATCCGTTATGGGTACCAACGGTTCAATACAACCGTCATGTTCGGGGTTGTTGCGGTGCTGGTTGTGCTTGTTATGCTCTTACAGGCAGCCGGTAATTTTTGTGCGCAGGCTTTGCGGCATACCCAGCCCAGCCGCAGGGCATAACGGATTCCGCCTGCTTTCAGGAGCAGTGCTTGCTGTTGCTTCGAGTCATTGCTGGTGTTTGGGAGCCGCAATGCGCAAGCGAGCGTCTATTTTTGAAATGACGGTCCTATTTCATTGGGAAGCATAGCGGTCCAGACGGTCTCCCTTTTTGGGAGTGTATGCTGTGTGTATTTCATAAGAAAAACAAAAAAGTAACACTTTTTTTGTGAACTCGGATTGCAGCCATCAAAGGCATATACACAAAAAAGTTATCACAAATAGAGAATTTGAAAAATTAACAGCCGGTAATTTGTTGCACAGGGTTTATCCTGTGTTATGACTATAACAGGTATGTAACAGTACGTTGGTTATCCGCTTTTCTCATGAGTATGATTTGAGACAGAGCGGCCTGCACTCTGTACATTTTTGATGTGGTGCGAATTTTCCCGGTAAAACATTCTGCCACAGAGTGGTAAAATGGAGGAATTAGGATGGCTCAACGAGACAACGTTATCTCACCGGGCATTGAACTGGGGCAGCGGATCAAAATCCTTCGTAAAACCGCCGGTCTTACGCAGCAGCAGGTGGCCGATGCACTAGGTGTGTCCCGCCCGGCCATAGCATTCTGGGAAACCGGGCGCGAGGGAAGTGCTCGCAAGCATATTCCCAAACTGGCAGCATTGCTGCATGTGGAGCCCGAGGTGTTTTTAACCGGGTATGTGCAGGAAGATATTGATCTGATTGTCTCGCCCGATGAGCGGGACATGGTCTCACTTTACCGGATGCTTGATGCATCGCGCAAAGTTTCCGCCCAGAAGTGGATGGAGCGGCAGGCGAGAACAGTCCAGTTGGATAACTGACCCGTTTTGCAATATTGATCGAAGTGTAAACGTAATTTCAGTGTGATGTCTCCCCTGCGAGGGCAGTCCGCGCAGGGGAAGGAGGGCTGAAAAGACATGGCAGAGCGGACGCAAACCGTCTACCCTGCCATGATAATCAGAACTCCATAGAAAGTGTGAAGTGATAAACGCGGGGTAATCCAGCATACAGTGTTGATGTTGATGAGGACGCAGCACTGGGTGTTCCCGTGTAGACAGATGCCCAGTACCGTTCATTCGTAGCATTGCTCACGCCAAAACGAACCATCCATGGAAAGCGGGCAACGTGGAAACCATAACGTGTGCCCAGATCCAGGGTTGTATAAGACCCGGTATGCAGGGTGTTGGTTATGTTTGCTGCGCGGTTGCCCATGTAATGCACATTGGCATTGAATGCCCAGCCAGAAGCAAAAGACCCAAGAGCGGCAGGCAGGCGGTAGTCTAACAGCAGGTTGGCCTGCAAAGGCGCTACACCAACAATTTCCTTGTTGTTGTATTGGGAAAGTTTACTGTCAACCAGTTCTGCATCTAGCCAGGTCATGCCTGCCAGAACAGAAAGGTTGGGCAGGACTTCACCCGAAATCTGGGCTTCCACCCCGTAGTTACGTTGTGTTCCGCCATATGTGTAAGTTTGCTGGGATCCGGCAGAAAGATACATGGCATACGGGTTCGTCATACGGAACCCTGCAAGGTTGAATTGCATTTTTCCGTAGCGCAGTTTGTATCCCACTTCATATTCTTCAGAATGTGCAACGGGCAGTGCCTGATTGGCATTTGTATACTTGGGGCTGTTGGACGTAACAGGGCCAGCTTCGACAGAACGACCATAAGTAAAATATAGGGTCTGGTTGTCAGTCGGTTTATACATGACGCTGGCTGTCGGGCTGAAAGCCGCATCTACGGAGTTATGGCCGTGGCCCTGAACCGTGGTGGTGTTATAGGTCATGCTGCCAGTTTTGGAAGAATGGCTAGATGTTTTGGCGTAATCCTGGTTGATCCAACTCCATGCCAGTGTTCCCATAACGGACCAGTGTTTGTTGACGGTAATAGTATCGCCCACAATAAAAGACTGGCTTGTGACACTGGATGTTTTAAGTCGGCCGGAATAATAGGGCTGCCGACCGTTAACGGCTACTGGACTGTTCATGTTAGCTGCACCGCAGTAAATGGAGCTGGCGCATGTAGTGCCAATGGTACTGACGGATTCCCCACTGGTCGGGTTGTAATTCCCCATCATGTAACCGTTAGTGCCGATCACGAGGTCATGTTTGAGCGGCCCTGTGTAAACTCGCCCGTTGAAGTATGCCATGTTACTGCCAACCCGGAAGTCGTTGGCTGTTGTGGCCGCACTGACAGTCTGGCTGTAGTTGCCCGTATTGTTCAGAAGGGTGTTGTTGGAGGCAAAGGCCTGCCGAGCTGCATCCTGATACAGACCGCCAAGCGTGAAGCTCCAGTCCTTGTTGATTTCGTGTTTGATTTTGGCCAGAAACGTGTTGGTTTCCATGTTGTAACCACTCCAGTCCTGTCCCAGATGCGAAACGCTCAGGTCAGGGGCCGTGGGTAATGCGGTTACGTTTGCACCAATACCAAAGCCCGGCGCAGTGCCGCGCTCTACATAAGTGTAATGGCTGGCATCAATTTCAATAACGGTCTTGTCGTCCAGATGGATGTCAAAGTCTCCGCTCACCATTTCGCGGCGGATCCAGCTATCCTGTGTGTACGCAGTGCCGTTGGCGTGCAGCATGTTCAGGCGGTAGCCGAACCAGCCGTTTTTGCCTACGCGGCCAGAAATATCGCCATTAACTGTGGGGGTGCCGATGGAATCCACCCCGACCGAAAGGCGTTCGGTCCGCCGGTTGGTTGGGCGTTTGAGTGTGTATTCGAACACACCGGCTGGATTTTCCGGTCCATACATTGCGCCTGCCAGACCGTTGAGCACCTGAAGGTTGTCCACCCATTCCGCCGGATAAGGGGTGGTGGAAACCACGTTCAACCCGTCCAGGCGGGAGTTGGAGACCACATCAGCTTCAAACCCACGCGACTGTGGGCGGGAAGTGTTGGGGTCGCCACGGATTTCAAGCTGAACGGAGGGCAGATACTGTGCCATGTCATTGATATTGCGGATCTGCTGGTTGACGACCACGTCATGCGGCACACCCATAACGGAGTACGGGGTATCCAGCGTGTCGCGGTTACCAAGGGGACCAAGATAGACAATCTTGTTCATGTATTTGGCGCCGGTGCCGTCTGCGGCATGGTGGCCATGTACGTTTACGGTTTCACCATTGGAGCCATCCAGAATCCCGGCAATGGGGGCTGTGCTGGCGGGTGTTGAAGAGGGCGTGGTTTTTGGTTTGGGGGACGGGGGAGCGGCGGCTTTAATGGCGGCCTGCTTGCCGGTGGTAGCCTGTTGCGCGGGAGCAACAGGGTCTGCTGCCAGTGCGGAAGTCGTTAGCAGTAATGCGCTAAATGTTCCGGTGGCGAAAATTGTATGGAAACGATCGTGCATGGATCTGGCTCATCCGGGGTATGGAGGGGTACAAGGGGGATGCTCGTTTTGCCGGGTGGGGAGGGGGGTTGTCTATATACGACCGCACACAAACCTATATATGAGTGAATATAACCACGAAGTGATGCAAGAATAACACACCAGCCCTGTGGGGTGTGTGAATGGCGGAAAACAGCGCGTTTAGTGGTCCATAGTGCGCAAAGCCAGCGCAGCGGCGGTGGCGACATCTTTGCGCAGGGCGACCACATTACCTTGCCCGTATGGGTGTACGCGGTTTGTCAGAATAATCACAAAGCTGCGGTTATTAGGCTCCAGCCAGAGGGATGTGCCGGTAAAGCCGGTGTGACCAAAAGAGGTGGCGGGAAAATAGGTGCCGCGTGCTGTGGAGTAGTGGGTCGCAATATCCCACCCCAATCCGCGCAGATCGGTTTTGCCTGCGGGTTGCTGTGGGGTGGACATGAGGTACAAAGTTTCGGCTTGTAGCGGAAACGGCGAGGGCAAGCCTGCGCGCTTGTCAAGCAGGGTCTGCGCGTACGTAATGGTATCCTGCGCGCAGGAGAACAACCCGGCATGTCCTGCAAAGCCACCCATACGCCGGGCGGAAGGGTCATGCACAACACCACGCAGCATTTGCCCGTTTTCATCAAACTGCGTTGGAGCAATATTGAGCTGCTGTTCTGGAGAGGGAAGAAAAAAAGAAGTGTGTAGGCCGAGAGGTTTGAGAATATGTTCCGTTGCGTAAAGAGCAAGGGACTGGCCGGACAACCGTTCGACAATTAACCCCAGCGTTATAAAATTGAGGTCACTGTAAACAAATTTCTCACCCGGTGGCGTTTGGGGGGCGCTGTTCATGAGCATTTGCACCCCTGTCTGCTTGCCCTGCCATGCAAAGCTCAGATCCAGATCTGGTGCTAAGCCAGAATAATGTGTGAGTAACTGGCGGATGGTTATGCCCTGTTTGCCGTTGGCGGCAAAAGCGGGGAGGTAGTGGCAGGCGGGGGTGTCTAGTGCAATCAGGCCTTTTTCATAAAACTGCATGATTGCTGGGGCAGTTATTAAAACCTTGGTCAGGGACGCCATGTCAAAAATGGTGTCCCATGTCATGGTCTCCGTTGTGAGGAGCACGGCGCGCTGGCCAAAAACACCTTTCCACACCATGCGGCCTTCATGACCTATGGCGGCGACCGCGCCGGGCATTTTGCCATTTTGTATGGCCTTGCGGAAAATCTCATCCACAGGCGCGAACAAAGGGGCGTGCGCTGGCTGGGCGTGAGCAAGGGGAGATGTGGCGCCCAGACAGGTGGCATGAGCCAGTCCGGTTTGCAGAATTTTGCGGCGGGTCAGTCGGGCGGGTAAGGGCATGCGGGGTGTGTCCGGGGCAGATGGGGGGTCAGGAAGGGGCTACAACATGGCGGAATGTCATGTTGTAGCGGGTCAGACCCGTGAGGGCATGCGGGTTGGGGGCTAATCCTTTAATCCCGTGGTAATGCAGCCGGGCTGGACCACCCCAGACCAGTACGTCCCCATGTTCTAGTGCAAATGTGCGAACCCTGCCGTGTCGGTTTGGCCCTCCCCACATAAAAAGACCTGTCCGCCCAAGCGAGAGCGATACAATGGGCTGCGTGATGTCTCCCTCATCCCGGTCCTGATGCAGCCCCATGTGGGAGTGGCTCTGGTAGCGGTTGAGCAGGCAGGCATTGGGCGCAAAGTTGGGGTAACCGGCTGCCAGCGCGGCACTTTGCGCAAGAGCGAAAAGGCTTGCAGGCATGGCGGGCCACGGTCGTTGGCTGAGTGGGTCTAATGCTGTGTATGCGTAACCCATAGGGGAACTGACCCACCCCAGCGTTCCGCAACAGGTCATGGCGGCGGACATGGTGCCACCACCGGGTGTAAGCATGTGGTGGAAAGGGGCTTGCTGAGTGATCTCATGCAAGGCTTGCAAAAGGTTGGCGGCATGGGGTGTGGCAAATTGGCGCATAAGCACAGCGCCTGTTTCCAGTTCCTCGCGCGCCGGGCGTGTGTCTGGTAACAGCAGGTCCATTTGCTGGGCCGGAGGATGGGGGTGTGTCATGGCGGCTCCTGATGAAAACCGTTTGCGCCCCCGCACGCTCTTTGGCACAGGACAGAAGAATGCTATCAGCATTGCCAAACACCGTTCCAGCTTGCAAGGAGCCAGACAGCAACAATGCCCCCATCTGCACAGGATATCATGCTTATTGGTGGCATTCCGGCCCTGATCAGTTACCAGTCGCCACGCGCGGTTTTTCGGGGGGTATTTGTTGGGCTGAATGCGGAGGTGGATTTTTTTGCCAGCACTGTTGCAGGGCTTGAACCGCAGGGCGAGGCTGCCTTGCGGTCGTTTTTCAAGCGGTGCCAAAGCAGCCAGCGTTCGCCCCTGCGGCTGAGTGATGATGGCCAGAAGAATTATCTGCTGGAAGAAATTTATGAACAGATGGCCGAACCAGCCCGCAGGTGCGGCATAGACCTGTATGATGTTGTGCGTGAGCAGGTCAGGGCCTTTCAGCCCGGTGGAGGGGCCGCCGCTCCGGCTATTCTGCTCAGCCTGTAATGGGGAATTACAAGGTAGGACCATAAAAAAGGGATGCCCCTGTTGGGAGCATCCCTTTTTGTTGTGGTGTGTGTTGTTCTGCCGATCAGGCCGGGTTTTCCACACGGTCCTGTTTTGTGGCGCTGTTGTCTTTTTTGGCCGGGCAAAAAGCCGAAACCACAATAACAAGAATAACATTAACCCCAAGAGCGAGCAGGCCCGTGGAAACATTGCCCGAGAACAGGCCAAAATTCACCGGGTGAATGGGTTTAAGTCCGTCCATCCAGCACAGGCTGACCCCGAACACGGTACCAACCAGCCAGCCTGCCAGCATGGCGGTAGCAGAAAAGCGCACTTTGAGCAGGCCCAGAATAAGGGCCGGAAAGGTTTGCAGAATGAACACGCCGCCAAGAAGCTGGAAGTCAATGGCGAACTGTGCATTCAGGAACAACACGCAGACCAACGCTCCAAGTTTGACCAAAAGCGAAGTCAGGCGGCTGGCGCGAACGGGGTTTTTTTGTGCAGGCAACAGGTTGCTGGTAACAAGGTTGGCCGCACCAATGGCCATAACGGCAGCCGGTACCAGCGCGCCCACGGCAATGGCCGCCAGACAGAAACCAGCAAACCATGCGGGAAAAACCTTCTGGAACAGCATGGGCACAACCATGGAGTTGTTGGTTGTGACAATACCCGCTGCATGCGCCATAAAGCCCAGCATGGCGATCAGCCCCAGCACAATGGTGTAAACCGGCAGAAACACCGCATTCTGGCGAATGGTATCAGCCGAGCGGGATGCCAGAATACCCGTGAGCGTGTGGGGGTACAAAAAGGCTGCCAATGCGGAGGAAAGGGCAAGTGTTGCATAGGGCAGGCCCTGTCCGGGCTTGAGTATGGTCTGTGCGTGTTCGACCGAGGCAAACAGTGCTCCATACCCACCAGTGTGCAGGGGAATGACCGTAACTGCCACAAGCACGGCAATATAGATCATAATATCCTTAATAAAGGCGGTCAGTGCGGGAGCATGCAGGCCACCGAGCCATGTGTAAGCCGCCAGGGACAGGAACGCGATGACAAGAGGCAGATCGCCCGGCAGGCCGAGTGCCTGAATAACGGTGCGGATGCCGATCAGCTGTAGTGCAATATAGGGCATAACGGCAACAAGCCCGGTCAGCGCGACCACAACTTCCAGCGCGCGGCTGTCAAAGCGGGCGCGTACAATATCGGCCGCTGTGGAATGCCCGCCTTCACGCGCGATTTTCCACAGTTTGGGCATAACGATAAAAATGAACGGGTAGACGATAATGGTGTAGGGCAGAGCAAAAAAGCCATAAGCTCCCGCCGCGTAAACCAGCGCAGGCACCGCAATAACTGTATAGGCGGTGTAAAAATCCCCACCGACCAGAAACCACGTGACCCACGGTCCAAACCCGCGTCCACCCAATGACCACTCCTCATGCGAGGTGCCGCCGGTTTTTTTGCTGAACAGTCCGCGTATCCACTGGATGGATGACCCGATCACAATGGTTGCGGCAAAGCACAGGATGAAGACGCCAAGCGCCCATGGATTGATGGTGCTCATGCCCGATTCCCCTTTTTCCACACGACCCAGATCAGGATGGATGTCACCGGAACCCAGGCGAACTGGTACCAGTAAAAGAAGGGAAACCCGAGCAGAACCGGGTCATGCCGGTCATACAGCGGAGTCCAGAGCAAACCCAAAAAGGGCAGCAGAAGGAGCAGATTAAGATATTTCATTTCGTGAAACCGGCTTATTTTGTTATTTTTGTTCGCAACCGGCTGAACATGCCGATGGAAACCGGCTTATGTCAATTACGCCTGAAGCGATTTCAGGCGAGTATAATAAGAATTGTGTTTTTTGCGCATCAGGTATGCCCTTGTTATAACGTGATCGTTAACAACAAGGGCAAAATGGCGTTAGCGCGTGGCGCTGGTCTTGCGGTCCTGCAACACCTTGTTCAGGTTGTCGCCGTACTGGCGGTAGCTGCCTTCTGGCACACAGCCAAGTTCTTCCAGCTCTTCCAGATCAGCACCGTGGTTGATCCACTGGTTGGCTTCACGCGTGTCCAGCGTGGTGGGAATGGTCCGGGCTTCATACACCACAGGCTGCTCCGAATCCTCCGCCGCCCCAAAGGACAGGAAGCTCTCTTCCGCCGGGGTTTTGTTTTCGCTCAGGCTCACCTGACCGCAGACAACCTGCTTTTTGTCGGCGTTGGTATGCACGACCAGATTGCGGAATTTGGGGTGCGCGTTGGAAAAACGGGTGGTCAGAGACTTGAGCGTTGCCTTGACGAAAGGTGATGCCTTTTGGGCGCTATTATCAAGCACGGTCTGGGCGGCCGCGGTGTGGTGCAGGGCAGCGGAACCCAAGCCCGGCAACAGGATGCAAAGCGCGAAAAAACGTTTCATCAAGACGGTCTTTCCTGTCAGTTTGAAAAAGGTGGGGGAGGGCTGTCCGTAGGCGAGCACGGCCAGAGCCGACGCCCCCATGGCGTAATACCCATGCAGGTCAGCCGTCCACCTGTTTGGGGGAACGGTACACCCGTTGTTGTGGGTAGGGAAAGAGGCAAGCCCGCAAGACTACGCACGGCCAGAAAACCAAAACACTCCGCCTCCAGCGCGTCTCCCTTCCAGCCAAGCCGTTCTGCGGGGTAAACCGTGCCGGGCAGGGCTTGCGCAAGGGCTGCCATAAGGGCCGGGTTATGCCTGCCTCCGCCACAAACAAACCATTCTCGCGGCTGTTCAGGTAGTGGGGTGCGGGCAATGGTTTGCGCGGTAAAGGCGGTCAGGGTAGCTGCGCCATCTGCGGCATGGCACTGAGCAATTTGCGCCAGAGCGTTATGAAAACTCAGCCGGTCGAGTGATTTGGGGGCAGGTTTGTGAAAAAACGGGTGGGCCAGCAGGCGTTCTACTATGGCTTGGTCAGCTTTGCCCCGTGTTGCCAGTTGTCCGTCCGTATCGCAGGGGGTGCCGGTGTGCTGGTAGGCCCAGTCATCCAGTAAGGCATTACCCGGCCCTGTGTCGCACGCAATAATGCGCCCATCAGCCGTAACAAGGGTAAGGTTGGCCACACCGCCAATGTTCAGCACGGCAACGGGGCCGGGCCGGTTGCGCAGCAGGGCGGCATGATAGAGCGGGACAAGGGGAGCACCTTCGCCCCCGGCGGCAACATCAGCGGTTCGGAAATCATGCACCACGGGCAGGTCCGTCTGGGCGGAAAGGTAGGCAGCATTGCCGATCTGCCAGGTGCGCCCCGGCTGGTGCAGAATGGTCTGGCCATGGAACCCCACAACATCCACGTCCATATCGGGCGCCATCTGGCGCAGGTGTTGCACGGCTTGCACATGCACCTGCGTCAGTGCGTGCTCCACGGCCAGCAGTTCTGCATGGTCAGGCGCAAGGTCGGGTGCGCTATCCAGCAGGTTGCGCAGGTGCTGGCGCAGCTCCGCCGTGTAGGGCAGTGTGAAGGATGGACCGTGGGCGGCAATGGCTGTGCCATCTGTGCGAATAAGTGCCGCATCCACCCCATCGAGTGAGGTGCCGCTCATAAGCCCCAGAGCGTTCACACAGCCATCGGACAAATGCGTGGTTATGGGCATTGGCGCATTAAGGGGATGTCGTGTCCAACCCGGGCTGCACCTGCCCGGTGGCCACATTCCACAGCATGATGCGGTCGTGGTCCTTGCTCGCAATGTGGATTGCCAGAAGGTCATCATGCACACGGGTTGTGCTGAGCATATGTTCGTCCGGCCCAAGGGCAAGGTGGGCGGTCCGTGTGTCCGTTAGGGGAATACTGGTGGTTAAGGTGGGTTGGTGGGGCGTGTTCATGCGGTGGATGACCACCCCAACCAGTGCGACCACACCCACAATAATCAGAACTCCCATGCCCACAACGGCTGCCATGAGCGCTTTGGGTGTCTTGTAGTCCTGTTCTTCCATACTAGTGTTCTGCCGCTTTGCTGATATGGGCCAGCATGGTTGTGATGACCGTGGGTAACCCGTCAAAAATAGCCTGACCGATCAGGAAGTGGCCGATGTTCAGTTCCCGTATCTGGGGAATAGCGGCAACAGGTCCCACGTTCTCGTAGGTCAGGCCGTGGCCTGCATGGACTTCCAGCCCAAGGCTGGCCGCTTGTGTGGCTGCGCGTTGCAGGCGCTCAAGCTCGCCAGCGCGGCCCTGCGCATAAGCGCCGGTATGCAACTCCACAACCTGTGCGCCTGTTGCGGCTGCCGCGGCAATCTGGGTGGGGTCGGGGTCAATGAACAAGGAAACCCGGATGCCACAGGCCTTGAGAGCGTGGACCTTGGGCGTTAGCCCATCGGACTGGCCTGCAACATCCAGCCCGCCTTCGGTGGTCAGTTCCTCCCGCCGTTCAGGCACAAGGCAGCAGGCATGGGGGCGCAGGGTCTGGGCAATGGCGACCATTTCGTCCGTTGCGGCCATTTCCATGTTCAGGGGGGCGTCAATTTCAGCACACAGGCGTTCAAGGTCCGTATCGCGGATATGGCGGCGGTCCTCGCGCAGATGGGCTGTTATGCCATCCGCCCCGGACTGCACGGCCAGCAGGGCTGCGGCTACGGGGTCGGGATGCTGGCCCCCACGGGCGTTACGGACTGTGGCAACATGGTCAATGTTGACGCCAAGCCTGATGGCCGGTCTCATGCATTTTTCCTTCTGTTCGCGGCCAGCGTTGCTGCCAGTTTTATGGCGGCCTCCAGGCTGCGTGGGTCTGCCTTGTTCTGGCCTGCTATGTCAAATGCCGTTCCGTGGTCGGGGGATGTGCGGATAATGGGGAGGCCGAGGGTTACATTGACCCCTTCCGCCATATCCAGCGTTTTGAGCGGGATCAGCCCCTGATCGTGGTACATGCACAAAGCCACATCGTATTGCGCCCGTGCGTGGGGCGTAAACATTGTATCTGGCGGCAGGGGGCCGCTCACATTCAACCCTTCTGCGCGGAGGGCGTTTATGGCGGGCAGAATAATATCGTGTTCCTCCTGCCCCATAAGCCCGTGCTCGCCCGCATGGGGGTTCAGCCCTGCAAAGGCCAGCCGGGGGTGGGGGAGGGCAAAGTCCCGCCGTAGTCCTGCCGCGACCGTACGGGCCGTGCGGATGATCAGGTCTGTGGAAAGCTGGGCTATGGCGTCACGCAGGGCCACATGCACGGTAATGGGAACAACCTTAAGGGAGGGGCCTGCCAGCAACATGACCTCATCCCCCGGAGTCTGGCAGAGTTCGGCCAGATAGCTCGTATGGCCGGGGTGGCGAAAACCCGCCCCTTGCACAACCTCCTTGCTGATCGGGTTGGTGATCATGGCCGAGGCCTCCCCACTCAGGGTGAGTTCGGTGGCCAGCCGTATGCTTTCCAGCACACAGGCAGCATTGCGGCGGTCAGGTTCCCCCGGCGCGGGAGGGGTGGCCAGCTTTAAGGGAAGTACCGGGAGGGCGTGGGCAAAAACATCTGCTCCATCGGACAGGTAGCGTATGGTCTGCACTGGCACCCGCCGCTCCAGCAGGGACGGGTCACCCACATAAACAAAAGCAGGTCCGTTCTGGCGCAGCTTCTGCCAGACTGCGGCGGTAATTTCGGGCGCAATACTGGCCGGGTCACCCTGTGTTAGAACCAGCATGCCAATATCTCCCAAATGCGTTGCGTCACGGCTTGGACTTTTGGCACACAAACGCAGAAAAGCACCGGCGTAAAGGGGGCTGCGCAAAGTTTAGCGCTGCAAAGCCCATGCTCTGGGCAGATCGTCCGGGGCTGGTGGGGCAGGGTGGAGGGGTGTGTTTATGGCAACACGCAGCGGCAAGACCGTGGTATGCTCACGCAGGCTGCCTTGCGGCTGGTTTGTCTGCCATTCTTGTTCTTTGCGTAGGATAGGGCTACCACATCATCATGATCAGGCTCATAATTGTTGTTCCATTCCTGCTTGCACTTGTTGTGTTCAGTGCCAGTAATCAGGACCCGCAGGATATGTGGATGCTCACATATAGCTGGAAGTGCTCGCTGGGTGTGCTGGCCCTGAGTGTGGGAGCCTTGTCTTTTCTGCTCGGTGCGTTCTGCCTGTGGGTGGTCGAGTTCCGGCAGGGGCGCAGGGCGCGCAAAGCCGAACAGCAGGTCAGGGATCTGGAGGCGCAACTGGCGCAGTTGCGGGCCATTGTGGCCAACCGTGCTCCACCCGTAGTGCCAGCCCCTGATATGCAGCCTGTTGTAACACCACCGCTTAGCCCCGCAGGGAGCGAAGAACACTCCAATGTCTAATACGACCCGGCGCACCGGCCTTATTGTCTCTCTGGATACGCAGGATCCTGCTCAGGCCCGCAAATGGGTGCAGGACGTAGCGCCCGTATCCGGCATTATCAAGCTGGGGCTTGAGTTCACTTACGCCGCAGGCTTTCAGGCCGTGGCGGATGTTGCGGGTGACTCACCGCTCTTTCTGGACCTCAAGCTGCACGATATTCCCAATACAGTGGGTGCAGCCGTGCGCTCCTTGTCCCATTTGCGCCCGCGTATGCTCACCCTCCATGCCTCTGGTGGTCGGGCGATGATGGAAGCCGCCCGTGTGGCCTGTGATGAGGCATTCCCACAAGGGCAGCGTCCCTTGCTCCTTGGCGTAACGGTTCTGACCAGTCTGGACGATCAGGGCTTGGCGGAAACCGGGGTCATGGACGGTGCGCGTGCGCAGGTCCGGCGTTTGGCCAGGCTGGCAGTTGATTCCGGTATGGATGGGTTGGTCTGCTCTGCGCATGAACTGGATGTGCTGCGCGATGATCTGGGGAGTGCTCCGGTCATTGTCACTCCCGGTATTCGTCCTGCTGGGGCGGCCAAGGGTGACCAGAAACGGGTCATGACCCCCGCTCAGGCGCGCGATGCGGGGGCGGATTGGATTGTCGTTGGCCGCCCGATTACGCAGGCGGCTGATCCTGCTGCGGCGGCTGCCGCCATAATGGCAGAACTGGAAAGCTGATCATGCCTGAGCATTGCTCCATGGGGGTTAAAATCTGTGGTCTTACGGAGGCGGCGGGTTTTGATGCCTGCGTGGAGCATGGCGCGGACTGGATTGGCTTTGTTTTTTTTGAACGCTCGCCACGCTTTGTAACCCCGCAGCAAGCAGCAGGCCTTGCCGCCCGTGGGTTGGGGCAGGCCAGCGCTGTTGGCCTGTTTGTGCACCCGAGTGATGAGGATATTGCACGGGTTCTGGAACATACAACACTTGATGTTCTGCAGATTTATGCATCCGAGGAGCGGGCCCGGCAGGTTGCGCAGGTATTTGGCCTGCCTGTCTGGTTTTCCTTCCCTGTGGCAGGACCACAGGACCTTCCGGCCTCATGTTCCGTCCAGCGGATGTTGATAGAGCCGCGCCCCCCTAAAGATGCAACCCGACCGGGTGGGAATGCCCAAAAGCTGGACTGGTCCATGCTATCAGACTGGAAACCCGCATTCCCGTGGATGCTTGCCGGAGGGCTGAGGGTCGATAACGTGGCCGAAGCCGTTCGCATAACGGGGGCGCCCGCGGTGGATGTATCCTCTGGAGTGGAGAGTGCTCCCGGCGTTAAAGACCCGGCACTAATTGCCAGTTTTGTGCGCAACGCACGGCAGGCAGGCAGGGCTTAAGGAAAAAAACAGACAGAAAAGCTCTTTCCCTCTTGCCTGTTCCGATAATCTTGCTATTACCTTCCTCGCGCTGGAGAGATGGCCGAGCGGCTTAAGGCGCACGCTTGGAAAGCGTGTGTACGTTAATAGCGTACCGAGGGTTCGAATCCCTCTCTCTCCGCCAACCTGCTGTTTTCCCTATAAAAACAACCACTTAGACAATCCTGTAGTTACAGTGTTGTATTGTGTCGTTACATGTCCAGCGTTACATATCTGAGGATATGAACGACATGTATAATATCTTCCGCCGTGCTGGCTCACAAACGTGGAGTGTCCGCTTCCATGTGCCGCGTGCTCGTCGTTCAGACGTAGGTAAGGCGTTCGGAACAAAAACCGGACATAAGGCCGAGGTCGTTAAGACGCTGGGCACAAGCGACCGCAAGGAAGCAATGGGCAGGCGTTACAAGGCGCTGGAAGACATACGCAAAGAAATAGACGTCAGACTACAGGAGATAGGCCTGCCCCCTCTGCACGGTGACTGGCAACCAGACTGGGCCTTTCCGTGGGCAGAAGACGAGCAGACTATTGCAGAGGCTCTTGAAGCCAGAAAAGAGCTTGCCAAGGCGTCAACCCGAGAAGACCAGACCGAGGAAGTATATACCGAAGACAGGAACGGATTGCCGCACCGCACCACAATACGGACAAGTGAGCGTGACCGTAAAACCAGCGATATGCTGGATGCCCTAAGTGATCGTGCAGACGCATTGCAGGAGGCTGGTGTCTCTGCTGGGCCTTACATAGACCGCTACAAGGCGATTGCTCTGGGCGAAGCGACACCCATGGGCAATCTTATAGACAGGTGGTTGCGGGATATTGACGGAACGGTCAAACAGCAAACATTGAGAGGCCACCTTCTGTCTTTCCGGCTTCTGGGTGAATATCTCTTATCCGAGGAGGGGGAGGAGGATCAGGTTGCTGATGCTGCTGCCTTTATAAGAACGGTAGCGATAGAAAGCCTATCAAGGCGTGTTATCAGTGCTTTTCCTGAATGGCTGGCTCAGAGGAAAGGCCTCCGTGCAAAGACCGTTCAGAGCCGTATAAGCCCGCTTAAGGTCTTCTGGGGCTGGGCTGAACGGAAAGGATATGTGACGGGCGTTAATCCGTGGCTCGGCGCAACGTCCGGGCTGAAAAAGCGGGCAGAACGTGAAGATCAAACAGAAGATAAACCCTCTGCATATCAGGAGGAAGCCATACTCCGGCTTTTGCAGGCTGATCCTGATGCGGTCAAACGCTGGAAGTATGGCCCTGCCATTTTTGATCTGCTGCGCCTTGGGCTAATGACCGGAGCAAGACAGAACGAGTTATGCAGCCTTACGAGGGGCAGAGTTATCCCGCCTGAAAAGGAAGGGGGTCTCTGGGCCGTAAAGATTACCTCAGAGGTAGCCAAGACACGTAACGCCCTCCGTATCGTGCCCCTGCACCCACTTGTGCAACCTATCATTGCCCGGAGGGTAGCCAATGCCGGGTCTGATGCAGATGCACCTCTATTCCCCGAGTTGCCACCGGGGGGTGATGATAACAAGCGGTCATGGACATTCGCAAAGCGATTTGGTGATTTTCGGAAGGCGGTTCTGGGCAAGGATGATCCGCACAACTTTCACAACCTCCGAGGCACATTCATGACTTATTTTGCAACTGCTGCGGGTAATGGTGCCACTGCCTGCACAGTCCTAATACGTGATCGTCTTGTCGGGCATGTTTCTCAATCGCTGGGCGACAACACCTATGTGGGGCAATTAGATAGAAGCCTGTATGATCGTGCTGTGCTGGATATGGTTGCTCTTGGTATGCCTGAGTCTGTCAGGCGAACGCTGGCGCACGATAATGATATGGCTACCATGAACAAAAGGGCAGCATCCAAAGGAAAGAGCATGACGCTAATTCCCTCAGATACTGCCCGAGAGTGGCCCGTGGTGTTAGGCGGTTGTGATAGAGCCAGTGAAGCCTAGAAGGCCCTGTGCGGACTCCTGTGAGTCTCTGAGGGCTATACGGCTTAATAGGGCGCGTATGGCTTTGCGTGACCGCCCAGTTGCACGGGCAAGCTGGTTGATAGAAACACCCATTTTAAGCTGGCGCACGATGGCAGCTATTTCTGTTGCCTTGAAACGTGAAGCTGTGTGGCCTCTACCCTTCTGGGCCATGTCAGCCATATTCTCAGCTTGAGTGCCTACACGGAGATTGTCTAGGCGGACGTTGAGGGGGTTGAACAACAACAACGGCTTAACCCCCATAATCTGAAGTCAACCATGAACCATGAAACCATGGCGCAAGGGTACCCGTTTTGAGTCCCGAGAGGTTTGAGGATGAGCAGGGGGCTGTGTGAGGTGCCCAAGGGGAGTGATGCCCTGAGTAATCGGCCCCAACTCTGTGCAGCACTCGAAAAGGCCAAGGTGATGCAGTGCCCGGTCATTGTGGCCAAGCTTGTTGAAGAATTTTTTCGGGACCATCCTGGCTACAGTAAGAAAACCATTTCAGCCTACAACACCACGATGAAGCAGGTGCTTGCTGTCAATTGGCAGCAAGGGATCTTAGTTCCTGGCGCTGACGGACATTGGCACGAACCCGATGATAGACTAGCCCCTAATTGGTTTGTGGTCTGTAAAGGCTGGGAATATTTAACCGTCCTGCCACTTCGCGCATTGTCCAGGGGATTGCCTTGAGCGTTACTCCCAGATTTCTCGCAGAATTCCGCCATATACCCAGTTTCATTCCATATGCTCTTAATAATCTATTTCCAGCCAAGCATGGACATTTTGTAACATAATTAGTTTTTATGATTTGTGTGATTTTTCTGGGTTTAGTGGGTGTATGAATCGGAGGAAGTGTTGGTTTTCTGGGGGTTTAGGTGTTTTTTTGGGTAGGGGTTGACGTTAGGGTGCTTGGGGGTATAGAAGCTGCTTCACCGAGACGAAGCAGTCTTGGCGGGGATGAGAGTTTCTGCTAGGTTCTTTGGCTCTTTGGTCATTGACAAGAGAATATGAGATAGAGAGGGATATGCTGACGGCGTGTTTTTCTGACTAAGTTTTCGG
>NZ_CAWUEO010000024.1:0-2319 GCF_963921165.1 Acetobacter zythi
TGACCGATCATCTGGCGGCGGCACTGGTCTGGCTTGGCCATCAGGGTCCGTTCACCGCCACGCTTGGCACCGGCTTTCTGGCGGCGGTCCTGTCGTCGGTTATGAACAACATGCCCAGCGTTCTGGTCGGCGCGCTGGCGATCCAGCAGGCGCACGACATTACGCCTCTGACCCGCGAATTGATGGTTTACGCCAACGTCATTGGCTGTGACCTCGGGCCGAAATTTACCCCGATCGGCAGTCTCGCCACCCTGCTGTGGCTGCATGTGCTGGCCTCCAAGAACCATCGGGTCACATGGGGGCAATATATGACGGTGGGTCTGGTGATCACACCTCCCGTCCTGCTGGTCACACTCCTGGCGCTGGCCCTGTGGCTGCCTCTAATCAGCCAGCCGTAATGCATGAATGGACCGATATCACAATGACCGAACCTGACTTGCCGGCCCTTCACCCCGAATATCTTGAACAGGTCGATCTCGCGCGGCTGGAACCGCAACCGCGTGTGGATCATCCGCCGCGTATCCTTCTGCTCTATGGCTCTTTACGCCCCCGATCCTTCAGCCGGTTGCTGGTGCTTGAGGCAGAACGCATCCTGAAGGTGCTGGGGGCCGAGACACGGGTGTTCGACCCGACCGGCCTGCCGGTAGCGGATTCCGTGCCCGCAAGTCATTCGAAGGTGCGGGAACTGCGGGAACTCTCGATCTGGTCTGAAGGCCAGGTCTGGTGCAGCCCCGAACGGCACGGCAACATCACTGCCGTGTTCAAGAACCAGATCGACTGGTTGCCCCTGACGGAAGGCTCGATCCGCCCGACGCAGGGCCGCACGCTGGCGGTCATGCAGGTTTCGGGCGGATCGCAGAGCTTCAATTCCGTCAATGCCCTACGGGTGCTGGGCCGGTGGATGCGGATGTTCACCGTCCCCAATCAGTCCAGCGTGCCGATGGCCTATACCCAGTTCGGTGACGATGACCGGATGAAGCCATCCCCCCTCTATGACCGGATGGTAGATGTCATGGAGGAGCTGATGAAGTTCACATGGCTGCTGCGCGACCGGGCCGACTACCTCGTTGATCGCTACAGCGAACGCAAGGCGGAATTCCGTCTCCCGGAAAGTCTGTGAGCCGGGCAATGGCGGAACAGTTCGATGTTGTGATCGTGGAAGGCGGTCAGGCGGCCCTCGCCGCGTCGTATTTTCTACGACGGACCGGACTGCGTTACGTCATTCTTGATAACGGGACGCAGGCGGGTGGTGCATGGGTGCATGGCTGGGACTCCCTGCATCTGTTTTCACCCGCGTCCTACAGTTCGCTGCCCGGCTGGCCGATGCCAGACACGCCGGATGGCGGCTATCCGACCAGTGACGAGGTGTTGGACTATCTGCACCGCTACGAGGCGCGCTATGCGCCGCCGATCCGCCGTCCGGTCATGGTCGAGTGTGTGGAGCGCGCGAACGGAAAACTTCTGACTGTCAGAACCAGCGCGGGTGATTTTCTTGGCCGTGCGGTTATCGGGGCGACCGGTACGTGGTCAGCCCCCTTTGTTCCCGATGTCGCGGGGCGTGACCTCTTCGGCGGGACGCAACTCCATTCCAGCCATTACCGGAATGCCGCGCCCTTTGCCGGCCGACGTGTACTGGTGGTAGGTGGGGGTAACTCCGGGGCACAGATTATGGCGGAGCTGTCGCTTGTCGCTCAGGCAACATGGGTCACGCTGCATGATCCCATCTTTCTGCCCGATGACGTGGACGGACGGGTCCTGTTCGAGCGGGCGACCGCTCGCGTTCTCGGCGGCCCGTCGGCCATGCCCACCAGCGGCTTTGGCGATATCGTCATGGTCCCACCTGTGCGCGCCGCCAGGGAGCGAGGCGTGCTCCACGCGGTGCGCCCGTTTGTACGTGTGACGGCGACGGGCGTCGTCTGGCCCGACGGGCGGGAAGAAGCCATCGATAGGATCATCTGGTGTACCGGCTTCCGACCCGCGCTCGGTGTATTTGCATCACTCGACGTGATCGAGCCGGACGGCTTGATCCGTGTTAACGGGCAGCAGGCCGTCAGGGAGCCACGTCTCTGGCTGCTGGGTTATGGCTCCTGGTGTGGGCCCGCATCCGCCACGCTGCTGGGCGCCGGCCGTGTCGCCAGATCCATGGTCCGGCAACTGGCGGCCTGGCTTGCGTCGCCGATATAGAAGGTCTGCTTATCGAAACTTTGAGCAAGTCTGAACACGGCCGAGAAGAGGGCGGAAGCCGACATGGAGGCATCGCTCCGTCATGCAAAACTACCCGCAAGCCACTCCCTGAGCTTCGACCACCGTCGCCTGCCA
>NZ_CAWUEO010000025.1:0-1295 GCF_963921165.1 Acetobacter zythi
AGAGCAGGCTTCGAACTCCTCAGGGCGCGTGTCCTTCAGCCCGCATAATCAAAAAACATCATCACGAAAAGTACGGAAGAACCCAAATCTCGATGAAAATTTCCGCCCTACCCGGGTCAGTTCTCAGTGAAAATCAACAGCCACCACAGCAACCGCACTTGCTGAGGCCCGAGAACAGGTAACGGGGGCGGCGTTTCTCGCGGAAGTGGTCGGGCGATGACGTGTCGCGTGTGTCCCGGCTGGCGCTGACGCTGGCCTGTCGTGCCTTGACCGCGTCCCACAACTCCTGATCGACGATCCGCAGTTCCGGCACCTCCTGGATCACCCAGTCGGAGTCCGGATTGGGACGGGCCTGACGCTTGCCGGTGTCGGGATCCTTGATGAAGCGCTGGCGGTTCCACACCAGCCTGCCCACGTACATCTCGTTGTTGAGAATACCGGTGCCGCGTAGCCGGTTGCCGTTGATGGTCGAGAAGCCCCACGCACCACTGCCCGGTGCCGGGATACCTTCGTCATTGAGGCGGAAGGCGATCGCGCGTGGTCCCAGTCCGGCTGCGAAGTCGCGGAAGATGCGACGGACCACGTCGGCTTCCGCTGGATTGATGGTGCGGTCGCCCCGGATCGGCTCGCCGTTGGCGTCGAGCTTGCGCACCACGTCATAGCCGTAGGCATTGCCGCCGCCGGACTTGCCCTGTTCGACCCGGCCTCGCAGGCCGCGATGCGTCTTCTCGGCCAGGTCTTTCAGAAACAGGGCGTTCATCGTGCCCTTGAGGCCGACATGCAGATGCGACACCTCGCCCTCGGAGAGAGTGACGATCCGCACGCCAGCATAGTTCATGCGCTTGAAGACGCCGGCGATGTCCTCCTGGTCTCGGGACAAACGGTCCATCGCTTCGGCCAGCACGATCTGGAACCGTCCGCGCTGTGCATCCGCGATCAGCGCCTGGATGCCGGGCCGCATCAGGGAGGCACCCGAGATGGCGTGGTCGGTATACTCCTCGACGATGCTCCAGCCCTGCTTCTCCGCGTGGGTGCGGCAGACCCGAAGCTGGTCGGCGATCGAGGCGTCGCGCTGGTTGTCGGAGGAATAGCGGGCGTAGAGCGCGACCTTCATGACGGGGTATCCCTTACGGTCCGGAGCGGCGGCGCTGCTCCTGTTGCTGCGACCGGAACCAGTCCCGTGCCGCACGACGGGCCATGAGGCGGACCAGCGCCACAAGACGCGGGTCGGGGGCATTGGGGCGCAGGACGAGCCGCAACTCGGGCTCGGGCGGCCGATACGCCGTGGCAATGGA
>NZ_CAWUEO010000026.1:0-1261 GCF_963921165.1 Acetobacter zythi
TCCACATCGCCGACGATCAGCAACGCGGCGTTGTCAGGCAAGGCGCGCAGCAGGGATCGCATCAGCAGCACATCGACCATGCTGGCCTCGTCCACGACCAGCAGATCGCAGGTCAGCGGGTTGGTATCATCCCGCTTGAAGGTGCCACTGGCCGGATCCGTCTCCAGCAGTCGATGGATGGTCTTGCCTTCCAGTCCGGTGCTTTCCGACAGGCGCTTCGCCGCCCGACCGGTCGGGGCGCAGAGCTGCACGTCCGTGCCCTTGGCGGTCACGATCTTCAGGATGGCGTTGACCAGCGTGGTCTTGCCCACGCCAGGACCACCCGTGATCACCAGCACCTTGCTGTTCAGGGCAAGGCGCACCGCCTCCTGCTGGCTGGGCGCGAGCGCAAGCCCGGTCTTCCGTTCCACCCAGGTCATGGCCTTTCCAGCGTCGATCTCGGGCCAGGGCGGACGGCCGACGACACAGGCACGCAATCGCTCGGCGATGCTCTGCTCCGCGCGATAGAGACCCGCCAGGAAGATGCATCCCGTCTCGCCCACGCTGTCGGCAATAACGTCGCCCGCCTCCAGCTCCAACGTGAGAGCCGTCTCGATCAGGGGTGCCGCGACCTCCAGCAGTTCGGCGGTGCTGGTCAGCAACTCCCGGACCGGCAGGCCACAATGCCCCTCATCCATGGCCTCGCCAAGCGCGTAGGAGATCCCGGCCCGCACCCGGATCATGGCGTCGGCCGCAATCCCCATCTTCCGGGCAATCTGGTCGGCGGTCTTGAAGCCGATCCCCCGGATGTCCTTCGCGAGCCGGTAGGGGTTCTCGCTGATCAGTTGGACCGCGTCCTGCCCGTAGGTCTTGAAGATCCTTACCGCCCGCGAGGTGCCGACGCCGTTGCTGTGCAGAAACAGCATGATCTCGCGGATCACCTTCTGGTCCGCCCAGCCACCGACAATCCGTTCGGCCCGCTTGGGGCCGATGCCCGTCACCTCCCGCAGACGTCCAGGTTCCTGCTCGATCAGGTCGAACACCGCCTCGCCGAACGCTTTCACCAGCTTCTTCGCGTAGACCGGACCGATGCCCCGGATCATGCCGGAGCCAAGATAGCGCTCGATCCCCTCAACCGTGGTCGGCGGACTGGCTTTGAGAAACTCCGCCTTGAACTGCAACCCGTGGGTGTGATCATTGAACCAGCGCCCCGACATCTGCACGAACTCGCCTGCCGAGATCATGGCGGCATGGCCGACAACAGTGACCAGATCGCGCTGCC
>NZ_CAWUEO010000027.1:0-1258 GCF_963921165.1 Acetobacter zythi
GGGGCTTTGCTCTGGCAAAGCCTCTTCCCGTAGCTGGACCAAACAAAAAGGGCCACGCAGTTGCGTGGCCCTTTTTTTATACCAGCCCCAAGGCTCCCGGATGCAAAAACGCGTTAGCGTGCCTGCACCCGTGTGGACTGCAACAGTTTTTCCGCCAGCGCACCAAACACCAGCCCAAGGGTGGACCACATGACAAGCTGCATGCCAATGGCTGCCTCGCGGAAGCGCCAGAGCACAATGGCGGGAAAATCACCCGGCACTTCGTTAATGTCCGGCAGGCCAAACTGCGCGACCACCACAAGCGCAATGCCAAGGCCAATACCACAGAGTGCAGCGTTCCACCGCCCCAGCGGCGCGGCCAAGGCGCGCCCGACCAGCAGCGAAATCATGGAAATGGCAATAGCAATGCCCACCATGGCAAAATACATGGCCGTACGCAGACCAATGGTTTCCTCCAGACCCACAGCAGGCGGGTTGGGCGGATATTTAAGATCGGGGATCAGCACAAAGGTCAAAAACCCAACCCCGGCCAGCAGCAACGCCAAGGCGCGCGGGCTGGACAGGTTAAGGCGTTTGTACGCCACAGCAAACACAATGGCGAACACACCACCATATGCCGCACCATACATGAGCACCGCAGTCAGCAGACCATACGAGGCCTGCACAGCGCGGCTGACAAGTTCGGGTTCGGGGGCGTTGCCTGCCGCAGCATCCTGTGCGGCTTCAAACGCAATGGCCAGCGCGACCTGAGGTTCGCCAAACAGTTTGGCAAACACAAAGCCGAGCAATGCAGCCACAATGCCCGCAGCCATGCCACGGGCGAGAAGACGACCAACCATGAGACGAGTTCTTTCCTGACGACTAGTTATTTAATGGCAGGGGAAGCCAAGCAGGTGGCGGCCGTCATGCACGAATTCATGCACGGAATGGCCAGAGATAAGGGAGGTCGCGCCCTGTTCCGCACCCACAAAGTAAATCAGCAGTGCGGCCATGATCAGGCCGAACACGCCCCATGGCAGAATGTCGCGTAGTGGAATACCGGCATCGGCCACCAGAGCGGGGGCGGTCGTATGAACTGATGTGTTCATGGTGTTATCCTTTTCTATCTTGGCATGCTGGCACAACGCAGAACGTGTGCAGATCGGTCAGAAAAACAGGCAGTCTCATGGTTATCGTGGATGTATCATAGAATTTCGCCATCACACGGCAAGACTTTTAACTGACGGTCCGCCATCCTCCTGCGTCATCCCCCCATGCG
>NZ_CAWUEO010000028.1:0-1190 GCF_963921165.1 Acetobacter zythi
TGGGTTCTTCCGTACTTTTCGTGATGATGTTTTTTGATTATGCGGGCTGAAGGACACGCGCCCTGAGGAGTTCGAAGCCTGCTCTTCCGAACATGGTTCGCTTGATCATTTTCAGTCGGCTGATCTGTCCTTCAACCGGGCTGGTTGTCCAAGGTGTGACAAGAGACGCTTCAATGGCAGCCGCATCCCGTTCAAGCGCGGGAATCAGACGTGACAGCTGCGTCGTCTTTCCTTCTTCCAGCAGAGCCTTCAGATCGCCTCCCGTGCAGGTGTCACCCCTTTTACAGAGCAGGGTCTGCATTTTCCTGAGCCAGCAGAGTGTGACGGCAAGGTGCGGTTCAGCTTCCAGAAGGGCAGGAACCAGCAGTCCCTCCTGTCCGGCAGATAACGGATCCTCTGCGAGGAGAAGCCGCGCAAGTTTGCGTCCCCGAGGTGCAACGACATGCGCGGAAGGAACGGGTTTCGCGGAACATCCCTGTCGCGTCGCCACCCATTTCCAGACGGTGCCATATTGTCCTGCAAAGCCCTGCTCCAGGAGTTCCCGCCATAGCTGACGACTATTGCGACATCCTTCGGACCATCTCTTTTCCAGGTGGGCTGTGTAAGGCACGAGTATGCTGCGTGACGGAACCGTTCTTTTCCATGGTGGTGCATGGCCCCGCTGAAACCAGCGCCGCACGGTTTTTCTCTCTACCCCGATCGTTGTGGCGATAGCCTGAATGCTGTGTCCCGCTGCTTTCAGGGCAAGAGCTTCCTTGAAAAGAATGTCACGCCGTTCCCCAGAGGCTGACCTGACGACCGCCTGCGCCTCTTCTGGATGCGCTCTGATTGTTTCAGATATTTTGCTTACGACCGTTGATACGTTCATCTGTCGTGTCAGGGTCCTGACAGTCGTCGTAAAACGGTCCAGAATGCTGACAAAAGCGTCTGACAGGTTCTTCAGCAGATGCCAGCGGTCTGTCACCTGAAGAGCGGATGGTGCGCCTCTGCGGCATCCGTCTGCATAAGTACCGGCACGGTCTCTGGCAATGATTTCAATACCGGGGTGGACCTGCAGCCATCGGGCAAGGGTATCAGCGTCCCGATCTGGCAGGAGGTCAATGACATCATTTTTCTCAAGATCGACCACAATCGTTCCATAGTGATGTCCCCGCCGCCATGCCCAGTCATCCACCCCCACCACACGTGTA
>NZ_CAWUEO010000029.1:0-1174 GCF_963921165.1 Acetobacter zythi
GATACCAACTGGAAGGTGCCCGGTGTCATCGACTGGGCGACCATGACCCATAATCCGTATGTGGATATCACGAAGGAGACGACGACGCTCTACGCATCAGATCGCGATGTTTTTCTGTTCCTCGTGGACGATACACACCCGATTGAGGCCGGACGCCTGCCCAATGGCGATCCCGATCTCTATTTCCGGGGTTTCTATGCGTGGAATTCTGAAGTCGGCAGTAAAAGCCTTGGTATTGCGTCATTTTACCTGCGCGGAGTGTGCCAAAATCGCATGCTCTGGGGCGTCGAAAATTTCGAACAGATCACGATCCGGCATAGCAAGTTTGCAGCATCCCGCTTCGTGCATCAGGCGACACCAGCGCTCCGGAATTTCGCCACGGCCAGCCCGGCCTCGTTTGTTTCCGGTATCCAGGCTTCGCGTCGGGCGCTGGTGGCCAGAACCGATGATGATCGCGAAAGTTTCCTGCGCCGTCGCGGGTTCTCGAAACCGGAAACCGCGAAGATCATCGAAACCGTGCTGCACGAAGAGGGCCGCAAGCCCGAGAGCGTGTTCGATTTCGTGCAGGGGATTACCGCACTGGCACGCACAAAAGCCAATCAGGATACGCGGCTGGATCTGGAAGAAAAGGCCCGCAGGCTGATGGAGCGTGCGTCCTGAAAGCCGCTTTTCTGTATTTCCGCCAATACGTTTTTACGAGCCCGGCCCCTGCGCCGGGCTTTTTTCGTTTCGGGAGTTTTTCCGATGGCTGATTTTTTCACGCATTTTTCCTGCGTGCTCGACGTGGGCACGGTGGACAATGCCGCAAAGGGGCTCGATCTCTACAATGAATTCATGGACGAACTGGCGGCGGAAGACCCGCCCTCTGACGGTTTCATTCTGTCGATCGTGCCTGAATATGGCGGCACGAAACTCTGGATGCACGATGAGACGACCGGAGATCCGCATCAGGTTGTGGAGTTCGTGCTGCGCTGTGCGCGAACATTCCGGTTGCGGGGCCGATGGGGATTCCAGTGGGCCAATACGGCATCCCGCCCCCGGATCGGCGCCTTCAGCGGCGGCGCGCATCTGCTTGACCTTGGCAGGCGCAAAGCGATTTCATGGATGACCACTGATCGCTGGCTGGCGATTGCCCTGGACGGAGGCAATCCCGACACAGGAGGGCAAGGCGATG
>NZ_CAWUEO010000030.1:0-1074 GCF_963921165.1 Acetobacter zythi
TGATCTGGGATGTGGGCCATCAGGCCTACCCGCACAAAATTCTGACCGGGCGGCGCGAGCGCATTCGCACCCTGCGCCAGCCGGGTGGGCTGTCTGGCTTTACCCGCCGGGCGGAAAGCGAATACGACCCGTTTGGCGCGGCCCACTCCTCCACCTCCATTTCCGCAGGGCTTGGCATGGCTGTCGCCCACCACCTGCGTGCGGAGGACGACCCCTCCTACCGTGAACGCAATGTGATTGCTGTTATTGGCGATGGCTCCATTTCCGCCGGTATGGCGTATGAGGCCATGAACAACGCCGCCGTGGCCGGGCCGGGTGCGGAACGGCTGATCGTGATCCTTAACGATAACGAGATGTCCATCGCTCCCCCTGTGGGGGCCATGTCCAACTACCTCTCGCGCCTTATGTCCTCGCGCAAGTTCATGGAGCTGCGCGAACTGGCGGGCAAGTTTGTGAAAAAACTGCCAGCCCCGGTTGAACGCACCGCCCGCAAGGCGGACGAATACGCCCGCGGCATGATTACCGGCGGCACCCTGTTCGAGGAGCTGGGCTTTTACTACGTCGGCCCCGTGGACGGGCACGACCTGCCGCAGCTGGTCAATATCCTGCGCAACCTGCGCGATACGGATAAAGGCCCGATCCTGCTGCATGTGATTACGGAAAAAGGGCACGGCTACCGCCCGGCGGAAAACGCGGGCGACAAATACCACGCGGTCGCCAAGTTCAACGTCATTACCGGTGAGCAGAAAAAAGGCCCCGCAGGCCCGCCGAGCTACACCTCTGTTTTTGCGCGCGAACTGGTCCGCCGCGCCCAGACCGACAAGCGCCTGACGGCTGTCACCGCCGCCATGCCCTCGGGCACCGGGCTGGATGCGTTCGCCAAAAACTACCCCGAGCGGTTTTTTGACGTGGGCATTGCCGAGCAGCACGCGGTTACCTTTGCCGCGGGCATGGCCACCGAAGGGTTGCGCCCGTTCTGCGCCATTTATTCCACCTTCCTCCAGCGTGCGTATGATCAGGTCATGCACGATGTGGTGCTCCAGAACCTGCCGGTCCGCTTTGCCATTGACCGTG
>NZ_CAWUEO010000031.1:0-977 GCF_963921165.1 Acetobacter zythi
AGATGATGGACGGGTTTTGTTGGCCAGTTCCAGGTTTCGCCAAGAGCAAACTGAAGCAGCACCAGAAAGGCCGTCATCCAGTGAAGGATGATCGTCGGCCTGTCGTAACGCAGCAGGCTATCTGTGATGTCCGGCGTTGAATAAGGCATATACGTCTCGGCAAAAAAGAACCCTGAATCCACTTCCGTATCATGCTTACCTGACAGGATTCTGAACAGAACAGATTTTCCTAAAACATAAATAATATTGAAAATAACTCGCAATATCAGAATGAAATATCTGTTGTCGCGGCAAATGATGCATCTTAACCTTTATTTGTATTCACCAGAAGCAGCAGGTCATCTTATGTCGCGTCTCCATCCTTTGGCCGAACGTCATGCCGTCGAGAAACTGGGATGGCTGCGTGCGGCTGTTCTCGGCGCCAATGACGGAACGCTGTCGACCGGCAGCCTCATCGTCGGCGTTGCCAGTTCTCATGCGACACGCGGCAGCATTCTCGTCGCGGGACTGTCCGCGCTTGTCGCGGGCGCCCTGTCCATGGCGGCGGGCGAGTATGTCTCGGTCAGTTCCCAGGCCGATTCCGAACACGCCGACATCGCCCGCGAGAAACAGGAACTGGTCACGGACTGGGAGGGCGAAGTCACCGAACTGGCCGGGATCTATCAGAAGAGAGGGCTGGATGAAGACCTCTCGCGCAAGGTCGCCGTCGCCCTCATGAAGCATGATGCGCTCGGTGCCCATGCAAGGGATGAACTGGGTTTGTCCGAGGCCACGGCGGCAAGACCCATACAGGCGGCATTCGCCTCAGCAACCGCCTTTTCATCCGGAGCATTACTGCCCGTGCTGGCAGCTGTTCTGGCCCCCGTGGCCTGGGTGTCCTGGGGCGTGTCCCTGACGTCCGTCGTGCTTCTCGCTGTTCTGGGGGTCGTTGGCGCGATTGCCGGCGGCGCAGCGCCTCTGCGCCCAGCACTGCGTGT
>NZ_CAWUEO010000033.1:0-875 GCF_963921165.1 Acetobacter zythi
GGCGGCACAACGCCTGCACGCGGACGACACCACCGTGCCGGTTCTGGCGAAAGGCCGGACAGTCACCGGACGATTGTGGAATTATGTGCGTGATGATGGTCCATTTGGTGGGCCAGCACCGCCAGCCGTCTGGTTCCGGTATTCCCGGGACCGCAAGGGCGAACATCCCACGGACCATCTCACCGGCTGGACCGGCATTCTGCAGTCAGACGCCTATGCGGGTTATAATACTCTGGCGAAACCGGGACGCCAACCCGCGCCGGTTGTCTCCGCCGGATGCTGGGCCCACGGACGCAGAGGGCTGTTCAAAATCGCCGAGAGGGACAAGGCGCCCCTCGCCATAGAGGCAGTAGGCAGGATCGACGCCATATTCCAGGCCGAGCGCACCATCAACGGTACGCCCCCAGAACATCGGCTGGCAGTCCGTCAAACAGACATAGCCCCTCTGGTCGACGATCTGTTCGACTGGATGCGGGAGTGTTGCCGGCGCATGTCGACAAAAAATCCCGTTGCCCACGCCATGAACTATTTTCTCAGACGTGCCGATACATTCACACGATTCCTCACTGACGGCCGGATCTGCCTCTCAAACAATGCAGCAGAACGCGCCCTGCGCGGCATCGCCCTGGGCAGGAAAGCCTGGTTGTTCGCCGGGTCCGATCGTGGCGGAGAGCGCGCCGCCGCCATGTATTCCCTGATCGTCACCGCGCGCCTGAACGATGTCGATCCCCATGCATGGCTCGCTGATGTCCTGGCACGGATCAATGACATTCCCAATCCACGCCTCCATGAACTCCTGCCCTGGCACTGGAAAGCCCACCAGCAGGTCCACAATACCATCGCCGCCTGAATACGCCCGCGTCTCTCGCCGGATG
>NZ_CAWUEO010000034.1:0-198789 GCF_963921165.1 Acetobacter zythi
CTAATCAAAAAATCCCAGAAAACCGCCATGCCCCACACTAAATGTTCCTACCCCAAAATAAAAACAGGCCCATAAGGCCCGTTTTTGGTTTGAAATATCTTATGCACCCAAGCGGTTAAGTATGTTTGGGCTGCGCCAGCGGAAAGGTTGTCTGCCATCCGCCGCCCAGCGCGTTATACAGGCGCACCAGATCGTCCGAGATAGTGGCCGTGCTCTCGGCCAGACTGGTCTGGGACGAAAGCAGCCTGCGCTGTGCATCAAGCACCTGAAGGTAATTCTGCAATCCATGTTTGTACTGGCTTTGCGCCAGATCCATGGAACGCCTGTCTGCTGCGACCTGATCGCTCAGGCGCTGATTCTTTTTCTGCTCTGCCTGATAGGCCGTCAGCGCGTTGTCCACCTCGCTCCATGCATTGAGCACCGTCTTGCGGTAGCGCAGGGCTGCGGCCCTCTGGGACGCCTTTTTCATCTGCAACTGCCCGGTCAGGCGGCCACCTTGAAAAATGGGAATGGTGATGGATGGCCCCACATTCCACATGCGGGAACTCCACATGCCCATATCGCGGAACGAGAAAGACTGAAGCCCAAAGCCCGCATCAATTGTGACCTTGGGGTAAAAATCGGCCATGGCCTGCCCCACTTCCGCCGTGGCGGCATGCAGTTCGGCCTCTGCCTCGCGGATGTCCGGGCGGCGGTGCGCCAGTTCGGACGGCAGGCCAATGGGCACGGCGGGGGGCACCAGCGGAATACCGGCCGTTTGCACCAGTTCGCTATTCAGCCCACCCGGAGGCGCTCCCATAAGCAGATTGATCGCGTTGATCTGCATGGCAATGCGCTGCTCGAACTGGGGGATCAGCGCGCTCGTATGCTGGAGTTCGGACTGCGCGCTATCCACATCCAGTTCACTGACCAGACCCGTTTTATAACGTGACTGGCTGAGTTGCAGCAGCTTGGCCGCTGCATTGCGGTTGGCAACGGTAATGCGCAACTGCTCCTGCAGGCTGCGCAGCGTCATGTAATCGGACGCAAGTTCGGACTGACGGGCGATCAGAATACCCCGGCGTTCTTCCATGGTGGCGTTGGTGTAGGATTTGGCTGCCTCGTACTGCCTGCGCACACGACCCCACAGGTCAACCTCCCAACTGGCCTGCACGCCATCCTGCCAGTTATTCAACAGGGGGATTGTGGCCTCGGAAGACTGGCTGGTCAGCATATCTCCCAACTGACTACCTGCGGAATGCTCACCAATGCGCTCCACAATCCGTTGCAACTGCTTGCTACTGTGCTGCACACGACTATACGACCCGGACGCCGCAAGGTCTGGAAAGCGCTCTGCCCCGGCCAGCAACAACTGCCCACGGCTGACGGCAAGCTGCTCGGATGCCTGCAACACATCCAGATTCTGCGCGGCCAGACGCTGCTCAAGCGATGTTAGCTCCGGGTCATGGAACACGGACCACCATTGTACGTCCGGCTCCTGCTCCGTAGGGACACTCAGAGCACTGGTGCGCTCCTGTGTTGCCGCCTTCTGCCACTGTGCGGGAGACCACGTCTGGGGCTTTTTATAGTCTGGCCCTACGGCACATCCTGCCAGAATAAAACCGACTGCCAGTGCGCCTGCCCGCCGTGCATTCCTTCTTGCCACCCGCTTACCCTCGTCGAAATTATGCGCCTGCTTTAATATGCGTTATAACCGCTACGCTGACCGACCAGTTCGGTCAGGGCATACCCTATCGTCTTTCCCTACCGCGTCAATCACAAGTCTCCAAAGCCCGAAAATCCATGGCCTTATCCTCCTCAGTTCCCGCACCGTCCAGCTCACCCTGCATGGGAGAGTCCGAGACCAAACGACAGCAGATTCTCACCGGCGCCAGCGCGGTTTTTGCCGAGCATGGCTACGAGGGAGCAAGCATGTCCGCCATTGCGCGGCAGGCTGGCGTGTCCAAGGGAACGCTGTACAATTACTTTGCCAACAAGGCCGAGCTGTTTGCCGCCTTTGTTGAGCAGCGCTGCCGGGAAAAACTGCCCGTAGCCCTTGCCCCCGTGCGCGAGGATTCGCCCCCGCGTGAAACACTGACCGCCGTGGCCCGCGCCATGGTGCGCCTGATTACCCAGCCCGAAAGCCTGATGCTGTACCGGATTATTGTCTCCGAAGCGCCGCGCTTTCCCCAGCTTGGGGCCGTATTCTGGGAGAATGGTCCCCGAGTCGGCATTGCCACACTGGCCAACTGGATCCGCGAGCAGGAAGCACGGGGCACACTTGCCACCGATGATCCGGTTTTTGCCGCCGAACAGTTTTTTGCACTTTGCCAGACGCGCATTGCCCATCTCAGGCGCTTTAACCTCAACCCCGAGAACAGTGCCGAGGATGAGGAAAAAGTCATCCATGCTGCAGTCCGGGTATTTATGGCCGCATACGGCGTGGAGTAACCTTACAAAAAAGGCCCGCATACCACCGGTATGCGGGCCTTTTCAGGCATAAGAGCAGGAGCCGCGCTTATTTTTTAAGCGCTTCCGCCAGTTGCGGCACAACCTCGAACAGGTCGCCCACAATGCCGTAATCCGCCACCTGAAAAATAGGGGCTTCGGGGTCTTTGTTGACCGCCACGATCACGCGGCTGTCCTTCATGCCTGCCAGATGCTGGATTGCGCCGGAAATACCAAACGCCATGTACAGCTCAGGAGCCACGATCTTGCCGGTCTGACCAACCTGCAACTCGTTTGGCACAAAGCCGGAATCCACGGCAGCGCGGGATGCGCCAACAGCAGCACCCAGCACATCGGCCAACGGGTCAAGCGCGTGGAATTTTTCCTCGCTGCCCATGCCACGACCGCCAGAAACCACAACGCGGGCCGATTCCAGATCAGGACGGGCGGAGTCGGATAGCTGAACAGCTTCAAAGCGGGACACGTCCGGGCTTTCCACCACTGCCACAGCCTCAACCGGAGCGCTGCCACCTTCAGCCGGTGCGGCATCAAACGATGCACTGCGCACGGTCAGAACTTTTTTGGCATCGGAAGAGCGTACCGTTGCCAGCGCATTGCCTGCATAGATCGGGCGCACAAAGGTCTGCGCGTCCACAATGCTCACCACATCAGGGATGGGCTGCACGTCCAGCAGGGCGGCGGCACGCGGCAGCACGTTTTTGCCCGTAGCACCGGCAGCGGCCACAATGTGGTCATACCCACCAGCAAGCGAGACAAGCAGGGCCGCCAGAGGTTCGGCCAGTTCGTGCGCATAGCGCGCATCGGCGGCATGCAGCACTTTGGACACACCCGCAATCTGGCTTGCGGCCTGCGCCAGAGCGGCATCACCCGTGACCAGCACATGCACATCACCCAGACGGGCAGCGGCGGTTACAGCAGAAAGGGCTGCCTTTCTGATCTGGCCGCCTTCATGATCCAGAAGAACAAGAGCGGTCATGTTCAGATCACCTTTGCTTCGTTACGCAGTTTTTCCACCAGCTCCGCAGCGGAGCCAACCTTGATGCCAGCCTTGCGTTCAGCCGGTTCAGCAACAGACACAATGGTCAGGCGCGGGGCCATGTCCACGCCAAGATCGGCGGCGGGAATGGTTTCCAGCGGCTTTTTCTTGGCTTTCATGATGTTGGGCAAAGAGGCATAGCGCGGTTCGTTCAGGCGCAGATCAGCCGTAATAATAGCTGGCAGGGCAAGGGAGACCTGCTCCGTGCCGCCATCAATTTCACGGCTGACATTCACGCGGCCATCAACCACATCAACCTTGCTGGCAAAGGTGCCCTGACCCCAGCCCAGCAGACCGGCCAACATCTGGCCCGTTGCGTTCATGTCGTCATCAATGGCCTGTTTGCCCAGCACAACCAGCGAGGGGCCTTCTTTTTCGACCAGCGTTTTCAGCACCTTGGCAACAGCCAGAGGTTCGGGGCTTTCATCGGTCAGCACCAGAATGGCCCGGTCAGCGCCCATGGCCATGGCGGTACGCAGGGTATCTTGGGCCTGCTGCACACCAATGGACACAACAACGACTTCCGAAGCAGCGCCTTTTTCACGCAGGCGCACGGCTTCTTCCACCGCAATTTCGTCAAACGGATTCATGGACATCTTGACGCCAGCGGTTTCCACTCCGCTGCCATCCGCCTTGACGCGCGGTTTGATGTTGTAATCAACAACCCGCTTTACAGGTACGAGTATCTTCATGACTTCTTTCGCTTGCAGACGCAGGATGGTTCGAACGGTTCTTTATCGTACTTTGACCGAAATTCACATACCAGCCGGATAATTGGGACCACCACCCCCTTCTGGCGTGGTCCAGTCTATGTTCTGGGTGGGGTCCTTGATGTCGCATGTTTTGCAATGCACGCAGTTCTGGGCATTGATTTGCAGGTGTGGCGCACTCTGCTCATCCGCTACTTCGTACACACCCGCCGGGCAGTAACGCGCCTCTGGTGCGTGGAACACATCCCAGTTGACCGTTTTCCACAAGGATGGGTTTTTGAGCCGCAGATGGACCGGCTGGTCCTCCTCGTGATTGGTCGCAGACAAAAACACGGAGGACAGGCGGTCAAATGTCAGCTTGCCATCGGGCTTGGGGTAAAATGGCTTGGTGCACAGGTCTGCCGGACGCAGCGTTTCGTTATCATGATGTTTGAAGTGCAGCGTCCACGGTGCGCGCCCACGCAGCAGCATGGCGTCCAGCCCTGCATATACAGCACCACCCATGGCGCCAAACCGTGCAAAGGCAGGGCGGATGTTCCGCGCGGTGCGCAGTTCCTGCCATAGCCAGGACTGCCGGACTTTTTGCGTAAAGGACCCCGGTTCCACACGGTCGGTCTTGATGGCCTCCACCACGGCTTCGGCCGCCAGCATGCCCGACTTCATGGACGTATGCGTGCCCTTGATTTTGGGCACGTTCAAAAATCCTGCGGAATCCCCGATCAGCGCGCCACCTGGGAAGGTCAGGCGCGGCACGGACTGCAACCCACCTTCAGACAGAGCGCGCGCACCGTAGGAAATACGCCGCCCCCCTTCCAGATGATGGCGGAAGGCGGGGTGCAGCTTGACGCGCTGCATTTCCTCAAACGGAGAGAGCCATGTGTTGGCGTAGTCCAACCCGACCACAAACCCGTAGGATACAAGGTTGTCACCAAAATGGTACAGCCATGCGCCACCATAGGTCTTGTCGTCCAAAGGCCAGCCAAAGCTGTGCTGCACCAGACCGGGGCGGTGGTTTTCGGCCGGGATTTCCCACACTTCCTTAATGCCAAGGCCGTAAGTCTGCGGGTCCACGCCCTTGCGCAGGTCGTAATGGACCATGACCTGCTTGGTCAGGGAGCCACGGCAGCCCTCGGCAAACAGGGTGTAGCGCCCGCGCAGTTCCATGCCCGGCTGGTAGTTGGGGCCGGGTTTGCCGTCCCGGCCAACACCCATATCCCCTGTGGCCACACCCACCACACGGTTGCGTTCGATCAGCACTTCGGAACCCGCAAAGCCGGGGTAGATCTCCACCCCCAGTTCCTCGGCCTGTGTGGCCAGCCAGCGGCAGACCTCGCCCAGACTGACAATATAGTTCCCGTGGTTGGCCATGTGCGGCATGACCTTGTCCAGCATGGGCACGCGGATACTGCCGGTTTCGGTCAGGTAGAGCATATCCTCGGCCGTAACGGGCGTGTTCAGCGGTGCGCCGCGTTCACGCCAGTCTGGCAGCAGTTCGGCCAGAGCGCGCGGCTCAATGACCGCACCAGACAGAATATGCGCCCCGATCTCGCTCCCTTTTTCAATCAGGCAGACACTGGTCTGGGGCGAAAGCTGGCGCAGACGAATGGCAGCAGCCAGTCCGGCGGGACCACCGCCAACAATGACAACATCGAACTCCATCGACTCACGCACAGGTTCACTCATTCCCGTTTTATCCCCGTTGAAATTTCTGTAGCTTTCCTAAACCCGATTTGTCACAGAATTGCAAAAAACGGGCACCCCGGCCCGTTTTGCGCCATTTCTGCCAAACAGGAAAGGTCAGGACCGGGCCATACGCGGTCCAAAGGCCAGTTCGTGCACGGCACGCCAGTTTTTATCGACAAAATTCACAATCAGGGTGCGCCGCGTTCCCCTGATCGGGCGCTGGACAAAGCCATGCCACGTCCTGTCAGACGGAATGAACAGCACCCCCGAATTGAATACCCCCGATGCACGCGCCACGGACTCGCCTTGCGGGGTCATCAGGTCCGTACCCCATTGCTCCGCCTCCTCCCCAATGGACAGGGAGATAAGCAGGGTCAGCTTTTTGGCCCCGATATCCGTATGCGGTTCCAGCCAGAATCCATTCGTATCCAGGCACAGCTCCAGCCGCAGGGCGGCTTCATCCAGCGGGGTTTCACACACGCGTTCGAATGTTTGGCGCATGGAATCGGAATCCAGCAACCGGGCCATGCGGTCCAGCCGGGCATCCCCTGCGCGCACCGCAGGGTCCACAAAAACGCGGAAAGCATTGCGCGTTTCCCGCCGTCCGCCAACATCCCCTGCTATGGCTGCCTCGCCCGGATTCCACGCCACCAGAGCATCGCATGCAGGGGGTTCCAGCACGTTGTCCAGCATCCAGTGGGGGAACGGATATGTGGCGGCAGATGTATGGGTCAGCCTGTCTGGCAGGGTAAAATGTCCGGTCTGGCCGGGCAAAGGAGCATCAGGACGCATGATGTCCGATCCTTCCGCTGAAACAGAAAATATGCTGGAGAACCAGAGGTGCAGGACTTTTTGCAGCATTGCCTCTGCGGTTCAGAAGCTGTTCCTCCATGCGCCAAAACGACCTGATGATCAAGTTGCATGGCAGAAATGCCAATTTGAACGGTCTGTACTTACAGCGCGCCAGAAAAACGGGGCGCGGGCGATTTGCCCGTGCTGGCCGCAGCCAGCTCTTTCTGGCGCGTATCAAAAACAGCAGCAACATTCCGCAGGAACGGACGCCCTTTTTCCGTTACCTCTATGCGGCTGTCTGTGCGTGTAATCAGCCCATCGCGCTCAAACAGGTGCAGGCTGGCCAGTTCCTCCGCAAACCCGTCCATACCCGGATTACCGGGAATGTGGTTTGCGCTCAGGTCGACTGCCAGATCGCACATAATCCGCTCGATAATGGCCCCACGGCAGCGATCGTCCGCCGTGCAGGCAACCCCACGCATAACCGGCAGCTCCGCCGAATCGGCCAGTGCGCGCGCATAGGTGGCAACGGAGGCAATGTTCTGGGCAAACCCTGCTGGCGCCATGGAAATGGCCGAAGCCCCCATGCCGAGCAGAACCGGGCAGGAATCCGTTGTGTAACCCTGAAAGTTACGATGCAGGGTGCCCGCGCGCGCAGCTTTGGCCAAGGCATCGTCGGGCAGGGCGTAATGGTCCAGCCCGATGGCCTGATACCCCGCCGCCTGCAACACCGCATCAATCTGCGCCCGCTGCGCCAGCCGTTCTGACGAACCGGGCAACGCATCTTCAGGAATAAGTTTCTGGCGCTTTTGCTTCCACGGAATATGGGCATAACCAAAAACGGCCAGCCGGTCGGGGCGGAGCAGGGCAATCTGGCGCGCCGTCTCGCCCACGCTTTCCACCGTCTGGTAGGGCAGGCCGTAAATCAGGTCGATATTAACGCCTGTAACACCCGCGGCGCGCACCTGCTCAATACAACTCTGGGTCTGCGCAAAGGACTGGTGACGACCGCAGGCTTCCTGCACTTTTTCGTCCAGATCCTGCACACCAAGGCTGATGCGGTTGAACCCCAGCGCACCCAGCAGAGCAGGGTAGCCTTCGGGCACATGCCGTGGGTCCATTTCCATGGCCAGTTCGGCATGGTCGGCAAAACGGAAAAAAGTACGCACAGCCCGCATAAGCTGCCGGAGCGATGCAGGCGGCAATGTGGTGGGCGTGCCACCGCCAAACTGAAGATGATGGACCGTGCGCTGCTCGCCCGTTAGAGCTACAACCCGGCGCATTTCCTCGCGCAGCAGGTCGCCATAGGCTACGCGCCCGTCCTCATGCCGCATAACGGAGGTATTGCACCCGCAAAACCGGCAGAGTTCATCACAGAATGGAACATGAAAATAAAGCGAGACAGGCAGGTCTGCTGGCAGCGTACGCCACCAGCTTTCCACGTCCTGAGACCCGACCGCATCTGAAAAACTCGCAGCGGTCGGGTAACTGGTGTAGCGCGGCAGATTCCCGCCGTAGCGGGAAATCAGGTCAGAGACGGGGTCCGCGCTCATCAGCTTAGATCAGAAGCGGTATGCAATACCGGCGGACACCACGGTGGGGTCCAGGGATTCATGAGCGCGAACCTTAACAGTTTCAGCCGCATTTTCAGCCCATGCATGCATACGAACGAACATCTGCTTGACATCGGCGTTGAAGAACCAGTTGCCAACCAGCTGATAGTCGAAACCAACGTTAACGGTCGGGCCACCGGTGAAGCCGGAGTTAAGCTTGGTCAGACCGCCAACCTGCGGCAGAGCGCCTGCACCACGCATGTTGTGGAACCACATAGCGGTTACACCCACACCCACATACGGGTTGAAGCGCTTGTGCGGACGGAAATGCCAAGCGAAGGTCAGCGTCGGGGGCAGAACCCAGGCAGAACCGACATCCAGCACGCGCGAACCACCGTTCAGACCCTGCAGATCGCTACCAACAGCGTTCACACGGTGGTGGGTGCTGGTGGCAATCAGGTCAACAGACAGGTTGTCCGTAAGGAAGTATTCAAGCGTCAGTTCCGGCATCGCCTGATTGGTGGTGGACAGGTGGGTGCTGTTCAGATGTGCGTAAGACGCACCACCATTTGTGCTCACCTTCACGCTGCTGTCACGGTCCTGCGGCAGAACGCCAACGCCGGACAGACGGACCATGAAGTCACCACGGCCCAGACCAATTTTGGTGCTGGCGCAGGTTTCAAAAATACCGCAGTGGCCAGAGCCTTTCTGCGCATCGGGGATACGGTTCATAACCGGGGCATTAACGTAGGCAGCATTGGGGTTTGCTGTCTGCGCCTGAGCGGCACCCGTCAGGGCGGCCACACCAGCCACTGCGGCTGTCAGAAAGGAACGGAACTTGACCATTGTGTTTTGTCTCTTCCACTGCACTGTAATTCTGTGCCGGAAAAACCACGCCCACGCCGTTGCAACCTTGATTTAGATCAAGTCTGCCCCATACTGGGTAAAGATGGGTCAAAACTGTGTCATTTTGAGCACAGCCCCCGGTTTCGACTTTTTTGCAGTTCTGGCCTGCAATTAAAATAATCCCTTGGCATGATTGATTTATGTCAACAAAAGCTCAATGCTGCGGGGCGACCTTCTACTGCCCCAACCGTTATAACAAGCCGCAACTGGTTAATACTAAACGGTTTTCTGGATTTATCGCATGACATCTTCTCCCCAGACATCTGCCTTTGCGCATCCCGGCGGGGCAGCACATGCCCCCAAAGCGGATATGGATGTCATGCGTTGCCTTGTGTGTGACATCCGGAACAGGAGTCTGTGCAACAGTATGGATGAGGAAGGGCTGGCAGCCCTTGCCCACTCATCCCGCCAGTTACTGCTGCCGCCGGGCACCACAATTGTTGAAGAGGGTGAGCCTGCGCTGGCATTTTTCAATGTGACGCGCGGCACGGTCAAACTGTTCAAATCCCTGCCCGATGGACGCAGGCAGATTACGGGTTTTGCCGATGCAGGGCAGTTTTTGGGCCTGAGCACGGCGCAGACCTACTCTTTTGGGGCAGAAACGGTGGATAACGTGCGCCTGTGCCGCTTCCTGCGCCCCCAGCTTGAGACATTACTGAGCGACTACCCAACATTTGAACGCCGCCTGCTGGCCGCCGTAACCGACAAACTGGCCGAAGCGCAGGAACAAATGCTGCTACTGGGGCGCAAAACCGCGCGCGAAAAGGTTGCCACCTTTCTGCTGGACCGGATGAAAGCCTTCCACCAGACCGCAAACCGGCGGCAGGAGGCGGAAAATCTGGCCTCCGTGCCCATGACACGGGTGGATATTGCCGATTATCTGGGTTTGACGATTGAAACCGTCAGCCGGACCATAAGCGCATTCCGTCGCAGCCTGCTGATTGCCAGCGCGGAAAACCACCGGATTCGCATTCTGTCGGTAGCCACTCTGCTCAACATCGCCTCCGGGCAGAAGGCCGACTAGGCCGCACTCCCCCACGCATAAAAGCCAACCGGGCACCGCTCCAAACAAAAGGCCGACTCCATGGGAGCCGGCCTTTTGCCTTAATAATACCAGACGGGGCGGAACCACTCAGTTCTCGTCATCATCCCCGCTGCCAAGGCCACTCTCGGCAGGCAGGCCAGCATTACTGCCATCTGGCGAAATCGCGATGAACAGAGACTGCCCTTCGCGCAGAATACGCAGCAGCAATGGTTTTTTGGCCGCCATTGCTGCCTTGATCAGACCCACGGCAGCCTTGGGAGCATCCACCTGCTGGCTACCCACGGCCTGAATAACATCCCCCGGGCGAATACCCGCCTGATCGGCAGGGGACCCGGCTTCCACATCGCTCACCACAACGCCGTGCGCGTCCTGCGGCAGGCCAAGCTGCTGGCGCGTATCGCGGTTAAGGGGGGCCAGAGCTATGCCCAAGTGCTGCCCACCAACCGCACTGGCGGTTTTGCCCGTATCGCCCGCAGCACTGGCAAGGTTGCCAATTTTGAGGTTGACCGTCTGCGCCTTGCCCGCACGCACAAAGCCAATTGTAACCTGCGTACCCGGCGCAACCGCCGCCACACGCACGGCAAGGTCATGCGGGGTGGCAATCTTCTGGCCATTAAAGTCGGTAATCACGTCTTCGGCCTTCAGCCCTGCTTTTTCGGCCGGGCTGTCCTGGCTCACACTGGCCACCAGAGCACCGGCAGGCGGCGTACCAGCCACGGCCGGGGCAGGCAGGTTGAGCGCACTGGCCATAACGGGGGAAATAATCTGCGCGTTAACCCCAAGGTAGCCCCGCACCACATGGCCGGTCTTGCGCAACTGGTCCACAACACTGCGCACCGTATCGGAGGGAATGGCAAAGCCAATACCGATCGACCCCCCACCGGAGGGGGAGAGAATGGCGGTGTTCACACCCACCACCTTGCCGTCCTGCGTAAACAGCGGGCCACCGGAGTTGCCACGGTTAATGGGCGCATCCACCTGAATGAAGTTGTCGTACGGGCCTTCGTTAATGTCGCGCCCACGGGCGGAAACAATACCCGCGGTAACCGTGCCCCCCAGCCCATACGGGTTGCCAACCGCAATCACCCATTCGCCCGGCTGGACATCATCAGACTCGCCCAGTTCAATAAAGGGGAGCTTTTGCGTAGGCGTGACCTTGAGCAACGCCAGATCGGTCTTGCCATCACGGCCGACAACCTTGGCGGGCAGGGTCGTGCCATCATCCAGTGTGACCGTAACCTTGGTCGCCCCTTTGACCACGTGGTTGTTGGTCACCACATACCCATCGGCCGAAATGACAAAGCCCGACCCGCGCGCCTCGATCAGCTGCTTGGAGGGCTGGGGCATCATCTGGAACGGAAAGGGGAATGGAAAAGGCCCGCCACCACCGCCCATACCCATGTTACCGCCCTCGCCTTCCATGGCGTCGGAACGGATCATGGAGGTAATGGACACCACGGCCGGTTTGACCTGTTTGACCAACTCCACAAAATCGGGAATCCGCTGGGCGGGGCCGCTGGGCTTGATCATGCTGGACGTATCCGCCCATGCCGCAGCACCAGCCCATGGCCCGGCGGCGGAAACCAGCATGCAGCCAGCGAGCAGAGCCTTGGTCCAGTTGCGGCGGCTGCCACGCGTGCAAACGTTTGTCACAGATTTTTCCGACATCACGATCTTGACTGTTCCTTGTTGTACCCAAGCAGGACTCGTTTCGGGTGATCCGGTTTGACCGGGTGGCCATTTGCACCAAACAGCCACCAGAACCTGCGCCACCTTACGCCCTACAGGCTAACATGGTTTCCTTTTTGGAAAAAAAAAGCCTTAATCTGGACCTGTATGCAGGCTTTCATGCGGGGGCGGGGGCACCTCATCACGCAGGGTGCGGAAAAAGCTTTTCAGCATCTCGCCCGCCTCACGCTCGCGCACGCCGCCCACAATATCGGGGCGGTGCAGGGCCTCGGCCCGGTAGGGCAGCCGGGGGCCATGTTCCACGGCGCCACCCTTGGGGTCATACGCGCCAAAAACCAGCCGCCCGAGCCGAAAATGGGCCATGGCCGCAGCACACATGGGGCATGGTTCCAAGGACACAACCAAGGTGCAGTCTGCCAGCCTGCGGCCGTGCCGCTGGCGCACGGCCTCGCGCATGACCAGCATTTCCGCATGGGCGGAGGGGTCTTGCAGTTCTTCCACCCTGTTGCCCGCCTGCGCCAGCACCATGCCCTGCGCGTCCAGCAACACCGCCCCAACCGGCACCTCGCCCCGGCCAGCCGCCAGACGGGCCTGCTGCAAGGCCAGCTCCATGCCGCCCCCCTGCGCCTTGCCAGCGGGGAGCGTGGGTGTATGACAAACCATTCCAACGCCTTTCATGGCCCCTGCTCCCGCATTTGAACACTTTGGGGTCAGAAACATCACATTTTTCTTGCAATCCAAACCGTAATTTTGTCATCCTGCCTTAAAGCCGCCACTATCCTTGGTTTTTGCACCGCAACGGTGCGTCTGACCCGGATCATGGCCTGCTGGTCCTTCACTCATGGCTGGAAAGGTCGGAACCATGCATTCTCTGTCTTTCATTCTGGCCGCGGCTGCAATGGGGTTTGGTCTTGCTGTTGCGGACAGGCTTCCCAGCGAATCCTCCACCCCCGCAACCGCGCAGGTTACCAGCAGCCACATGATGCCACACAACATCCCTTCGTTCCTGACCCGCTAGGCAGGCCACACGGCGCGCACGCACGGGCCAGACGGGAAAAGATGCAAAATTTCAGCACCTGTGGCACCTGACACGAAACAGTTCCGGTTTTCCTATGGCTTTTCGTGCAGGACCACAGGCTTATGGCAGCAGAGCGCCCCGTTATTGGCATTACCCTTGATCTGGAAGAGGGCGGTGCAGACCGTTACTCCCGCTTTGCGTGGTGTGCCCTGCGCGAAAATTATTTGAGCGCCGTAGCCACAGCTGGTGGCCTGCCGGTGGCCCTGCCCCTGTTCCCCCAGCTTGGGCAGGAATACGTGGCCAAGCTGGACGGGCTGGTCATAACCGGTGGTGCGTTTGATATTGACCCCCAGCTCTATGGCGCAACCGAGCGCCACCCCAGCGTAACCCTGCGCCCACGCCGCACACGGGCCGAAAGCATGCTGCTGGCGGCGGCCTTGCAGCGCAACATACCTGTGCTGGGCATATGCGGGGGCATGCAGCTGATTGCCGTAGCCCTTGGGGCAACGCTTATCCAGCACCTGCCCGATACATACCCCTCCGCATTGCCGCATGAGCAGCCAAACCCGAGGGACGAGGCAAGCCACAGCGTTACAATCCAGCCAGACACCCTGCTCGCCCGCATGACCGGGGGGGCAGAACGCATTGCCGTAAACTCCGCCCACCATCAGGCCGTAGGCACCCCCGGACGTGGCCGGGTGAATGCCATTGCCGAGGATGGCGTGATAGAAGGCATAGAAGACCCGGACCATCGTTTTTGCCTTGGGGTGCAATGGCACCCGGAATTTGGCATAGACCCGGCAGACAGAACTCTTTTCAAGGCCTTCATACAGGCATCAGGAGAACAGGCGTGACGCAGGAAGCGCGGGGAGAACGCATTGCAAAGTGGCTGGCACGCTCAGGGGTGGCCAGCCGGCGCGATGCAGAGCGCATGATTGAGGAAGGGCGTGTGCAGCTGAACAGCCAGACCGTTACGCACCCGGCAACCTTTGTCACCGATGGCGATATTGTTCTGGTGGATAACCAGCCGGTTTCCGCCCCCGAACGCACAAGGCTGTGGCGCTACCACAAGCCCGACGGGCTGGTAACAACCCACAAGGACCCGGAGGGACGGCCAACCGTTTTTTCCTCCCTGCCAGAAGGCATGCCCCGCGTGATCAGCGTTGGCAGGCTTGACCTGAACAGCGAAGGGCTTTTGCTGCTGACCAATGATGGCGAACTGGCCCGCAGGCTGGAACTGCCCTCCAACGGCTGGCTGCGCCGTTACCGTGTGCGCGTCTTTGGCGTGGTGGATGAAGCCCGTCTGGCCTCCCTTGCCCATGGCTGCGTGTTCGAGGGGGTGCGCTATGGCCCCATTATTGCCGCCCTCGATTCGCGCAAAGGGGACAATGCGTGGCTCACCGTCTCGCTCAAGGAAGGCAAGAACCGGGAGATCCGCAAGGTCATGGCCGGGCTTAACCTGCATGTCAGCCGCCTGATCCGCACCAGCTACGGGCCATTCCCCCTTGGCACGCTGCAAAAAGGCGAGCTGGAGGAAGTGCCCCCCCGCGTCCTGCGTGACCAGTTGCCCAAAGCGCCGGAAAAAACCACGCCGTCAAACACCGCACTCCGCAACAAGGCCCGCTGATGGTGCGCATTATTGCCGGTGCGCGCAAAGGCCGTGTGCTGGCCGCCCCCACCGGCGGCGCCACACGCCCCACGGCGGACCGCGTGCGCCAGGCCCTGTTTGACGTGCTGGCCCACGCCCCGTGGGGTGGGCCAGCCCTGCTGGAAGGCGCACACGTGCTGGACGCCTTTGCAGGCACAGGCGCACTCGGGCTGGAGGCTATGTCCCGCGGGGCGGAGCATGCTGTTTTTTTTGAGACAGACCGCCCTGCCCTTGCCGCCCTGCGCGCCAATATTCACGCCTGCGGGTGGGATGGGCAGTGCCAGACTTACCCGCGCGATGTAACCAGCCCGCCCACCGCGCGCGCCACCCCCGCCACCTTGGTGTTTTTGGACCCTCCCTACCATAAGGGCCTCCCCACCAAGGCGCTGGCAGCCCTGAAGGCAAAGGGATGGATTGCCCCCAACGCCGTGGCCGTAATTGAAACCGGGCGCGACGAACCCCTGCCCTTTACGGATGAGACCGAAGAGGCTCCCCCCTGCCCCCATACCCTGCTGGCAGAGCGCCAGCACGGTGCCGCACGCCTGTCCATCTGGCGGCTGGCATGAGGGCAGACGTAAAAAAACACCGCACATATCTAATGGCCGCACGCGCCTTGCTGCGCTACACAGACCAGAACAAAACGATTTTACAGGTTACAGAAGGCAAAGAGAAACATGGCTGGAAGCGTTAACAAGGTCATTCTGGTCGGCAATCTGGGCAAAGACCCCGAAGTCCGCACCAGCCAGGGCGGGCAGAAAATTGTGTCCTTCTCCCTCGCTACCAGCGACACATGGAACGACCGCGCCTCGGGCGAAAAGCGTGAGCGGACGGAATGGCACCGTGTTGTTATTTTTAACGACCGGCTGGCCGATGTGGCAGAGCGCTTCCTGCGCAAAGGCCGCAAGGTTTACCTTGAAGGCTCGTTGCAGACCCGCAAATGGACCGATCAGGGCGGGCAGGAACGTTACACGACCGAAGTTGTTGTGGACCGCTTCCGTGGCGAACTGGTTCTGCTGGACAGCCGCAATGGTGGTGAAGGCGAAGGCGGCGGCTTTGGTGGTGGCAGCAGCTACGGCGGCTACAACACCGGCGGCGGCAATGCAGACTACGGCAATGGTGGTGGCAATGGTGGCTCCCGCCTGCCCGCCCCGCAGCGTGGTGGCGGCGGTGGCGCACCTTCTGGCGGGTGGGATGCCTCGGGCAGTGGCGATCTGGATGATGAAATTCCGTTCTGAACGCACAACCCGCGCAACAATGACCAAGGGGGCCGTTGCCATACGGCCCCTTTTTTTATGGGTGGGAATAAGGCCACCACCTTGCCATCCCGCCCCAGCAAAACAAAAAAACGGGGTGGAGGGGTTGGCGCATCACATCCGATTTTATTGAAATTTTAATAAAGTGATGTTTTCTGTTTATTACTTTTTCCAAATATCAGTTTTTCTTTATCTTACTGACCGATCATTCTGCTTTTCTTCATGCATTGGTGCATAAATTTCTTGGCGCATGGGCATGATGCCGCTATAAGCCGCGTCATTCTTTCAAGGCAGGTTTCCTGTCATTGCAAAGGCTGACGACAGACATGATTACTTTACCGCCAGATTATCGCCCGTCGGAAGACGAAGAGTTCATGAATCCTCTTCAGACGGAATACTTCCGGCAGAAACTGCTCAAATGGCGCGCTGATCTTTTGAAAGAGGCGGGGGACACCCTGGCCAGCCTTTCCGAAGGTGGCATTCATGAAGCCGATATTACCGACCGCGCCAGCGTGGAGACGGACCGTGCGCTGGAACTGCGCACCCGTGACCGCGCACGCAAGCTGATTGGCAAGATCAACCTTGCTCTCCAGCGGGTTGAAAACGGCAGCTACGGCTATTGTGAGGAAACGGGCGAGCCGATTGGCCTCAAACGTCTGGAAGCCCGCCCCATCGCCACCTTGTCCATTGAGGCGCAGGAACAGCACGAGCGTATGGAAAAAACGCATCGGGACGATTAATTTTCGTCTTTTTTTGTTCCCCCCGCTCTTGCGGTGTCCGGCCCAAAAGGCTAGAACCCCGCAAGCAGTGCTGCTGTAGCTCAGTGGTAGAGCACTCCCTTGGTAAGGGAGAGGTCGACAGTTCAATCCTGTCCAGCAGCACCAGCAATCTTCCGTTCTTCACAGGCGCTTGGGCGTCTGGTTTGTCCGGCGTGGCACACAGGCAGAGCACCGTATGCTCTGTGGCCTGTCAGTGCTTACGCATTGTGGCGTTGAGGGCCGTATGTGAGCGGCATAAAATTGCCGTTGGGAAATATGATTATTTCCTCTCTCCAAAAATAAATCTTGAGCCAAAAATACTTGTCTTCTCGTTGCATGAGAGTATGCGAAACCGCGTGAGACTGATCTTTCAGGCATTTGAATGATTTTTCGTGACGTAGAGGACGCCGTATTTTTATGAAGCACCCCATTAACTCCATTCAAATGCTGCGTGGCATTGCCGCACTCGCTGTCGTTTTATGCCACTCTCGCAATTATCTTGTTGGGGATGCGTTCAACGCGGCTGATCATATCTTGTTCAATGGCGCCATGGGGGTGGATCTGTTTTTCATTATAAGTGGATTCATCATGGTGATCTCCACTTATCAATACCGTGGCACGTTCCTTGATGTGGTCGATTTTCTCATCAAGCGTGTTTCAAGGGTTCTGCCGCCCTACGTTATTGCGACATTCATCTACATCTTATGTTCGGCTGGCCTGTCCTATTTTACGCAGCCACACGCTATATCCGGTCTTTTTAGAGCATTTGTGTTCCTTCCTGAAACATATATGCCGTATTTTAATACGCCGCTCCCTGTGGGATGGACGTTAAACTTTGAAATGTATTTCTATCTTATTTTTTCCATATCTCTTTTATTTGGAAAATTTAGATTCCTTGCTTTGTGTTCGTTTATTTTTGTAACTGTTTGTTATATTCCAAAAAAATTGGGCGCTTTCACGCTCAATCCTTTGCATTTCCAGGACTATTCAGTCCCTTATTATAACATGATGGCAAACCCCTTTATTCTTGAATTTCTGTGTGGGGCAGGCATTTCATATATCTGTCTCTATCTTCGGAAACATCATACCAAGCTGGCAGGACTGCCTTACCTGCCTTACCTCTCCCTTGGCTTTGGTCTTACTTTTTTACTGAACTGGACCGATATTCCACATAAGCTGCACTCCCATGGTCTACTCAACTGGGGCATACCGTGCGTATTGATTTTTTCCATTATTGTCATAATGGATGTTATCCATACCTTTAGAATACATCACTTTCTGACCAAAATAGGCAATGTTTCTTATACTCTTTATTTAACACACACGTCCTCACTACTGGTTCTTAGCCATCTTTTAGACCGTATTCATCTTGGCGGCATGAAAATCTCTGTGTTTTATGCGCCATTTTCCGCCACAATCTGCGTTATTGTCTCTTTTTTACTTTATAATGTTATGGAAAAAATTCCGTCTGATTATATTCGCACAAAACTTCTCTCTGGTGTGCGGTCTTTTCGGGTACGAGCCGTCCAACAATAACCAAAGCCGCGCCCGCTCCCACACACAGAGCGGGCACAGCGTGACTATACGGCCAACAACAGGCCACCAGATGATTGTTTGGACAGACCCGCAAAAGAGCGCATCCGTCAGGACGACCCCACGGCAGCTCAGGTGCTTTGCCTCACAAGGCATCTAAAGTTCACACCATACAAAAAAGGCCCCGCACTCTGGCGGGGCCTTTTGCAAACAACCTGATCATAAGGCCACGTCAGGCCCGGAGCGGTTCAACCACGCGGGCCACCTCTGGAACCACCCTCACCCGGACCGCCACCATGGCCACCGCCGGATGGGCCGCCGCCATGTCCGCCACCGCCGGGGCGTTGTCCACCACCCCCACCGGGGCCGCCGGGCGCTCCACCACCGCCAGAACCATTACCGGGGCCACTACCGGGAGCACCACCGGGACGATTCCCGGGACCACCACCGGGGCGGTTACCACCCCCCGGTCGCCGCCCTATGCTTCCACCACCACCGCCGCCACCGGGGCGACCGGGACCCATACCCGGCCTGCCCATGGGCGGGCGTGGAGCCGGGCGGGACCAGCCACCACCGCTGTAATATCCGCCGCCATAGCCGTAATAATCATCATACCGCACGCCGGAACCCGCATATCCGTATGGATAATACGGACGTGGCCCCGGACCATCGGGGCCAACGCAGCCCGCCAGAGTTGTTAAAGACCCCAATGCCGCCAGAGCGCACACAAGACGTTTCATAACTATGGCCTCCTGCTGGTGGTCAGCACTCAGGCGCCAACTTTCACCAGCACATGATGTTTTTTGCCAGCAGAGAGCCTGATGGCGCCGTCCACACTATCGTGCTCCATAATCAGGCGATTTTCATCCGCGATCACGGCATTGTTGAGGCGCGCGCCACCCCCACGTACCAAACGCCGGGCCTCGCCATTGGTTTTGGCAAGCCCGGCCTCCACCAGCAGGCGGAAAACGGGAATACCCTGTGCAAGGTCTGGCTGGGCCACCTCATGCACGGGCAGGTCGGCAGCGGTGACCCGGCCTTCCTCAAAGGTCTGGCGGGCGGCCTCGGCGGCGGCCAGAGCGGCCTCGCGCCCGTGGCACAGGGCCGTGGCCTCGGTTGCCAGCACTTTTTTGGCCTCGTTAATTTCGGCCCCCTGCAAGCCCTCAAGGCGGGCGCATTCCTCCAGCGGAAGGTCCGTGAACAGGCGCAGGAAGCGCCCCACATCGGCATCCTCCGTATTGCGCCAGAACTGCCAGTAATCAAACACAGGCAACCGTTTGGGGGAGAGCCACACCGCACCACTGGCTGTTTTGCCCATTTTGGCACCCGATGAGGTGGTCAGCAAAGGGGTGGTTAGGCCCATGACGGACTTCTGGTCCGTCCTGCGCACCAGTTCCACACCCGAGATAATGTTACCCCACTGATCAGACCCGCCAAGCTGGAGCACCAGACCGTATTTGCGGCTGAGTTCGCGGAAGTCATAGGACTGAAGAATGGAGTAGTTGAACTCCAGAAAAGTCAGCCCCTGCTCACGCTCCAGCCGGTTTTTGACCGAGTCGAACGCCAGCATGCGGTTAATGGAAAAATGCACCCCCACATCACGCAGCAGGTCGATATAGGCCAGCTTGTCCAGCCAGTCGGCGTTATTCACCAGCAGCGCATCGGACGCGCCCGTGCCAAAGGTCAGGAACTGGCGCAGGCACCCTTCGATCCCGGCAAGGTTGGTCTGGATAATGTCATCCGTCATCAACCGCCGTGCTTCCTCACGGAAGGAGGGGTCGCCAATCCGGGCGGTGCCGCCACCAACAAGGGCAATCGGGCGGTGGCCATGCTTTTGCAGCAGCCGGAGCATCATAATCTGGATCAGCCCGCCCACATGCAGGCTGTCCGCCGTGGGGTCAAAGCCGATATAAGCCGAAATGGACTCCCGTTCCATAAGTGCGTCCAGCGCCTGCGCATCCGTGCACTGGAAAATGAAGCCACGTGCTGCGGCCTCGCGCATGAAAGAACTCTGAAATCCGCTCTCGACCATTTTCCTGTCCCTATCCTCCGGCCCGCATCAGGCGGGCAGAACCCAAGGCACACGCTCTAGCATGAGAGCGCGCGCAACAGGAACCGCCCACGCGCGAGCGTAATGCTCTGGGGGTTGTGCCCTCAGGCCGTGCCACCCACGGTCAGCCCGGTCATTTTAAGGGTCGGCTGGCCCACGCCCACCGGCACGCCCTGCCCGGCCTTGCCACAGGTGCCAATGCCGGGGTCCAGTTCCAGATTACCCCCGATCATGGAGACCTGCGTCATGGCCTCCGCCCCGCTGCCGATCAGGGTGGCCCCCTTGACCGGGGCCGTCACCCGCCCGTTTTCGATCAGATACGCTTCCGATGCGGCAAAAACGAACTTGCCCGAGGTAATATCCACCTGCCCGCCACCAAAATGCACCGCATACAGGCCGCGCTTGACCGAGCGGATCATTTCCTCCGTGGTGGCGTTGCCTTCAAGCATAATGGTGTTGGTCATGCGCGGCAGGGGCATATGCGCGTAGGACTGGCGGCGGCCATTGCCCGTGGGGGCCACCCCCATAAGCCGCGCGTTCAGCCGGTCCTGCAGATACCCTTTGAGAATACCATCCTCAATCAGCACCGTGCGGCCTGTGGGGGTGCCCTCGTCATCTATGGTCAGGCTGCCGCGCCGGTCGGGCATGGAGCCATCATCAATAACCGTTACACCGGGGGAGGCCACGCGCGAGCCAATGCGCCCGGCAAAAACAGATGTGCCCTTACGGTTGAAGTCCCCCTCCAACCCGTGGCCCACGGCCTCGTGCAGCAAAATGCCGGGCCAGCCAGCACCCAGCACCACTTCCATTTCCCCTGCCGGGGCGGCCTGTGCCTCCAGCGCAACCAGCGCCTGCCGCAGGGCCTCGTCCACAGCGCCGTGCCATGTTTCCGCATTCAGCAGGCGGTTAATCTCGTACCGTCCGCCAAGGCCGTAGCTCCCGCTCTCGCGCTTGCCAGCATGTTCGACCACCACCGACACATTCAGCCGCACCAGTGGCCGCAGGTCGGCCACACGCGCGCCATCTGCGCGGATGATCTGCACGGCCTGCCACTCGCCCGAGAGCGAGGCCATGACCTGCACCACGCGCGAATCCTTGGCCCGTGCATACGCATCTATGCTGGAAAGCAGGCCCGAACGGGCGGCAAAATCCGTATCTCCCAGCGGGTTGGCATCCGTGTACAGCCGCTGGTTGGTGGGGCGTGGGGGTGGGGCCATCTGCCCCGACCGGCCCGCGCGCACAGCACTGACCGCATCGGCCGCGCGCAGCAGGGAGGTGCGGCTCATCTCGTCCGAATGGGCAAAGCCTGTTTCTTCCCCCAAAACCGCGCGCAGGCCAAAACCCGTGCTGGTGTTGAAGGAGGCGGAACGGATCACCCCGTCATCCAGTGCTATGGATTCGCTCTCGCGGTATTCAAGGAACAGTTCGCCATCATCCATGCCGTCCAGCGCCGTGCGGGTCAGCTTTTCGGCTTCATCGCGGTTGAGCTGGGCCTGCTCTTTGGCAAAAAACAACTGGTCTGTGGCGGCCAGCGCCCCGGCGTGTGAGGGAGAGAAAGACATGGACCAAAGCCCTCCGTCTGGAAAATATCCGTACTGGAAATAACGGCGGCCCGTATGGCCCGCCACCTGTTTTGCCTGAATGCCAGAAGCCGCGCGGGTCAGATACCCGGCAACTCATTAACCGTAACCACCCGCCAGCCCGAATCCAGCCGCTCCAGAATGGTGAGTGAGAGATTCTGCACCGAAAAATGCAACGCTGTCTCGGCGTGTATGCGCAGCGCATGCGCAAGAGCTGCACGAATAACCCCACCATGGGCCACCGCCACAATGTTCCGCCCCGCATGCGTTCTGGCCAGCCGGTCCAGCAGGCGGCCAACGCGGCTACAGACCTCAATCACACTTTCGCCCCCCGGGGGGCAGTCCGTGGCGGCCACGGGCCAGAAGGGGTGGGGGGGCAGGGTCAGGTGTTCTGGCAGGGCGTGGTATTCCAGCCCCTGCCATGTGCCCAGATTCTGCTCAATCAGGTCTGGCTCCACCGTAAGCGGGCGGGGGCCGTAGCCTGCCTCCTCAATGGCCTGCGCGGTGCGCCGTGTGCGTGAGAGCGGGCTGATGAACCACTTGGCATCCTGCGGCAGGCGTTCGGCCAGCGCGCGGTACATGGGTTTTTGGGCAATCAGGCTCTCGGGGCAGAGCGGCACATCCATGCTGCCATACATGCACATACGGGCGTTCTCTTCCACCAGAGCGTGGCGGATCAGCCAGAAGCGGGTAATACCGGTTGGAAGTTCAGGCCCATCAAGAAAATGGTCCTGAGAAGAGGATGAGGCTTTTTCGGCAGTCATGTGTTCGCTCATGCCTCTGTTGTGGAATCAGCTTTGCCGGAGCGCAAGAGCAGAAATGCCCTGCCTGCCCAGAGCATGAACCTGCCGGGGCACACCCGCCCCACCGGGCAGGCCAGTGCTGAGCACACTGAGGCCACAAGGCGGCGTGGCATGGGCCAGATCCGCCCAATAGCGCAGGATCAGCCCCAGTTTGGCCAGCATCCATGCCACGGGGTGGTCTGCCGCCACACCCCCCTCCGCAACGGACAGGCCAGCAGGCCATACTGCGGCATAGCCCCCCCCCGTACCCGAAATATGCCGTGCCGAGGCCGAAACCCGCAGCGCCCCCATGCCCGCCTCCACACCACCAACCGTGGTTATGGCAACAGGTTGCCCCACATGGCACGGCAGAGCCGCAAGAGCGCGCTCTCCCTCCCGCAGGGTTGCGGGCAGGTGGGGGGTCATATCGGCCAGCAGCCAGCCGTGCAGGTGTTTTGCCTGTTCAAAATCCAGCGCCGCGCCATCCACCAGCACAACAAACGCCAGAATACTGGGCAGGCTGTCCCACGCATCCGCTTCTGGCTGGGCGCAAAGCGCGACCGAAGGCAGGAGGCGCACAAACGGGCAGGCATCCAGCGCAGCCGTGGCGTCTTGCATAAACTGGTGCAGCCGGTCCCTTTTTTGCGCATCCGGCACAGCGGCAAAGGCCACCATTTCGGCCCGTGCGCCGCTCCAGCGCAGGAACAGGCCCGCGTTCAGGCCCAAAGGCAGGGTACGGGCCGCAGGCAGGTCCGGCCATTCCGCCCGCGTGGCGTAAGCCGCCAGACCCGTGGGCAGGCGGCTCTGGCGCAGCCGGTCCAGCCAGCTATCGGGCAGGAACAGCGCGCCGCTAAAGGGGGGGCCGGTAAAAAACTTGGACCCTGTTACCATAACCGCCCAGCCCCAGCTTACATACTGGTGCACAGCTTCCGGCCGCAGCCGGGCCTGACAGGCATCCACCAGCACATCCACCTGTCCGGGGTAGCGCGCGCACAAGGCCCGCACCCTGCTGGCAGGCAACACCAGTTGCCCGGTTTTGGAAACATGCAGCACATACAACAGTACGCGCCGCCCCGCCCTGACCGCACGGGCTATCTGCTGCGCGCAGGCTGCAAACAGGGCATCATCTGGCACACGCTCGCCGCCATCTGCGCGCAATGGCAGGGCGACATGCTCCGCATCGCGCATGAACCCGTCTATGACAGCGCCTTTTTGCACGCTTTGCCCACGCGCGGTGCGGTTGGCAAAGTGGCGGCCGCATGTGGCCAACGGCACACCGCTACCTGTTTCCTCCACTCCGGGCAAAATGGTGGTGAGGGGGGCATGCAGCAGGCCCATCAGTGCTGTGGCGGCCAAAGCGCAGTCTGTCCCCGATGGAGCCAGCACAACACGCCCGGCACCATCCAGATGGTAAAAGGCGGCAAGGAATGCCTTGACCTCCTCCACCGCGGCCTCCCCCGCCTGCTCGTCCACTGCAAGACGGATCAGCCGGACACCAGCCTGATGAATGGCGTGTGCCGCAGCCAAGGTGGGGGTGGAGGCTGTGGAGGAGGAAAAATCCAGCTCTCCATAGCGGGGGAAGGGCTGGCACCCATACCGGTTAAGCCCGGTCTGCGCGCCGGGGTCCAGTCGTTCGTCCCCGCCTTGCACCACCAGCCATTCCGCTGGCTGCAAAACCGGCCATGCCGTGCAGGCCCATTCGTGCAGGGCCTGTGCATCTACCCCGCGCGGGCGGAGCGCAGGAGCCACACAACACGCCATGTCCGCAACACACAGAGCCAGTTGGGCGGCATCGGGCACGGCAGGGCCAGCAAGCGCGCCCCCCCATGACCACGGCAGGTTTGCCCCCCCTCTGTCTGGCGGGCAGAATGGTCCGGTACGCCATGCGCAGGCCGTAACCCTGACCGCCGCCAGCAGGATGCGCGCCATCCGCTGCCCATCCATGCCCTCCACCGCATCCTGCGCATGGTGGGCTGAGGCGGTTACAAGGGCTGCAAGTTCGACCGCCAGACGGGCAAAAAACCGCGCTTTTGCAGGTCCAACCCGTTCTGGACCACACAGAATGGTCCCATCAGGCTGAACGCACACAGGGTGTTCCAGCATGGCATGTTGCACAACCGAGCCGGGCGCCAGCATATGCCGCAAAATGGGGGAGGACTGCATATGCTGGAAAACATCGGTCAAATTACTTGCGTCCATTCACTCAGCACACCTTGGAGCGGAAGATAAACAAAAACAGACATCCGCCATTCCGCCGGGCCTGCGCACCCTGATCTTTATTTTTAACCCACAACAGCCCCGCCCCTGACTGTATGGTCCCATGCACCACACGCCCCACCCCGGTAAAGGCGGGAACACCCGTTAAGCCGGTATGGTGGTCATGCTGCCCCTTATATTGTCGATCCCCCGCGTCTGAACAAGCAGAACACGCCACTGCCGCCTATGTCCGCCACGCCGGGTGGCCATGCTCCACCCCCGGATGCCCCCGCCAGCCTGCCACGCAGACCGCCCGCCTCTGGCCGTAATCTTGTGCGAAGGATGCGGTTCGCAATACTCGGCAGGGCTGCTAAGAAGAATGCAGTCACCCTTTACAACCACCCGCGCCCGCGATTCCTGCCCCACGCAGGAAGCAGGTGCGGCCTCTGGAGTCAGGACCGGCACCCTTGGCGCGCACAAGCCCTCTCAATACCACCAACTCTCCCGTTCCCCACAAAAGTGCCCTGCGCCTGCGCATGGAGGAAGGGGGCGGCGTTGCGCTATGCGTTCTGGCCTGTGCCCTGCTGGCCGCCCTGCTGACCTATAACCCGACGGACCCGTCGTTTAACACCGCCACCAACCAGCCGCCCACCAACCTGCTGGGCACAACCGGTGCGTTTATAGCCGATACGCTGCTACAGGGAATCGGGCTTGGGGCCACCGTGCCCGTGCTTATTCTGATCGCATGGGGGTGGCGTTTTATGGGCCACCGCCTGCTCGGCCATGAAACAGGGGTGATCTTTGGCATGCGGGTGGCCGCCATTTTGTGCCTGCTCCCTGTTTCTGGCGCGTTGTTCGCGGCTGTTCCGCTCCTGTTTACCGCACTACCCACGCCTGAATGGCCAACACAGGCGGGTATTGGCGGGGGTGTTGGCCACTCCATTGCCCAGACATCCATTGCCGCGGGCATGGCGGCCATCGGGCCTGCGGGGGGCATGGTCATCTGGCTTTTAGGCGGGTTGCTTGCGGGGCTTCTGCTCGCACTGGGCACCGGCCTGCGGCGGGAGGAATGGTTTGCCATCTGGCGGGCATTTGCCTTTGTGGTCTGCCTGCCCGGCAGGCTGGGCAGGCGGTTTGTACGCTACTACGCCAGCCACAAACCACAGCCCGCACCCAGCGCGCAGCCCGCCGCCTACACCACACCGGCCCCGCCAGCAGCGGACCCGTTTTATGGCAGCACCCTGCCCTCCAACGCCTTGTTTGATGATGAGGAGGACGAGCACAGCCCCGCCCCTTACCATCCCACACAGGCTACACCCGCCCAGACCACGGGCACGGGCACCGCACTGGTGCTGCACGGCGCGCAGGATCACGCGCCCACCACCAGCCACGCCCTTGTTCCCACACCACAGGACACACCAACGGGCAGTGGCGCGCGGGCTGCGGCCATAACGCCGCTACCCGCCACAAAGGCCGAGTCTGCCTTTACGCTGCCCACGGCCACAACACCGCATTCTGTGCCGGAAAAACCGGCCAAAAGCGGGTTGCTGGGCCGCCTGTTCTCCGGCTCCAGCCAGCCTGAGAGCACCCCCGCCAGCCCGGAGCGCAACCCCACCACCACCCGCAAGGGCGGGTGGGAACTCCCCCCCATGAGCCTGCTGCGCGCAGCCCCCGGCAACGCCCATACCGGCCCCTCGCCCGAACTGCTGAACGCCACCGCCCGCATGCTGGAGCAGGTTCTGGCCGATTACGGTGTGCAGGGCCGCATTGTGGGCATGAGCGCTGGCCCCGTGGTCACACTTTACGAGCTTGAACCCGCACCGGGCATTCGTTCTGCCCGCATTATCGGACTGGCGGACGATGTGGCGCGCTCCCTGTCCGTGCTGAGCGTGCGTATTGCCACCGTGCCGGGGCGCAACGTGATGGGGATTGAGGTTCCCAACCAAACGCGTGAGACGGTTTATCTGTCCGAACTGCTCAACCAGCCCACATGGCGTGAGGATACCGGACAGCTCCCCCTTGCCCTTGGTAAGGACATTGCGGGCGAACCCATGTTCTCCGACCTTGCGCGCATGCCCCACCTGCTGGTGGCAGGCACCACCGGGTCGGGTAAGTCGGTTGGGGTGAACGCCATGATCCTCTCCCTGCTCTACCGGCATTCGCCCGATGAGTGCAGGCTGATCATGATTGACCCCAAGGTGCTCGAACTTTCCATTTACGATGGCATTCCCCACCTGCTGACCCCGGTCGTGACCGAACCACCCAAGGCCGTAAACGCGCTCAAATGGGTCGTGCGCGAGATGGACCGCCGCTACCGCACCATGGCCCACCTACAGGTGCGCAACATTGCAGGCTACAACGCCCGTGCGGCCGAAGCCCGGGCAGATGGGGAGGTGGTGGTCCGCCGCGTGCAAACCGGCTTTGACCCCGAAACCGGCAACCCGGTGTTTGAGGAACAGTCCGTCGCCCTCGATCCCATGCCCTATATTGTGGTCATTATTGACGAAATGGCCGACCTGATGATGACCGCAGGCAAGGAAATTGACGCCTGCGTGCAACGTCTGGCGCAAAAGGCGCGTGCTGCGGGTATTCACGTTATCATGGCAACGCAGCGCCCTTCGGTGGATGTGATTACCGGCACCATCAAGGCCAACTTTCCCACCCGTATTTCGTTTCAGGTGATCAGCAAGTTCGACAGCCGGACCATTCTGGGCGAGCAGGGGGCCGAGCAGCTTCTGGGTCAGGGGGACATGCTGTTCATGCAAGGTGGCGGCCGCATTACCCGTGTGCATGGCCCGTTTGTGGCCGACAGCGAGGTGGAGCAGGTTGTGAACTTCCTTAAAGAACAGGGCGAGCCGATTTATGATGACGACGTGCTGGCCGAACCCATGGAGGAAAACACATCCTCCAGTAGCGGCAGCCGTTCTGGCGGGAACGAAAACGCCGAAGCTGACATGTACACCGAAGCCGTGAACATTGTGACGCGGGAAGGCAAGGCGTCCACCTCCTTCATCCAGCGCCACCTGTCCATTGGTTACAACCGCGCGGCCAAGCTGATTGAGCAGATGGAAAAAGAAGGCATTATCAGCCGGGCGGACAATGTGGGCCGCCGCAAGGTGCTGGTTGGCTCCGCGCGGGACGAAGACTAGGCCACTCCATGCTCCCGGCCCTTCCCCCCCTGCTCTACCAGAGCAACCATGTGGTTATCCTTGATAAGCCCGCGGGCCTGCCCGTGCATACCGGCCCCGGCGGCGGAGCCTGCGTGGAGGACTGGTTCCCCCAGCTTTCCCGCCGTAAGGATGGACCGTGGCTTGCCCACAGGCTGGATGCCGAAACATCGGGCTGCCTTGCCATAGCCCTGCGCAAACAGCCATTACTGGCCATGCAGCAGGCCTTTGCCAGCAAAACCGCGCGCAAGACCTACTGGGCCGTAGTACACGGCGGCCCGCAGGCCACAAACGGGCGTATTGACCTGCCCCTGCTCAAAACCACCACCAGAACAGGCTGGTCCATGCAGGTCGCGAATGGTGGCGCACTCTCCGCCACAACATGGCGGGTGCTGGGCCGGAGTGGCGCCACAAGCTGGCTGGAACTGGAGCTGGAAACCGGGCGCACCCATCAGGCCCGTGTGCACTGCGCCGCCATGGGCTGGCCCATTATGGGGGATACCCTGTACGGCAAACCCGACCCGGCTGGCCTGCACCTGCTGGCCAGAAGCCTGCACCTCCCCATTGATAACGGCATTACCGCAACCGCCCCCCCACGCGCGGGCATGCAACCCGCCCTAAGCGCCTGTGGATGGAACAAAACCGGCCAGGGCTGAACCAGCCCCCCACAGGAAGCCCCCCGGTAGCCCGCCCGGCACCCACAACAGGCCCGCGCCCATGGGGGAGCAGGCACCACCGCGCTCAGCCGGGCCACCCCCACGTGCTCCGCCAACGCCCGTAACCTAAGGCTGCCCGAGCAGCCCCACATCTGGCCAGCACCGCACAAGCCGCGTGTGCAAACTCTGGCGTTGGGGGCGCAGGGCGGCACTGTCAAACATTTGCGCCCGAGCGCGGCCCGCCTGCCCCATGCGGGTCCGCAGATCGGGGTCAGACATCAGGCGGTCGAGTGCTTCCACCAAAGTGGGCAGGTCATCCGGGTTGGCGTAAAGGGCGGCCTGCCCTGCAACATCAGGCAGACCACCTTTGGCGGAGGTGACCAGTGCCGCACCACAGCCCATGGCCTCCAACGCCGCCATGCCAAAGGGTTCGGCCCACCGGCTGGGAACAACCACAATGGCAGCATGGCTCATGGCCTGCACAACCTGCGTATGGGGCAGGTAACCCGCCATATGCACCCCCGCAGCCCGAGCCTGCGCCTGCACCTTGGTCAGAAATTCTGTTTGTGGAGAGGCCGGTCCAAACCTGTCCGCCCCTATAATTCTGGCCTGCCATGTGGGGTGGCGGGGCAGTACGGTGGCGCAGGCCTGCACAAAGGCGTCCACCCCCTTATCCGCCACAACACGGCCCGCAAACAGCACAAGATTATCCCGCACAGGGGCAGGAGCAGGCAGCGCGGCAAGGTCCAGCCCATTGGGCAGAACCGCAACGTGCCCCTGCGCCCCCTGCCCCAAAAACCGCTCCCGCACCCAGCCCGAGACCGCCACAACCGCCATGTTGCGCGCCAGTTCCGTGCGCTCCGCTGCGGTTTTGCCCCCCCGCATGCCGCACGGGTCGTTATGCAGGACCAACACAAGCGGAATATGGGGAAAGCGCTGCCGCACGGCCCGCGCCAGATCCGGGCGATTATGGATTTCCACCAGATCGGGGCCAATCTTGTGGATCAGCCGTGCCACGCCAGCACGGTACCGCCCCATGGTGCCCAGCGGGAACAGCACGGACGGCACAGGGGCAAACGCCACATCGCCATAAGGGGGCGTTCCGGGCGGGCTGCCCACCACCACCTCGCCAGCACCCGCCATGCGGTGCACCAGCAGGGCTATGGCCCCTGCTTCGCCGGGGGCAAAGCGTTCACGCGGCGGCAGAACGGTCATGACCCGCAAAGGCCGTGAAAAATGTGCAGCAGGCCCGCCTACGGGGCTGGCTCTGTTCATACTTGCGCCCGGCTGCCGGTCATGACGTGGTCAGGCCAGAGTTTCGTACATATCCAGTTGCCATTCCACCGGCTCCCGCGCAGCAGCGGCGTACCACTCCACCATAAGCGGGTGGTGCCGCACGGCCTGCATGTAAGCCTGCGCCGTAGCGGAAAGACCCGGCACATCATAGGACAGAAAACGGCAGACAACAGGGGCAAACATGGCATCCACATTGCCCATGCCCGGCCCGCACAGGAACGGACCGCCCCGGCCAGCCCCTTCGGTCCAGATGGCGTTAATGCGCGCAATATCCTTGTGCACATCCTCCCCCAGAGGTGCGGCCAACGCGCGGTTGCGCCCCAGATTCATGGGCAGGGCGGAGCGCACGGCCCGGAAGCCGGAGTGCATTTCGGCCGCAGCCGAGCGCGCCCATGCCCGCATAGCCCGGTCCGTAGGCCACAAAAACCCGTGGTGTTCCGCGCAGTATTCCGCAATGGAGAGCGAGTCCCACACCACAGCGCCTTTATGCTCCAGATAAGGCACACACCCGTTGGGCGAGAGGGTTTTGAGCGCTACGGTCTGGCCTGCACCGGCCAGCGGCACAACCTCCACCCCCACATCCAGCCCTGCCAGACGCACACTCAGCCAGCCCCGCAAGGACCATGACGAATAACGCTGTGTGCCAATAACCAGACGACCTTCCGCCATGCGCGTACTCTCCCTGTTTTTTAAGCCGTCGCCTGCTGTTCCGTCCGGCGGATGAACCCGCCACCCAGAATACGGCTCCCCTGATAAAACACGCAGGCCTGACCGGGGGCGGGCATGGCTGGTTCTTCCAGCAGCACCGTAGCGCCATCGGGTGTGGGCACCACGCGGGCGGTGCGCGGCTCTTCACGCGCGCGCATCTGCACCTTGCAGACAATCCCTTCCGGTGGGGCGTCCACCAGCCAGTTCACATCCCGCACAGACAGGGAACTGACAAACGCATGCGCGCGTGGGCCAATAATAACCCGCTTGCGCCCCGGCTCCACCCCCACCACCATCTGGCGTTCGCCCTGCAGGCGGGCGGCGTTGCCCAGGCGTTTGCTCTGCCCCACGGTAAAGCGCATAACGCCTTCATGCTCGCCCACAACATGGCCGGACTGGTCCACAATCTCGCCCGGGCCTGCCATTTCGGGGTGCATGCGCTCCACCAGATCCACGTAGGACCCATCGCTGACAAAGCACAGGTCCTGACTGTCGGGCTTGCCTGCCACAACCAGCCCAAACCGCTCGGCCTCCTGCCTTACGGCGGCTTTGTCGGGCATATCGCCCAGCGGGAAGCGTAAAAAATCCAGTTGTTCACGCGTGGTGGCGAACAGGAACCAGCTCTGGTCGCGGGCCTCGTCCACCGGGCGGTGCAGTTCCGCCCCCTGCGGGCCTTCCACACGGCGCACATAATGGCCGGTGGCCATGGCATCGGCCCCGATTTCCTTCGCCAGTCCCAACAGGTCCGTAAATTTGACGCCCTGATTGCACGCAACGCAGGGGACCGGGGTTTCGCCCGCCGCATAGGCATCGGCAAAGCGTTCGATCACACTGTCCTGAAAACGGCGTTCGGCATCAATAACGTAATGCGGGAACCCCAGACGGTCGGCCACGGCGCGGGCATCGCGGATGTCCTGCCCTGCACAGCACGCCCCTTTTTTGGCCGCCCCTCTGGAGTCGTAGAGTTGAAGGGTCGCGCCCACAACCTCGTGCCCTTCCTCTAAAAGACGGGCAGCCACCACGGAACTGTCCACCCCTCCGGACATGGCAACAAGAATACGCATGGGCGGGATATCCTTCCCCTTAATCTGTAAGGTCAGGCCTTGCTGGGCAGGCGCACAACCAGACCATCGAGTGCTTCGGTCATCACGATCTGGCAGCCAAGGCGTGAGGTTTTTTCCAGCCCGAAAGCGAGGTCGAGCATATCTTCCTCATCATCGGTGGGCGCACTCAGCCTGTCCGCCCATGCGGGGTCCACCACCACGTGGCAGGTGGCGCAGGCCAGCGAGCCTTCGCATGCACCTTCAAGGTCCACATCGTGCTTATGGGCAATTTCCAGCACGGACAGGCCCACCGGGGCATCAACCGTGCGTTCTGTTCCGTCCTGCTCAACAAACGTCATCTGGGGCATTGGTTTCCATCCTGCCAAAAAATATCATGGCGGCGGCGGCCTGTAGGGTCGGGCCTTAGGCTGCTGGCGTGGGCCGCCGGGGTGTGGCCCGCACCTGTAGGGCAGCCTGTGCCAGACTGTCCGCCGCGCGTTCTGCTTCGGCGGTGGAGGTAAAACGTCCGGGGGACAGACGCAAGCTTCTTCCTGCCTCATCAAAGCTCAGGCCCATGGCTTCCAGCACGTAGGACGGGGCCAGTTCGGCCGAGGAACAGGCCGAACCGAGGGAAACCTCAAGCCCCGGCATGGCCGCCAGCACGTCCGCTGCGCGCAGGTCAGCGGGTAAGCGCAGGCTGAAAATACCCGGCAGGCGCGCAGCCCCCTCCGCATTGACCACACAACCCGGCAGACGGGTGGACAGGTGCTCCAAAAAGCAGGTCTGCACCTTGGCCAGATGCGTGGCGTCACGCGCCATATCCGCTCTGGCTATTTTACAGGCCTCCCCAAAGCCTGCCAGCAAAAAGCCCGGCAGGGTGCCTGAGCGCAGACCCCGCTCCTGCCCCCCACCGGAGAACAGGGGGGTCAGGCGCACACGCGGGCGGCGGCGCACAAACAGCGCACCCGCACCCTTTGGCCCATACAGCTTGTGGCTGGAGACCGAGGCAAGCGCCACCGGCAGAGCGTGCAGGTCCAACGCGATCTTGCCCGCCGCCTGCGCCAGATCGGTATGGAGCAGCGCACCGGCCTGCGCGACCAGCGCCCCCAGTGTGGCAAGGTCCTGCAAGACCCCGGTCTCGTTATTGGCTGCGGCAATGGAGACCACTGCCGTTGGCGCACCCGCCAGAGCGCGGGCCAGCACATCCGGCTCCACCTGCCCGTGGGCGTTAACCGGTAGAATAACCGGCTCAAACCCTTCTCCAGCAAGGTCCTCCACACTTTGCAGCACGCATTTATGCTCGGTCGCCACCGTGATAACCCGGCGGCGGGGGCTTCCCTGCGTTGCCAGATGCCGGGCAGCCCCCTTGATGGCAAGGTTGTTGGACTCGGTCGCACCAGAGGTAAACACAACCTCGCGCGCCTCTATGCCAAGCAGAGCGGCAACCTCCGCACGGGCGTGCTCCACCATCTGGGCCGCACGGGCGCCACTGGCATGGGTGGTGCTGTGCGGATTGCCGTTTTCCTCCGCCAGAGCGCGCAGCAGAACAGCCTGCACGCGCGGGTCGCACGGGGTGGTTGCCGCGTGGTCAAAATACAATGCCGCCATGCCTGCCCCTTACCGCGCCAGCGCCAGACCGGACCCAGCCGCCATGCGCGTATAACTGTGCACAAACCGCTCCACGTCTGCTGCGCATACGTTCCACGGCAGGGACACGCGTATGGCCTGCCCTGCCAGTTCGCCCAGCCCCATGGCGTCCAGCACGTGGGAGAACGCAACCTTGCCAGATGAACACGCCGACCCTGCGGACACACAAACCCCATCCAGATCCAGCCGCATAAGCTGCCCCTGCGCGCGCCGACCGGGCAGGGCGAGAGACGCCGTGTTGCCCAGCCGGGGCACCTCCGCCGCGCACACCACGGCCCCGGCGGCACGGGCGGCCTGTTCGATCTGATGGCGCAAGGGGGCCAGATCACGCGGGTTATCCAATGCATCGCACAAGGCTGCGGCCAGCCCGGCTATGGCGGGCAAGGGCTGGGTGCCACCCCGGCGGCCCTGTTCCTGCCCGCCGCCATCAAACAGGGGGGTTAATGGCCTTGGGGCCGGTCCGCGCAGCAGCAACGCCCCCGCACCCTTGGGGCCACCCATTTTGTGGCCCGAACAGGCCAGACTATCCGCCCCCAGTTCCTCCACATTGACCACCATACGGCCTGCGGCCTGCACGGCATCCACATGCAGGTGCGCGCCGTACTGGCGGCAAAGACGGGCGACCTCGCCCAATGGGTGGAGCACCCCTGTCTCGTTATTCGCTAACATCAGGCAGACAAAGGCGGGGGCGCCGGGGGCGCACAAGGCGGCCTCCAGCAGGTCCAGCCGGACCTGCCCGTTGCTGTCCACCTCCAGCCATGCCACATCCGCCCCGTCTGGCGCGCCTTTGCGCACGGCGTCATGCTCGGTGCGGCCAAGCAGAAAACGCCGCCCCTGCCCAAGCCCGTGCATGGCCAGCACGTTGGCCTCCGTGCCACCAGAGGTAAACACGCAGTTGAGCGGGGCCACCCCCATGCGGCGGGCCACCGTATTGCGCGCCTCTTCCAGCACGGCGCGCGCGCGGCGGCCTGCAAAATGCACGGAAGATGGATTCCCCGTAAGGTCCGCCGCCTCCAGCATGGCCGCGCGGGCGGCCGGGCGCAGGGGTTCAGTCGCATTGGCGTCCAGATAGACGGGTTGGGAAAAACCCTTTGCCCTATCGTCTGTTTTATCGTTCATGCTTTTTATCTATCCGTAACCATACCAGAACTGCGCTTTTTGCAGGCCGAACAGAATGGCCATTAGCACGATTTATGTAGAAATTCTGGCCCCCAAGCCGCTATAGAGTGCCACATGGTCAGCACCACAGGGCACAACGAAGACGGCAGGCAGGAAACGTGTTTCCCGCATATGCGGTATTCACGAACAACACCACGCGTGATTATGCCTGCGTTTTGCACAAGGTCAACGCCAGAGTGTGCCTTATCCCCTTTTCAGGTCGTGGGACGGACACCATGTGTTTGAATGCGCTCCTTTTTCCGTTTTCCCCCAGAAGCGGAAAGGGGAGACATGCTGACTGAGAGTTCAAGCTTGCGGGCCTTTACCTGCCCGCATGTTCCGACCCGGAACGTGGCATCGTTCCCCGCCGGGGCAGTTTATCAAACCCGGAAGCGTCATGCCCGTGGACGCCTTTCCCAGATCAAGCGGAACCTACATGCCTGAGGTTATGTTTGCCGGCCCGGATGGACGTCTTGAAGGACGTTATCACCACTCAAACGAGCCCAACGCCCCGCTTGCCCTCGTGCTGCACCCCCACCCGCTGCACGGCGGCACCATGAACAACCGGATTACATACGCCTTGTACCGTACGTTCGAAAACATGGGCTTTTCCGTCATGCGCTATAACTCCCGTGGGGTTGGCCGCTCGCAGGGGCGGTTTGACGGGGGCATTGGCGAAATTTCCGATGCAGCAGCAGCCCTTGACTGGATGCAGATGATCAACCCCAACGCCAGCGGTCTGTGGATTGCCGGGTATTCGTTCGGGGCGTTCGTGGGCATGCAGTTGCTGATGCGCCGCCCCGAAATTACCGGCTGGATCAGCATTGCCCCCCCTGCGGCACATTATGACTTTGGCTTTCTGGCCCCCTGCCCGTGCGGTGGGCTGATGATTGCCGGTGGCAAGGATGACATGGCCCCCGAGCCTGCCATCCACAAACTGGTGGACAAGCTGAACACCCAAAAGGGCGTTGCGGTGGACTACCGTGTTTACCCCGAAGCGGATCATATTTTTGCCAAACAGGCAGACAAAATTACCGCTGCGGTGGAAGACCACGTCACCCGCGCCATGGGCCAGCAGCATATGGCCCTTGCCGCGGACTAAACGCCTGATACTGCCTCTGCACGCCTTGAGCGGCAGAGGCGCCAGCACCCCCCGACCTGCATGTTCCGCACGGTTCGGGGGTCTGCCGCCCACACGGGCACAAACCACCCTCTGCCTGACTTTACCCACCGTGGCGGCACACCACCACAGGCTGGCAGCCTAGTCCTCCGTGCGGCGAGGGTGGGCAAGTTCGCGCACAACACCATGCAGGGTCCGCAGCTCCTGCTCGGTCACTTCGCCACGGGTGAAAAAGTGGCGCAGGTTGCGCACCATGCCGGGGCGTTTTTGCTCATTGCGCAAAAAGCCGCAGCCATCCAGCTCGCGCACAAGGTGGCCCATAAAGTTTTCAAGCTCGCCCTTGGTGGCCACATGGGTCTCGTTGGTCATGAGCGTGCGTGGTGGCGTGGCGTCTGCGGCCATCCACCATTCATACGCCATAATCATGACCGCCTGCGCCAGATTGAGCGACATAAAAGTGGGGTTGAGCGGGTAACGGATAAGCGCATCCGCGCGCGCCATGTCCTCATTATCCAGCCCTGCGCGCTCGGGGCCGAACATCAGCCCGACCTTTAAGCCCCGCGTAGTGGCCGCGCGCAGTTCGGCCGCACCGCCACGCGCGGTCATAACGGTTTTTACAATATGGCGCGGCCGTGGGCATGTGGCGTACACATGGTGCAGATCGGCTATGGCGTCATCCACACTCTCATGCACCGTGGCGGCTTCCAAAATCCTGTCTGCCCCAGAGGCCGTGCGCCATGCCCTGTCCTGCGGCCAACCATCCCTTGGGCTAACCAGCCGTAAATGGAACAGGCCGCCATTGGCCATGGCGCGGGCCGTAGTGCCAATGTTTTCGGCCATTTGCGGCCGCACCAGAATAACAACAGGTGTGTTGCCCAAAGGCTCCAGCGGCGCCCCGCCGTCCCGCCCGGTCATGCGCGCCTCCAGCTTGTTCCATCTTTTGTATCTTCAAGCACAATGCCCTGTGCCTGTAGCCGGTCGCGCAGGGCATCGGCTTTTGCAAAGTCCCGCGCTTTTTTGGCGGCCAGTCGCTCGGCTATAAGTGCTTCAATTGCGCAATCTTCCTCAACCGAAGCCCCCCCTTTGAACCATTGCGCCGGGTCATCCTGCAAAAGACCCAGCAGCGCACCCCCGGCCCGAAGTGCGCCAGCGGCCTGCCTGTCCCCCCCCATGGCCTGACTGGCCAGCACATGCAGTTCGGCAATGGCCTTGGGGGTGTTCAGGTCTTCCTCCAACGCGGCGCGCACGGTTTGTGGCACGGGGGCGTCGGGTACGTCCGGCACGCTGGAAAGCGCGCGGTAGAAGCGGTCCAGCGTTTTGCGCGCCTCGGTCAGCCCGGCCTGTGTGTAATTGAGTGTGGAACGGTAATGCGCGCCCAGCAGCAACAGGCGCAGCGCCTCTGCCGGGGCCTGTGCCAGCACATCGCGGATGGTCAGGAAATTGCCCAGTGATTTGGACATTTTCTCACCTTCCACCAAGAGCATGGCATTATGCACCCAGTAATTGGCAAACTGGCTGTGCGGAAAGCAGCACAGGCTTTGCGCGCGTTCGTTCTCATGGTGTGGGAACAGCAGGTCCGAACCGCCGCCATGAATGTCAAAACTGTCGCCCAGATATCGGTGCGACATGGCCGAACATTCAATATGCCACCCCGGACGCCCCCTGCCCCACGGGCTTTCCCACCCTGGCTGGTCCGCATCCGATGGTTTCCACAACACAAAATCACCCGGCGCTTTTTTGTATGGGGCCACTTCCACCCGCGCCCCGGCTTCCAGCTCATCGGGATTACGGCCAGAAAGTGCGCCGTAGGACGGGAATGACCCAACCGAGAACAGCACATGGCCCTGTGCTTCATACGCATGCCCGTTTTCAATCAGGCGGGCGATCATGGCCTGCATCTCGCCAATATTATGGGTCGCGCGGGGCTCTATATCGGGTGGCAATACCCCAAGGGAGGCCAGATCGTGATGGAACTCCTGCGTGGTGCGCTGGGTGAGCGCGCCAATATCTTCCCCATTCGCGCGGGCGCGGGCGGTTATCTTGTCGTCCACGTCGGTAATATTGCGCACAAAGGTCACACGCGGATACAGGTGACGCAGGAGCCTGACCAGCACATCCGCCGTAAGCATGGCGCGCAGGTTACCAATATGGGCCAGATCATACACTGTGGGACCACAGTAATAGACCTTGATATGGGCCGGATCGAGCGGCTGGAACGGCACGGTTGCGCGGCGTTGGCTATCGTGCAGAAACAGGGCGGGAGCGGGGCTGGGGGAAACGTGCGGCATGTCCGCCTAGATGCGCCACCCACGAAAACGATGCAATATGTGTATGGGCCAAAAAAACCGCGATTATTCCAAAAAACAGGACTTGACGCTCTTACCCTTTTATCGCTTATAGTCCGGCCTTAGCGCAGAATATGTGCATGTGCCCTTATAGCTCAGTGGTAGAGCAACCGCCTTGTAAGCGGTAGGTCTTCAGTTCAAATCTGAATGGGGGCACCATTTTTTTCCACATCATGCTGCCTTGTTTCTGGCCGTAGCCTCCACACCCGCTGCGTGCAGGGACTCCCCTCAGCCAGTACATATCGGTCATATTTGTAGGCTGCCCGCACTACTGGCAGACCCTGTGCATGACCTCTCCCGCCCGCACGGCAGCCAGATACGCATTCAATGGCAATGTGTGCCGCATATAATAATCCTGATAAGGCTGGGGAACGCAGGCATTCATGCCCACTTTAAGAGCATAGATATTCCATACAGATAATACTGCAATCAATACAATCTGAACAACCTTAACAAACACAACAAACCTCATGTTAAGAAGAATGTATTCATGTACCAAATCAAAACAAAACAAACATGCCCCGCCCCCAAACCCACCAGTATGTTCCGTGTCTCCCTGTAAGGCAGCTTGACTGTAAGATACGCCAGAAACTCTATGGCCAGAGGGTTTGCAAGAATATGGCGCTCAATCGCCACCACTCCAGTGGATGCGCCCACAAATGCTGTGGTGCTCAGGAGCAGGGCATTCACCATCCATTTTTTACGCCACATCAAAAACAGCAGCACCATGACATAAATGGCATACACGCCGAATATTTTGCGATCCGCGCTCTCTAACGCGATGAGAATATGCTGTGGAAAAAACAGAAAATGCCTCCCCCAAGCTTTTTCCACATGCGCAAAAGCAAAGCCGTCACCGATCAGATCATAAAAATACAGGACAAACGCCGAAAGCCCCGCCCCCGCAACGGAAACCAGCAAGGCGGCCTCGCGCAGGCGGTCCAGCATGGTTCGTTCCTGCATGGACCGGTCTTCTGGCTGACGGGCGGTAAAAAACCACCATGCGGCCAGACAGATTACCATGAGAAAACCGGTGGGTCTGGATATGGAGAGGAAAAAACCCAGAATACAGGCCAGATATAATTTATAGAGCCTAAGGGAAACAAGCATTCCCATAAGCAAAACGCCATAAACCGCTTCTGAGTATTGCGAATAGTACCATATATTCAGAGGATAAACTATAAAAAACAAACAAAACAGAAGATTGTTAACTTCAATACCCCTTAATTCCATATCTTTACAGCATAAAAGCACAATAACTGGCCACAACAAAATATTGACCAACAACCCGGACGTTATAACCTTGATACCCAGCCCCCATGATACAAGGCTGGAAATAATCGGATATAACGGAAAAAATGCCCAGTTCTTCTGAGCGCCAGCGTTATAGACCGTCTCGGTCGATAAGGGCATGTACCCGTTTTGGGCAATTCCAACGTACCATGTGCAGTCCCAGCGGCAGCTTGCTTCCACCAGACCGCCCCAGGGTATGGCCAAAACCGCATTAAAAAAGAGCTGCACACCACTCATTGCCAGAATAACCAGCATAAGCCGTGCGCCACGCAGCGTGGAAAAACGCTGCACCATGCCCTGAAGATTAAAAGCCTTCATGCCGCACCAGAACGCCACGGATTGCTGGCTGAACTTTTACGTTTTGCATCCACAAGGATTTTGCCAAAATATTCGCCAGAAATGTCCAGCCGAAACATTTTATACTGCCCGCGCTAAAATCCACCCCGACACCAGACAGACAGCCTGACAGAGCACACCACTGTTTATGACCTGCGCCGGAAACTTACAAAATAAAATCAAAAGGGATAGCCATGCCGTAAAGACACATCTTTTTACGGCTCCAAAACGCACTCACCCGCAAAAATTACCTTACAACCCAGCCATCCTGCCTGAGTGCAACACCCGCCAGATACAGACTGCCACAAATCAGCACCCGGGCGGGCTGCTGTGTGTGGGCGTGGGCGGCCAACGCGCCAAGTGCACGGGCAAGGGTGGGGCCAATATGGGCCTTACCGCCAGAGGCGTCCACAATAGCCTGTACGGGCAGGGCAAGGTGCTGTTCGGGTTCGCAAATCGCCCACAAATCATCCGCATATGGCAAAAGCGGCCCCAAAAAGCCTGAGGCGTCCTTGGTCTGCTTCATCCCCACCAGTATGTGCAGAGGGCGGTCTTTCCAGTGCTCCAGTTCCTGCGCCAGTGCGGCTCCGGCTCCGGGGTTGTGCCCCCCATCCAGCCACAGTTCCCACCCGTTGGGCAGCAAAGCCGCCAGATGGCCGTGCAGGCGCTGCATGCGCGCAGGCCACTGCACCTGCCCAACGCCCTGCCATGCAGCCTGTGGCACAGCCAGCCCGGACAAACGCAGAGCCTCCACCGCCAGAGCTGCGTTTTCCATCTGCCATGGGCCTGTCAGGGCTGGCATGGGCAGGTCGAGCGATCCTTTGGCATCGTTCAGGCGCAGTCCGGCGGGCCTGTCCGCAGCACCCGGCTGTGGGGCAATGTTCCACTCAACGCCACGGCGGGCCAGACCAGCCCCCACCGCCTGCGCCTGTGCCTGCAGAACCTGCATGACCTCGGCAGGTTGGTAACCTGTAATTGCTGGCACGCCGGGTTTGAATATCCCCGCTTTTTCCGCAGCAATCGCGGCCAGAGACTCGCCCAAAAACGCCTCATGATCGCGCGAGATGGAGGTCACAATGCACGCGGCGGGGTGTTCAAGCACATTGGTGGCATCGCACCGCCCACCAAGACCGACCTCAATAATGGCCAGTTCCGCCGGGTGGCGGGCAAACAGCACAAAGCCCGCTGCCGTTAACACCTCGAACACGGTAATGGGCGCACCGTTGTTCACGCGCTCAATTTCCTCCAGCGTGGCCACAAGCTCGGCCTCGCTGACCAGCTTGCCCGCAATGCGGAACCGCTCGGTCACATCCACCAGATGCGGGGAGGTCATAACATGCACACGCCAGCCCGCCGCCTCGGCTATGGCGCGCAGGGTGGCGCAGGTGCTGCCCTTACCATTGGTGCCCGCCACATGGATAACCGGCGGCAGTTTGCGCTCGGGGTGGTCCAGACGGGCCAGCAGGGCTTCCAGCCGACCGAGCGAGAGGTCGATCAAGGCGGGGTAAAGGTGGTTCAGCCGTTGCAGAACCTCCCCCGTGCGACCGGTAAATTCGGGCACAGGGGCCGTACCCCCGGACTGCGGCTGGGTCACGGAAGGGTTTACTCTGCTGCGGCAGCGGGGGCTGCAACCGGCTTGGGCGGGGGCGCTTTTACATCGGCTGGAGCGTGTGTCAGCAGGCCAATCAGGCGTGACAGGGTGGCAGGCAGATCCTTGCGGGGCACAACCATGTCCAGCATACCGTGCTCGACCAGATATTCGGAACGCTGGAAGCCTTCTGGCAGCTTTTCACGCACCGTGTCCTGAATAACGCGCGGACCGGCAAAGCCGATCAGGGCGTTGGGTTCCCCGATCTGCACATCCCCCAGCATGGCGAAGGATGCCGTAACCCCGCCCGTGGTCGGGTTGGTCAGCACCACAATGTAGGGCAGGCCCGCATCACGCAGCATCTGCACTGCAACGGTTGTGCGGGGCATCTGCATCAGGCTCAGAACGCCTTCCTGCATGCGTGCCCCGCCCGATGCGGTAAACACCACCAGCGGAGATTTTTGCAAAATGGCCAGTCGGGCGGCAGCCACAAAGCGCTCGCCAAAGGCCGCACCCATGGTGCCTGCCATAAATTCGAACGCCATAACGCCCACAACCGCATTGTGCCCGCCAATGGTGCCATGCGCGACCACAAGGGACTCGTCCAGATGGCTTTTGGCGCGGGCGTCTTTCAGGCGGTCGGTATATTTTTTCTGGTCCCTGAAGCCCAGTGGGTCCACGGGGGCCAACGGCAGTTCAATACGGGTGAATTCACCGTTATCAAAGGTCCATGCCAGCCGGTCATTCACCAGCACACGCATATGGTGCCCGCAATGGGGGCAAACATTCTGCGCCTTGCGCAGTTCCTTGGTCAGGACCATCTGGGAGCACGAATCACAGGTGGTCCACAGGTTGTCCGGCACATCACGGCGCAAAAGACCGCGGATTTTAGGACGGACGTATTCGGTGATCCAGCTCATTTTGAACCCTGTGACTGCACTAGACTAACTCTGCGGACCCTGCCCGCCTGCGTGGTTGCATTACGCGGGCGGCGCCAATCTGCCAAGTGATTATGAAAAAACCTGACCATGCCGCACAGGTGCGCCCCGTTGTAAAACGTAGCGCACCCGTGCGTAAAAGCGTGGCTTAAAGCGCGCCTTCAACCCATGCCTTGAGCTGGCTTTTGGGCAGTGCGCCAACCTTTGTGTCCACCACCTTGCCATCGCGCACCAGCATAAGGGTCGGAATGGAGCGCACACCATAGGTGTTGGGTGTTACGGGGTTGTCATCAATATTGATCTTGGCAACCGTCACCTTGCCCTGCAGGTCCTTACCGATTTCTTCCAAAGCCGGGCCGATCATTTTGCACGGACCGCACCACTCCGCCCAGAAATCGACCAGCACCAGACCGGACGCCTTGAGCACGGAGGCATCAAAACTGGAATCGCTGACAGCAAGCGTATGTTCACTCATGACATGTTTTCCTTACTACTGGGTGCTGGAGCACCACATGCTGTCCTTATTAACAGGTCTGGGGCCACGCACACAGGGTGCGAACCACCACACCGGGGTTAGCTAACACTTAAGGTGGCCTGCGCCGTGGTCAAGATGCCACCCGCCCCAAAGCCCCCGGCGCATACTGGTCCAGCAGGTGGTCTGGCAGCCGGTCGGCACGGGGCAGTTCGGTCCAGACCAGCACACACACAACCGGCCTGCCCGGCCATAACCCCTGCAACAAGGCCCGGTACGCCGCCATCTGGCGCAGGTACAGCACCGGTGTCTGCTCCACGGAGCGGGGGGCGTGGCGACCACTTTTGTAATCACACACAACAACCCGGTCAGGCAGTACGCACATGCGGTCCACCTGCCCCACAATCACCTGCCCACCGGCAATACCAGCCAGCCGCTGCTCCGCCCGGGCATGCGGGGTAAACAGGTCCACCAGTTCGGGCATGCGCAGCACAGCCACAATCTGCGCGCCAAGCTGCGCCGCCTCCTGCGCGGACAGGCCCGATGCGGGGCGGGCCAGCCAGTCCGTGGCCAGCCGCTCCCACGCTTCGGCAGGGTGGTCGGGCAGGAACTGGAGGAGCGCATGGACCAGATTACCCTTACGGAACGCCGCCTCGCGCGCCTTGGCCGGGGTAATGGCCGCCACATCCAGCGGGGAGCGCGCGGGGGGCAGCGGGCCAAGCATGGTATCGTCCGGTCTGCTTGGGGCTAATGGGCGGGCCAGCGGCCCCTCCGCCTGTGGGGGGCTGGGCCACCATAGGGGCGCCTGCCCCACCCAGCCGGGCAACTGGTGGGGGGTGGCATCTGGCCCGCCCGGCACAACTGGTGGCGCGGGCGCGGGCTGGGTGGTGGGGGTGGCCTGTTCCTCCAGCACCAGTATTTTGCCTGACCAGTCCCCAATGCTCCACTCGCGCTCCTGTGCGCCTGCGCGTTCAAACCCAAGGCGGCAACGTTCATACCAGCTTTCTGGCGGCACGGTGCGGCCGGGCATCCAGCCACAGACCACCAGCCTGTCGGCCGCGCGGGTCAAGGCCACGTAGAGCAGGCGGTTGTACTCCTCTATCGTCCTCTCACGCAGGCGCTCGTACAGGCTGCGGGTCAGCCCGACGGACAGGGCGTTGCGGGGCACGTAAAGGGGCACCTCCACGCCTGTTGCCTTATCCTGCGCCCAGAAGAGCCGGTCCTCAAAGCGGGGCAGGCCCACCGTATCGGGCAGAATAACCAGCCGGGCCTGCAACCCCTTGGAGCCATGCGCGGTCATAACCCGCACGGCATTGCCCCCGGCTTCCGCCTCGCGCTTGACGCTCTCCTGCGAGTGGCGGAGCCAGTGCAGGAACCCCTGCAAGGACGGCGGATGCTGCTCCTGATAACGCAGGGCGGCGGACAGCAGTTCGTCAATCGGTTCGGCGGCTTCTGGCCCCAGACGGGCCAGAAGGCGGGCGCGCCCACCCTGCTGGCCAAGGGCTGCGCAGAGCAGTTCGTACGGGCTGAGGTAGTCCACCCGACCAAACAGGGTGTTGAGCATCTGCCATGCCTGCGTCCAATCCGCCTGCTGGGCATGCCGCTCGCGCAGAATGGACCACAAAGGCGCTCCGGGCGCACGCCCGACGGCCAGAGCCATCAGGCTGTCATCGGACAGGCCACCCAGAGGGGAAGTCAGCACGCAGGCGAGGGTCAGATCATCCTGAGGGAGCAGAAGGGCCGCACACAGGGCCATAAGGTCCTGCACGGCAAGCTGGTCGGCAAGGCCCGTGCGCACCAGTGTCGCCACCGGAATGTTGTGCCCCTTGAGTGCTCGCACCAGCAACGGCACAAAGGAGGAGCGGCGCGGCACCAGCACCAGCACATCGCCCGCGGTCAGGGGTTTTTGCCCCGGCGGGGGTGGGGCCGCCAGTTCACGCGCAATGGAGCTGGCCAACGCATCGGCCAGTTTCTGCCGTGGGCTTTGCCGGGTGGCGTTAACGGCTGCTGGCTCCCACGGGCTTATGCTGTCCTCCGCGTCCTGCGTCTCTGCTAACGGCCAAAGCTCCACACGCCCGCCTTGGCCGGGCCGGGCCGTAATGTGTTGCATGGCGCGGCCGTGCTCCTCCGCAACGCCACGGGCGGCCTGTGCATCGGCAAAAACCGCATCAACCAATTGCAGGACTGGTGCTGTGGAACGGAAGGAGACAGTCAGTTCCGGCTCCCGCCATGGCAGGTTTGCTGCGTGTGCGCGCTGTTTGAACTGCGCCCGCCATGCCCGGAATTCATCCGGGTCGGCCCCCTGAAAACCGTAGATGGACTGTTTGTAGTCTCCCACGGCAAAAACCGTCCGGGGGCTTTCCTCCCCCCGCGCCCCGGCACCTGCAAAAAACTCCGCCGTCAGGTCGCCTGCAATGCGCCACTGCTGGGGGGAGGTATCCTGCACCTCGTCCAGCAGCAGGTGGTCTATGCCGCCATCCAGCTTGTACAGCACCCAAGCCGCCCCCGGTGTGCGCAGGAGCGAGAGTGTGCGGTGGATCAGGTCATCATATTCCATCTGGCCCTGCAGGGCCTTGCGCTGGTCGAACAGTGTGGCCACAGGGGCGACCATCTGGAGCAACGCCACGCCCAGACGGGCCAGATGGCGGGCATTCCTGCCCTCTTCCACCGCCAGTATGCGTTCGGCCTCCTTTGCCAGCGCATCGGCCACATCCGTGTATTTTTGCGCAAGTTTGGTCGAAAGCAGGCTACGGCTGCGCAGCTTGCCCTCCTTGGTCAAAAACCCGTGGCGCCACACGCCCCACTGCGCGGCCCGCTCGGGCGGGGGCAGGGCCAGCCAGTCCAGCAGGAGCAGCGCACTGGCCCTGGCTGTGGCCGAACCTTCCTCCACCACAGCCAGCAGGCCAGTGCGCAAGGTGGCCTCCGCCGCAAACCCCGTGCAGGCGGCAAGCAGGAAGGCCTCATCAGTCTGTTGCAAGGCGGTTTCGGGCAGGTCCAGCACCCGGCACAGCATGGCCTGCGCCTGCTCTGGCTGGGTGCTTACGCGCGCACGCGCGGCCTGTGCCCGCTCATCGCGCCGCAAGGTGCCTGCAAGGGCAATAAAGTCGCCAAGCCCGATCTGCCCGGCCAGAGGCGCCACCGTGCTGGACGCCTGTGCGCCCAGTACGGTTTCCACACAGCTTTGCAACGCCAGTGCCGCGTCTGTTTCCTCCATGACCGTAAAATGCGGGTTCATGGAGGCTTCAAGCGGGAACCGCCGCAAAAGCGACTGGCAGAACGCATGAATGGTGCCAATACGCATACCACCGGGCAGATCCAGTACCTCTGCAAACAGCGCGCGCGCCTTGCGCCGGGTCTGCTGTGTGCAGGGGACGGACAGGGCCTTGAGTTCCGCATCCAGCCGGTCATCTGGCAAAGTCACCCACCGGCCAAGGCGGGTTTGCAGGCGAATGGCCATTTCCGCCGCCGCAGCCTTGGTAAAGGTCAGGCACAAAATCCGCGCAGGATCGCTGCCGGGCACCACCTCGCCATTGGTTTCCACCCGTGGGAGCATAAGCCGGAGCAGGCGGTCAATCAGCAGTTTGGTTTTGCCACTCCCCGCCGAGGCCGAAACAAAAACAGACGCCGTGGGGTCAGACGCCATGGCCTGCTGCTGGTTGGCCTGTGCAATGGCGGCATCCAATGCGCCTTGAGCCGTAGGGGGGATCATGCATCGGTCTCCGTGCGGCCTGTGTTCCATTCCGGCACGCGGGCCAGACGGGCATAATCGGCAAAACGTGGCTCCTGCCCCGGATGGGGGTGGGAAAGATAGGGCTGCGTGGGCTGGTCATACGCGGCAATCCGGTCCAGCAGGCGCTGCCATGTCTGCTCGGCCAGAGCCGTCAGGCTGTCATGCTCCTTGGGGACTACGGCCACCTCCCCCCCCGGTTCCGCCCCACCTGTGAGCCGCCAGTAGATCAGCCCTTCAATCTCCGTCACATTGGAGGCAGCGGCAAACCCGCCCCGCAGCAACATGGCGGCCTCCAGCGGCAGTTGCGGACTCCAGCCAGACAGAACATCGCGCAAGGTGGGCAGCATGCCTGTCTTGTAGTCCTGCACAATCACCTGCCCCTGCGCGCCAAGTTCCACCCGGTCGGCCCGGCCCACAAGGCGGAACGGCCCACCCGGTGCATCGGGCACCAGCACGGCTCCTGCAATTTCGGTCAGAATGGCCTGTGGTGTGCCGTTGGCCGCCCGGCGCTGCTCCTCCGCCTGCGCAACCCAGCTTGCAATCCGCTCCAGCCGGGGCGCCCACCATGCCTGTAGAGCCGGACGCAGGGCCTGCTCGGCAAGGCAGGTCTGAAACACCTCCGCCAGCCTGCGCTCCGCATCCATGGGCCACGCCGCGCCATGGGTTTTAACCCAGCGTTCCAACGCTTCATGCACAATCATGCCGTAATCGGAGGCATCGGCCCCTTCCTCCAGCTCTGGCAGGGGGTCAAGGCGGAGGATGTGGCGGGCATATATGGCGTAGGGGTCGCGCATCCATGTTTCTATTTCCGTCACACTCAGTTGGCGCGGACGCAGGGCAACAGCGGGCGTGGGGCGGGGTGGGGCCACCGGCATGGCGGGGCCATCCGGCTGGTCCAGCCGCGCAAGCCAGGACAGCACCGGGTGTTCGGGCACTCGCCCCCCCCAACCAGCCAGAAAAGCGTCCAGCCGGGTCAGCCAGCGTGCGGGCACCACGGGTGCGCCATCGCGCCGGAGGGAGGAGGACAGAACAACCTGCTCCGCCGCTGCCGCCATGGCAAAAAAGTCATGCGCGGCCTGCCCCACCGCCTGTTCGGGCGGGGGCAGGCCCACACGCTGGCGCATGGGGCGGCTCATCCACGGTCCCGCATCGGGGGCGGGGGGCCACACCCCTTCGGACAGACCACCCAGAATAACAGTTTCCGCCGTTTGCAGGCGTGCTTCAAACAGGCCCCAGATCAGCACGCGCGGATGCAGGGCCTGCGGGTTATTCCCACGGCGGGTGGCTACGCGCTCCTGCGCCAGAACCGCACTCAGCAACCCATCCAGCACGGCGGGGGGCTGGGGGGGCAGCACATCGGTCGCCAGCATAAGCTCGCTCAGCCGGGAAGCCAGAAGGCTGCCATCCTCCCCTTTCCACAACCGGGAGGCCGCGTCTTCCTCCTCCGTGCTGGCAAGGCGTTCGACTGTGGCTATCAGGGCTTCCAGCAAAGCTGGCACCGTTGCCTGATGCCGCGCGCCCGCAACCCCGGCCGCGACCGCGCCCTCCGCCTGATCCCAGCCCAGAACTGGCTCAAGGCAGCGCGCCAGCCGATCCATGAAGGCAGGCAGGGGTTCGGGGCCAAACGGACGGTCGGCACTATGGCCTTCGGCTATGCGCTGGCGATCTTTTTCACGCCTGGGTTCCAGCTTGCCCTTAACCGCCGCACACAGCCCCGCAAAGCCGGGTGCTGGGGATGGGCCGCGCAGCACCGCGCGCTCCAGCAGGCGGGCGGAGGCACGGCACACACCCGGCCCCAGACCACAAGCCACCAGCGGGTGCTTGAGCACGGACAAAAGTGCGACCGGGGCAAACTGGCTGTCCACCAGCCGCGCCACCAGCCGCAACAGCACCGCTGCGGGTGTGTCCGCCAGTGTGGCCCCCGCACTGTCATCGGCCAGAATGCCCCACCGCTCCAGCTCGGTGGCCACGCGCGCGGCCAGCCCCCGGTCGGGCGTGACCAGCGCCACACGGTGGCCGGGCTGCTCAATGGCGTTGCGCATGAGCATGCTAATGGCCACGGCCTCCTCCTGCTGGTCCGCCGCCTCAAACCGGCTGACATGGGCCAGCGCCACCGGGCCGGGCTTTGCCCAGTCATCCAGTGCGGCGGCAGGCAGCATGACGCGCGACAGAACGGCCGCGCGCTCGGGCTGGCCCCCTTGCGCGCTCCAGACCTGCACATCCTCACGCCCGGATTCCAGTGCTGCCAGCAGGTGGCTCATGCCCGCCTGCGGGTGGCTGTCGGGCAAGGTTGCAAACACATCCTCGGGCATGAGCGTATCCAGCCCCGGCAGAATAACCTTCCCCCCCGGACAGGACAGAATGGCCCGCAGCGCATCCGCCGTGGGGGCCATGGCATGCGTAAAACCCGCAGCCCATAAGGGTGCGGCATACCCCTGCCCGCCCATGTTCCGCCACAACCGCGCCTGCGCGCCAAGCAGCGCCACCTGCCGGGCCACGGGGTTAACCAGCCCCTGCTCCTGCAGCCATTTGGGCCACTGGTCGGTCACGATTTCCAAAAACCGCAGAATAATCTGCCAATGCTCGGCGTGGTCCTCCTGCACCGCATCGGGCAGACGTTCGAGCAGATTGACCCCCGCCCACTCCGCCTCGTCCATCAATTCGGCCAGTGCACGGGCCAGCGGCCATGCCTGATCCAGCGTGGGGCGGGTGCCAAAGGCCTTGTCCGCCCTTAAAACAAGCAATGTCAGCATAGCCAGCCGGGTCATGGCGGGCACGGCGGGGGGCAGGGCCAGCGCATCCGCCCCACCACAGGCGGAAAGCCCCAGTTCGGTCTCGTCCAGCGCGCCAATGGGCATAATGCGTGGCAGGAGCATGCTGCGCCCATCCATCTGCCGCAAAAAGGCTTCCGTTAACGCACGCGCCGCACGGCGGCCGGGCAGCACGATTGTGCCTTCCCCCATGGCTTCGGGGTCATGGCCTGCCGCTTCGATCCAGCGCGCGGCCAGATTGTCCAGAAAAGGCAGATGCGCGGGAATGGTTGCCAGCTTCATGCCGTCTGCTCCGGGGGAAGAACCGATGGGGATTGCAGCCGTTCCGGCCAACCCGCCAGGGTGACCTGCCGGCTACCATCGGCCCCGACTGTCAGGGTGATATGCAAGGCGTTAGGCGGGGTCATATCCTCCAGCCGTTCGGGCCATTCCACCAACATCACGCCCTCGCACGCATCATCCCACCCCAGTTCGTCCAGTTCCTCCACGCTGCCCAGACGCCACAGGTCAAAATGATATGCCGTGGCCACGGGGCCGTCATACGCCTGCACCAGCGTATAGGTCGGGCTGGGCACCTCCATGTCCGGTGTGGCGCAAAAACTGCGCAAAAAAGCCCGCGCAAACACACTTTTGCCCGCCCCCAGCGGGCCAGACAGCAAAATGGCGTCTCCCGCACGGGCAAGGCCTGCAAGCGTTCTGGCCAGTTGTGCCGTATCGGCTTCGGTTTTCAGCAACATGACCGCTCCGTGTTCCTGCTTCCATGGTGGGCGCGCACCCATGCATCATGGTTCAAGACAGACCTTTTTCATATCAGGCCAAAAACGGAAAGGGTGGAGCACTATGATTGTAGATTTTTTACAAAACCGGATATTTGTTAGGAAATAATAAAACCTTATTGAGAAAAATTGCATATTCCGCAAAAAAATTACTTCATAATACTTTATTGATTATCTTTTCCGGAACTTTCTGCACATATAATCTTTTTACCAAGGTGATAAATCGCTTGCTGGATATATCACCCGAAGCCATACCCTGATCACATACCTGTTATTACTGAAACTATAAAAATAATATGAATTTGTGTTTATTTTTTCAGAAAAACACGTAAAGGTGTCATTCATGCCATCAAATACAACCTTAAGGTGTATAACCCTTCCAGCAGCTATGTGAGGCCAGTCATGCGCATCCTGTTTGCCGAGGACAAATTTACCTCCAGCCGCGCCATTCTTTCCGCCCTGAAAAAAGCAGGCTTTGCGGCCGATCTGGCCCGATCCGGCCAGAACGCCATAGAATTACTGCGTGACTACGATTACGGACTTGCCATTATTACCATGACCCTGGCGGACATGGACGGATATACCATCCTCAACACCCTTCGCACGCTCAAGATCACAACGCCGGTTATCATTCTTTCCAACATAGATACGCCAGCCGCCAAGATCCGGGCTTTTGCACTGGGCGCTGATGATTATCTGGCCGAACCGTTTGAATCCGCCGAGCTGATTGCCCGCGCACAGGCCATTCTGCGCCGCTCAAACGGATATGCACATCCGGTTGCGCAGGTTGGCGCATTAACCCTGCACCTGAACAACCATACGGTTACAGTGGAAAACCGCCCCATTCACCTGACCGGCAAAGAATTTGCCATTCTGGAATTGCTGGTGCTGCGCAAGGGCATTGCCCAGACCAAGGAGACATTCCTCAACCACCTGTACGGTGGCCGGGATGAACCCGATATCAAGATCATTGATGTCTTTATTTGCAAGCTGCGCAAAAAGCTCCAGACCGTGGGGGCCGAGGACCTGATTTCCACCGTATGGGGCCGTGGGTACATTCTGCATGACCCGCAGGCACAGCCTGTTCCCGCCCCCCTGCTCGCTCTTTCGCAACTCCCCACACCACCAGAGGCAGCCTTGCTCCACGCTGTTGGGGACTAATTACGGCGCGACCACGCCGCTTGATACGACAGATTGACGCACACAACGTTACTCAGGACCGGATTGCAGGGTACCAGGGATGAGCATGCCACAATGGCCCGGCTCCCTTGCCCAGTTCCGGGGCCTGTAAAATAGCATCATACACATACTTGCAGGACCGCCCGACCGCATCGGGCAAAGCAAACCCCTGCGCAAGAGTGGTGGCCAACGCACTGGCCAGTGTGCAGCCCGTGCCATGTGTATGCCGGGTTGGAATACGCTGCCCCAAAAATTCGCTCACCCCGGACTGGTCCAGCAGAACATCCACCAGATTATCCCCCGCCAGATGCCCGCCCTTGAGCAGGATGGCCGCACCCGTCTGCTGGTGTAGCCACAGGGCAGCAGCGCGCATGTCCTCTACCGTATGGATGGCGCGGCCTGTCAGTTTTTCCGCTTCGGGCAAATTGGGCGTAACCAGCGTGGCAAGGGGCAGCAACGTGGTGCGCAGGCAGGCAAGTGCGTCTTCCGCCAGCAGGGCAGCGCCTCCCTTGGCCACCATAACCGGGTCCACCACCACATGCAGCGCAGGTCTATGCTGGCGGATCCGGGCTATGTCCTCCGCCACGGCCTGCGTTTGCGCAGCACCGCCCAGCATGCCCGTTTTTATGGCGTCCACCCCAATATCGTCCACCACACAGCGGATCTGGTCATGGATGAACTGCGTGGGAACCGGCATAATAGCCTGCACACCCTGCGTGTTCTGGGCGGTCAGGGCGGTTATGGCGGTCATGGCATACCCGCCCAGCGCCGTAATGGTTTTGATGTCCGCCTGAATGCCCGCCCCTCCACCAGAGTCGCTCCCAGCTATGGAGAGAACTCTCGGGCGCGAGGGGGCGGATCGGGTCATACAGGGCATTCTTTCGGCTCAGGCTGGCTGGGTTGCTTTTTCCAGCACGGCACACATTTTGCTCACGGCTTCTTCCACCAGGGCGGCATCTTCTGCCTCGGCCATCACGCGCACCAGCGGTTCCGTGCCACTACGCCGGAGCAGCAGGCGGCCCTGACCGGCCAGAATACGCTCCACCTCAAGCTGGCGCTGGCGCACCTCGTCCGTATCCAGCGGGCAGGCTCCGGCGTAACGGACATTCCGCAGCTTTTGCGGAAAAGGCTGGAAAAGACGGCAGACCTCGCTTGCCGGGCGACCAGACTCGACCAGCACGGCCAGAATCTGCAATGCGGCAATCAGCCCATCCCCCGTGGTGGCAAAGTCGGTCAGCACCATGTGGCCAGACTGTTCGCCCCCCACATTCACGCCGCGTTCGCGCATGCGTTCGACCACGTGGCGGTCCCCCACAGCCGTGCGCTCCAGCCCCACGCCCATTTTTTCCAAAAACCGTTCAAGCCCCATGTTGGACATAACCGTGGCCACCACGGCGTTGCCCACCAGACGCCCCTCCGCAGTCCATGACCGGGCGATCAGGGCCAGAATCTGATCGCCATCAATCAACCGCCCGGTTTCATCGGCGATCAGCACACGGTCCGCGTCCCCATCGAGGGCGATGCCAATATGCGCGCCGTGCTGCACCACCGCCTTACAGAGGGCCTCGGGGTGGGTGGAGCCACATTGTTCGTTAATGTTCACACCGTTCGGCTCACACCCGATGCGAATAACCTCCGCCCCAAGCTCCCACAACGCCGTGGGGGCAACCCGGTAGGCCGAGCCATTGGCGCAGTCGATCACAATTTTCATGCCATCAAGGCGCAGCTTGCGCGGGAAGGAGGATTTAGCACTCTCAATATACCGCCCGGCCGCATCGTTCAGGCGCGAGGCACGGCCGATCTGGGCCGGGTCCGCCATATCCGCATGCAGGTCGGTCACCATCAGGTTTTCAATTGTGCGCTCATCCTGATCGGAGAGTTTGAAACCATCGGGGCCGAACAGCTTAATCCCGTTATCACCAAACGGATTATGGGAGGCGGAGATCATAACCCCCAGATCGGCCCGTAAGGAGCGGGTGAGCAGGGCAATGGCCGGTGTGGGCAGCGGCCCCACCAGAGTGACATCCATACCAGCGGACAAAAAGCCGGAAACCAGTGCGCTCTCGATCATATAACCGGATAATCTGGTATCCTTACCCAGCAGCACACAGTGCCGGTGGTCCCCACGGCGGAAATGTAGCCCCGCCGCCTGCCCCAGCTTTTGGGCAATTTCCACCGTCATGGGGGCTATATTGGCGGTGCCACGAATACCATCTGTTCCGAAAAATCGCTTCATAATACTCATTCCATTCCGCAATCGGCAATGGACCTGAATACTCTGGCCGTTGCTGGCGGAAACTCCTGTCCTGTCCTGCTGATCTTTCCTAAAACGGTTTTGGGTTGGAAGAAACCGTGTTCAGGCCACAAAAAATATTTTTGGCACGCGCGGCACTCATGCCCCCAGCGCGCCCTGCCACACCCGAACGCCCTGCGCCATGCTGGCCACATTGTGCACCCGCAGCACCGGGTTCCCAAACGGCAGAGCCATAAGAGAGGCCGCCACCGTGCCACTATCGCGCTCCGCCGGGTCCGCAACGCCGGTCAGTGCGCCAATCATGCGCTTGCGCGAAAGGGCGAACACCACACGGCACCCCAGATTGGCCAGCAGCAACACACGGCGGAGCAGCACCACATTTTGCTCCTGCGTTTTGGCAAAACCAAAGCCGGGATCAACCATCAGCCGTTCACGGGCAATGCCTGCCGCCACGGCGGCCTGCACCCTTTGCCCCAGTTCCCGCACCACATCGCAGGCAACATTGGTGTATTGGGTATGCGCCTCCATTGTCTGGGGGGTGCCACGCATGTGCATGAGCACAACGCCGCAACTTTGCCCCGCCAATAGTGGCAGGGCGGCAGGGTCATGCCCCAGAGCGGAAACATCGTTAATCACATCCGCCCCCGCAGCCAGTGCCCGCTCCATGACCAGACTGTTCCGCGTATCGACCGAAAGAGGCATACCCGGCAAACACTGGCGCACCCCTTCCAGCACCGGGCCTACCCGCTCCCACTCCTGCTGGGGGGAAACAACCGCCGCACCGGGGCGTGTGCTTTCCCCCCCTATATCGAGCACACCGGCACCGTCGCGCGCCATCTGCTCCGCGGCCTGTATGGCGTGGCCTGCGTTATAGTGCTGGCCCGCGCAGCTAAAGCTGTCCGGTGTTGTGTTGAGAATACCCATAACCAGCGGTCCCGCAGGCAACCCAGCCTCCGGCACGGGGGACACAAGGCGCTGCAACACGGGTAGCCAGCCATGGGGCACAGCCGCCACAGGCATGGGGCCGGTTGCTGTATTGCCCTCTATGAGCAACACGGTTGTAAAAGCAGCAGTACTGTTCTGGAGTGGTAACGCCACGCCCTGACGGATGGCCTCCTGCGCCATTTGCCCGAACAGCAGCCCCATGGGTTCAACCAGCCTGTGCCACATGCTTCTGGTCCTTTGAGTGGGTCTCCACCACGTAAAAAAGGCGGCACCTCATGCCGCCTTTTTGACTAAAAACTCTTTTTATCACCCAATCCGGCCTTAACCGGGCTGGGGGGCTGGCACTGGGCCACCATCTTCTGCCGCCGGGCCGGAGGACGGGGCATCCCCCGTAACCTGCGGCACAGATGCCCGGCGGTTGACCGGACCCTCATCAGCTTCTTCGGGGCGTTCAATCGGCTGACCACGCATGATCTGCCGGATCTCCTCACCTGTCAGGGTTTCGTATTCCAGCAGGGCTTCGGCCAGACGGTGCAGTTCATCCACGTGGTCGTGCAGGTAGTTACGCGCCTGCACATAAGCCTCGTCAATCAGGCGTTTGACTTCAACATCAATATCGCGCGCCGTCTGTTCGGAGAAGTTACGGGACGCCCCAAAAAAGCTGTTCCCCTGATCTTCATCCGCATAGGCGATCATGCCCAGCTTGTCGCTCATACCCCATTCGGTCACCATGCTGCGGGCAACGCGGGTAGCCATTTTGATGTCTCCCATCGCGCCATTGCAGATGTTGTCCTTACCGTAGACCACCTCTTCAGCCACACGCCCGCCCATGGCCACAACAAGGTGGGCAATGGCGTTCATTTTGCTCATGGACAGCCGGTCGTCCTCTGGCAGGCGCATGACCATGCCAAGGGCACGACCACGCGGAATAATGGTGGCCTTGTGAATGGGTTCGCTCTCGGGCACCAGCACGGCGGTAATGGCATGCCCGGCCTCATGGTAGGCAGTGCGCTTTTTCTCATCATCACTCATGACAAGGGAGCGGCGTTCCACGCCCATCAGCACCTTGTCCTTGGCGTCTTCAAACTCACGCATGGAGACGGTGCGGCGGCCAAGGCGGGCAGCGGACAGGGCGGCTTCGTTTACCAGATTGGCAAGGTCCGCGCCGGAAAAGCCGGGAGTGCCACGGGCAATAATGCGCGGGTCCACATCGGACGCCAGCGGCACCTTACGCATGTGCACACGCAGAATTTTTTCACGCCCGCTTACGTCAGGGTTGGGCACGACAACCTGCCGGTCAAAGCGGCCGGGGCGCAGCAATGCGGGGTCCAGCACATCCGGGCGGTTGGTTGCGGCAATCAGGATCACGCCCTCATTGCTTTCAAAACCGTCCATCTCGACCAGCATCTGGTTCAGGGTCTGTTCGCGCTCGTCATTACCCCCGCCCATGCCCGCACCACGGTGGCGGCCAACGGCGTCAATTTCATCGATAAAGATAATGCACGGAGCGGATTTTTTGCCCTGCTCGAACATATCCCGCACACGGGATGCGCCAACACCAACAAACATTTCCACAAAATCGGAACCGGAAATGGTGAAGAAGGGCACATTGGCTTCCCCCGCAATGGCGCGGGCCAGCAGGGTTTTACCCGTGCCGGGGGGGCCAACAAGCAGCACGCCTTTGGGAATTTTACCGCCCAGACGTGTGAACTTCTGCGGGTCCTTGAGGAAATCCACGATTTCTTGCAATTCGCCCTTGGCTTCATCAATGCCTGCCACGTCTTCAAACGTAACGCGACCGTGCTTTTCGGTGAGCATTTTGGCGCGGGACTTGCCAAAGCCCATAGCGCCACGCCCGCCCGCACCCTGCATTTGCCGCATCATGAACAGCCATGCCGCCACCAGCAGAATAATGGGCAGGGAGTTCAGGAAGTAGCGCAGCAGCGGGCTACCATCCTGCTCCAGCGGTTTGGCCACAACCTCCACCCCTTTACCCACCATGCGCGAGACAAGGGAGGGGTCCATGGGGGCATAGGTCTCAAACGCGGTGCCATCGGTCAGCGTGCCGGAAATATTGTGATTCTGCATGACAACAGACCGCACGTGGCCCGAATCAATATCGGCCACAAAATCGGAATATGCCAGTTGCTGCGCGGCATGTTGCGCCGTGCCCGGCTGGAACATGTTCACCAGCAACAGCAGCAGCAGGATAATGCTGACCCAAAGCGCCAGATTGCGACCTAAATTGTTCATCTTGCCCGAGTGTCCATACTTCTAGTGCGTAAAGCGCCGGAGTGTCCTGCCATCTTGCCCAGCGCCCGGGGAAAAAAGCAACCTTTGCTCTTATAAATGGGATGCCTGAACCATTTTCCTAGCCCATGGGTCCCACATAGTTCCTGTCGTGTACTTTTTTGCACCCGTACACACCCATCCCGGTTACGGGAACAGGCGGTCTGAACTCAAAAAAAGCGTCTTTCCAGTCTGCCGTAAGGCACCATTGCAGATGCGGCACGGCAACCCGTTGCCCCTGCCACCACAAGGCAGGCAACCCCGCACAGAACAGGGCTGGCCACCCGGCACGGACCTTGCGTTCCAGCCCGTAACCGGCAGGCCCCACATATACCCCGCAACGCAACAAGGCAGAAGGGGCGTGCAGCACAAAGCGGCTATCCCACACAACGCCGGGACTGGCCGCAACCGGAGCGGCAACCCCCGCCTGCTCCCGAATGAGAAACCACTCATCACGCCATCTGGCAAGCCGCGTACCCGCCAATGTGCCCGCGCCGCCGTTTTTGCACAGCCGCGCCACAGCCGCCGGGGCTGGTGGGTACTGCTGCGCGCCCACAGTACGGATCAGCCCCGACAGCACGGCAGGTTCTGGCAACACCTGCCCCAGCCTGACCCAACCATGGGGGAAAAACGCACAGGTCTGCGCCAGCGCCACGGCCTGTGCGCTCTCACGCGCCATGCGCTCAAACCCCGCATCCATGGCAAGGCACCAGAACTGTTCGGACTGGCCGTTCTCATTAAGCGCAAAGCGGACACGCACGCGTTCGGCCCGCAGGTCCAGGTTGGAGGGGTCATCCACCCATGTCTGCCCTGCTGCGCGCAACGTATTGCGCAATGCGGCGCGGGAGACCCCTAGCAAAGGCCGGACCAGCCGGACATCCGGCGTGTGGGTAATCCAGCCCATGGCCGCAAGGCCATCTGGCCCACTGCCTGCGTTGGAGCGCATCCATGCGGTTTCGGCCTGATCATCGGCCTGATGGCCAAGCAGCAGGTCCACACACCCGGCCTGCTGGCAGGCCTGCACCATGCGGGCATAGCGGGCCTTGCGCGCCCGCGCGGCCATGGCGGGGCCTTTGGTCAGGTCTGTCAGGGTTATCAGGCGGGCAGGCACGTCCATTGCGTGCAGGCGCGCAAGTGTAAGCTGGGCCTCGGCTGCGGATTCGGGGCGCAGACCGTGGTCCACCACAAGAGCCAGCAGATTGCTCCGCCAACGCCGGGCCAGCCACGCTAGGGCCAGACTATCCCCCCCGCCAGAAACAGCCAGCGCAACCGGAGGCTGCCCCGGCTTATCCTTTAACCACGGGCCAAGCGTGTCCAGCAGTGCGGCAAACCAGTGTGGCGGAACCGGCTGGTCGGAAAAAACCGGGCGCTGTGCAAAACAGACCGGAATATTCCTACCCCCCGCACCGCAGGTCCATCAGTTACAGCCACCCTTACGCCCGTATATTTCCGCCGCATGCGCCACGCGCGGTGCGGGGGACGGGAACTCGTTATTCAGCTTGCCCAGTGCCTCACACGCGGATTTTTTGTCCCCCAACGCCAGAAGTGCTGCCGTAACCCCCAGCAGGGCATCGGGCGCACGGGCACTTTTGGGGGACTGGCGATACGCATCGTAATACGCCACGGCGGATTGGCGATACTGCTTTTGCCCGGCAAGGGACTGGGCCAGAAGGAACTGCGCATCCACCCGGAACGCACCCTTTGCACTTTTCAGGGCGGCCTCGGCATTGTCATGCGCGGTATCGTAATCACGCTTTTGCAAGGCGGCCTTGCCGGCACTCAGCAGGGCATCTGGCGTGCTGGGGCGGGCTGCGGGTTCTGCTGGCGCTGCGGCAGAAGCAGCCGCACCACCCGCCCCGGACTGTGCGGCAAACTGGCTGTCCGCCACCTGCTTGGACAGGGCCGCCGTTTTTTGCTGCAGGTCGTTGGTCAGTTGGTCAATCTCGCCGCGCATGTCGCGCTGCTGCTGTTCGAGCGTGCTCACACGCTCCAGCAACTGGGACACCAGATCACCATTGGCGGTGGAGGAAGCCCCCCCCGGTGTGGCGGATGGTGGCGGCAGTGCTCCCCCTTCGCTCTGGGAGGCCTGCATCTGGCTCATGGTCTGCTTGAGAGCAAGAATCTGGTCCTGAAGGGCAATGCCTTCCCGGCTGGTAACGTCCTGTGCATGGCCCATGGGGCTGGTTGTGCCCATAAGCACGGCCACCAGACCCGAAAGCACCAGACCATGACGAACAACGCGTACTGCTTTAACCCGGGACTTCATTGAGAACCTCACCCCATCCATAACAAACGGGCAAGAATTCCATCATTCCGCCCCGTAAAACAAGACACGAAATACAAAACAGGCCGGGCTTTGAGGCCCGGCCTGTTCCGCTAGATCAGTCAGATTTCAGAAATATCTGAAAATCTTACTTCACAGCCGTAATAGCGTTACGGTTCTGTGCCCATGCTTCTTCGGTGTCGCCCAGAGCGGTGGGGCGGTCTTTACCGTAGGAGATGGTGGAGATGCGCGAAGAGGTCACGCCTTTTGCCACCAGGAAGTCACGAGCGGCGTTTGCACGACGCTGACCCAGGGCAATGTTGTATTCTTCGGTGCCGCGGTCATCGCAGTTGCCTGCAACTTCAACGTTCACCTGGGGATACTTGGCGAGCCAGTCAGCCTGCTTCTGCAGGGTGGTTTTGGCATCGGCGCTCAGACCGCTCTTGTTCAGGTCATAGAATACGCGGTCCCCCACGTTAGCGACCAGATCAGCTTCGCTGCCCGGCACCGGGCCAGACGGCTGGACAGCCGCGCCGGTGGAAGCACCCGTGTTTGCATTTTCGTGCGCACAGGCTGACAGAAGAGCAACCATACCAAGCGCAGCAACAACTTTCAGTCTCATGTGTCGGATCCTGAGAATTAGCCTAAGGGCTATTCGGAGAAAAAGAAGTTAATAACCTTGTATCCCCGCGTATTCTTCTGCTCCCCTCCGAACCCTTCGAAGAGCCGACGAATTTTGGAGACCATTCCGCCGTAAGCCATAGCTTATGCGGCCGGTCAAGCATGTTCTCTGTTTCTCATACCAGCCATACCTTGACTGATACCCAAACAACACACCCCGGCCCTGAGCACATTAACCCTAATTTACGAAATTATAAAGAAAATTACGGCGGAATTATGAAAACTTCTCCCGCCCAAAAGCCGGGCGGGAGAATAATCCTTCACCCATTCAGGGGGGACCATGCCGGGTCGGATGCCCCTTCTGGCGTAGGAATAACGCGGTCGTTAAAGCCCGTAATGTCGACCATGCCGATGTTGGAGCTGAATCCGCTCCCCCCCACCCCGGCGCGGCTCTGGCGGCAATAGGCCAGCACACGCCCGTTGGGGCAGAAGCTCGGACTTTCCACCGTAAAGCCCTCGGTCATGATCCGCTCACCCGTGCCATCGGGCTGCATGACTCCGAGCGAGAACATGCCCCCCGCAATGCGGGTAAAGGCGATCAGGTCCCCACGGGGGGACCATACGGGCGACCCATAGGTGCCCTGACCGTAGGAGATACGCTGCGCGTTCCCGCCGCCTGCGGGCATGATGTACAGCTGCGGGCTGCCCCCCCGGTCGGAGTTGAACACAATCTGGGAACTGTCCGGGCTGTAGCACGGGCTGGTATCAATCGCGCCCGATGCCGTAAGCTGGCGGCGCGCGCCCGATGCCAGATCGACCGAATACAGGTCAGACCCACCGTTGCGGGTAACGGACAGCAAAACCGAGCGCCCATCGGGCGAGAAGCGCGGCGCGAACGAAATGCCCTGAAAATCGCCCAGAATCTGCTGCCGACCGGTATTGAGGTCAAACAGATACACCCGTGGCCGGTTGTTGGCGTAGGACATGAAAGCGATCTGGTCCTTGGCGGGGCTGAAGCGGGGCGTCAGCGTCAGCCAGTTCCCGGCTGTGAGCATACGGGCATTGGCCCCGTCCTGATCCATAATGGCCAGCCGGGTGCGCTGGTGCCCACGCGGGCCAGAGCGGGAAATAAAGGCGATGCGGGTATCAAAATACCCTTTTTCACCCAGCATCCGCTCGTAAATCACATCGCCCACAATATGGGCGATACGCCGCCAGTTGGCGGAGGAGGTGGTGTAGGCCGTGCCCTGAATCTGCTGCTTGGTCAGCACATCCCACAACCGCATTTCCACCCGTACGGACGCCCCGCTGCCCGTAACGCTGCCCGTCACCTGTGCATGCGCGCCAAGGCCCTTGGCCGTGGCAAAATCGGGCTTGGCGGCGGCGGATGAACCGGGAATGACTTTGAACAGACCCGTGTTGTTCAGGTCGTTGGTCAGCACCTCGGCCATTTGCTGCCCAAGACCACCCCCAAAATCGGGAATGATAATGGGAATGGGCGCCGTGCGGGCCTGATCCACCGTAATTTCCGCCTCCGGTGCGGCCGCTGTTGCAGCAAAAGCCGCCAGCGGGGTTGCCAGAATGCCCCCTGCGGCAACACTCGCGCCCAGCAGGGTACGGCGGCGCAGCGCGCCCACCAGAGCATCTGCTTCCTGATCGGAAATAAGAGGCCGGGTACTCATCAGCATGTGTTTTCCTCCGTGTGGCCTGCTTTTAAGGCCTGAAGACAAATTTGAGTTGCCGGGTCTGCCCAAGAAGTTCCTTGGGAATCGGCAGTTTGGCGCATGTGGGGCTCAACACGGCCGCGCGTGCGCGCTCGGCCAGAGCGCGGTAGGACGCATCCGCACTCATGCGGGCCTGTGTTTCCGGGGCGAACTGCACAATCCGTGCCTCACCCGTAGCATCCACGGTAACAACAAGATGGGCCACAAAACTGGCATAGTCCTTGGCCGCCGTATCCTCCGAATAGCAACGGCGGACGGACGCCCCAATGGCCTTTTGCTGCCCAACGCTCAGGCTGCCCGTAATGTTACTGCCCACGGGTGACCCACCCCCATTGGGAGCACCACCAGCCAGCGGGTTGGCCCGCGCCTTGGGGGCGTGAGTCTGCTTCTGGTCCGCGCGGAAGGTATCCAGCGTTTCCAGCAAGGAGTGTGTGTCCGGCTCGCTCTTTTTGGCCTTGTTGGGCTGCGTCATGTGCGAGGGCACCACCGTGTCGGGCAGTGTGTCCGTCTGCTGCGTCATGGGGGATGGGGGCGCCACACTCGTGGACGGCTTGAGCGGCGCCGGAGGAGATGGCGGCGTCTTGACCGCCTCTGGCGAGGGTTCCTCCGCCTTGGGGGGCAGGGGCACGTCAGGCAGCGGTTCCGCCTCCGCCTGCGGCGGGGGTGGCACAGCCTGTGGGGGAGGCGGTGGCGGGGGTGGTTCCTCGTTCGGCACGTCCTTGGGCGGCTCAGGCGTGGGCGGAGCGTCCTGCACGGCGGGCGCGGGTGGGCGCTGCTCATCCGCGGGCTTTTCAGCCTTGGCGGACGGGCCACCGTCCTGCGCATCGGATGGTTCAAACTCCATCTCGACCGTTGGCTGTGGGGGTTCTTCCGGCGGCTTTGGCGGCGGCAGGGAGATCAGCAGTGCCACAAGTGCTGCGATATGCGCCGCACCTGACACATAAAGAGACCGCCTGAGCATACGCTGATCAGACCGGCGTGGCCGTGCCATGGGCATCGTGTTCGTACCTCTCCACCCGACCGGATGGCTTATTGCCCGGAGCTGGCGGGTTGCTGCGCCAGCAGAGCCACATGCGTAAATCCACCTGCGGTAATCTGGCCCATGACCTGCATGACCTGCCCGTAGTCTATGTGGGCATCACCGCGCACAAAAATGCGGTGGTCGGAGTCGTTATTCGCAGCAGCCTTGAGCTGGGCCACAAGCTGGTCCGTAGTCACCGGCTCATCCCCCAGATAGAGGGACCCATCCGCCTTGATGGACACCGTAATCGGCTTGTTGTCCGAGTTCACGGGGCGGGCATCGGTTTTGGGCAGGTCAACATTCACGCCGCTGGTCATCATGGGGGATGTGACCATGAAGATGATCAGCAGCACCAGCATGACGTCCACCATGGGAGTCACGTTGATCTCGGCCATAGGACGCCTGCGTCGGCGGCCGCCCCCTCCAGATGACATGGCCATGCTTAGACCCTTTCTTCAGACTGGCGGGAGAGAATGGCGGCAAATTCCGTGCCGAACCCTTCCAGACGGTCCTCAAACAGGTCCATGCTGTTGCTGATTACGTTGTAGGCCACGTAAGCGGGAATGGCGGTCAGCAGGCCAATGGCGGTTGCAAACAGCGCTTCGGAAATACCGGGGGCCACAACGCTCAGATTGGTGTTGTGTTCAGCCGCAATGGAGCTGAAGGAATGCATGATCCCCCACACCGTGCCAAACAGACCCACAAAAGGGGCAACAGGCCCAACGGTTGCCAGAAAAATAACCCAGCGGCGCAGGCGATCCATCTCGCGCGTAATGGTAATGCCAATGGCGCGGTCCACGCGCTCCTTGACCCCACCACGCACCAGATCCACGCCGGGAATACGGGCAGAACGCCGCCATTCGCCCATGGCTGCGCCAAATACGGCGGCCATCGGGCTAACGGGCTTTGCGCCATCGCTCTCGTACAGGTCATCCAGACTGCCACCGGACCAGAACCGGTCTTCAAAGCCTGAAGCCGCCCGGTTGATCCGCCGGATTGTTACAAACTTGTCGATAATAATGGCCCAGACCATGATGGAGCACAAAAGCAGCCCCAGCATGACCAGCTTAACCACAAGTGAGGCGTTCATAAACAACGCCCAGACCGACAGGTCTCCCGCCGCGCTTACGCCGAGATTTGCCGCATCAACCGCACGATCCAATAATGCCTCCTGCCTCTGCACCCGTTGCGGGCCACCAGTCTCCGACTCGGGCGAGATTGCTCACGGCCCAACACTGCTGCTTCTTACTGTTTTCCGTAAAAAAGCAGAAGAGGCGCTTTTAGTCCTTCGGTGCCAACCTGCTCAGAAGATCATGCCATAAAGGCGGAAATCGGGCAGGACGCCCATCTGCCGCACGCACACATGCCAGACCCACATCCACCTCGGCCGCAACATCGGCCCCACGGGTTACAATCTGCTCCAGCCGGCAGCTTGCCGCACGCAGGGATGTCAGCCGTGTTGTTACGGTCAGCACATCATCCAGCCGCAGGGGTGTGCGGTAGGTCAGCCTGGCGTCGTGCACCACAAACACAAGTCCGTAATCATGCAAAAGACCAGAGGCAGGCATGCCGCAACTGCGAATGGCCTCCGTCCTTGCCCGCTCGGCAAAGGCCAGATACCGGGCGTGGTACACAATGCCCCCGGCGTCCGTATCTTCATAATACACACGAAAATCTATGGAGTGGCTGCTCATGGAGCTTCCTCATCATCCGCCAGAAAATCCATCTGAGGTCCGGCAGTGTTTTCTGGTCTGGGTGGAGGCGTCAAACCAAGGTGCCGCCAGCCCCGCTCGCCCAGCACACGGCCACGGCTTGTGCGCAGGACCAGCCCCTCCTGAATAAGGAACGGCTCGATCACATCTTCCAGCGTATCGCGCGATTCGGCTAGTGCTGCGGCCAATGTTTCCACCCCCACGGGGCCACCGTGGTGGTACTCTGCTATGCGCCGCAGGTATCGGCGGTCCATGCCGTCCAGCCCCAGCGCGTCCACCTCCAGGCGGGTCAGGGCGGCATCGGCCACGTCTGCCTCGACCACCTGCCCTTCCGGCACGGAAAGGGAGGCAAAATCACGCACCCTGCGCAAAAGCCGTCCGGCAATACGGGGGGTCCCCCGCGAGCGGCGCGCAATTTCCATCGCCCCTGCGGCGGACAGGGCAAAACCCAGTTTTTCCGCCCCACGGGCAACAATGCGGGTCAGTTCCTCTGGTGTGTAAAACACCAGCCGGAGCGGAATGCCAAAGCGGTCACGCAAAGGTGTGGCCAGCAGGCCCGCGCGCGTGGTGGCCGCCACCAGCGTAAAGGGCGGCAGGTCAATCCGTACGGAGCGGGCCGCCGGGCCTTCGCCAATAATCAGATCAAGCTGGAAATCCTCCATTGCGGGGTAGAGAATTTCCTCAATCGCGGGCTGAAGGCGATGAATTTCATCAATAAACAGCACATCACGCGGTTGCAGGTTGGTCAGAATGGCCGCCAGATCCCCCGCGCGTTGGATAACCGGGCCTGATGTGGCCCGAAACCCCACCCCAAGTTCACGCGCCACAATCTGGGCCAATGTGGTTTTGCCCAAGCCCGGTGGCCCATGCAGCAACACATGGTCCAGCGCCTCGCCCCTATTCCGGGCGGCATGGATAAAAACGGACAGATTCTCACGGCTGGCCTTCTGCCCCGTAAAGTCAGACAGGGTTTGCGGCCGAAGTGCGGCCTCGCCCGCATCCTCCCCCTGCCGGGTGGCGTCAATCTCGCGCTCGGGGGAGAACTCCATGCTCATCGGGCAAGGTCTTTCAGGCTGTCACGCAGCACGCCATCCAGCGTGGCGTCTGGCCCGCTGGCTTCCATAATGCGGCGCACAACGGGGGCGGCCTCCATACGGCGGAAGCCAAGCCCGGCCAGCGCCATAAGGGCATCGGCCTCTATGCTGCCAACGGGGGTCGCCATGGCGGGCACACTAAAGCCACCCTTGTTGCCGGGCATCTTGCCGGCTTTGTCGCGCAGTTCGGTCAGAATCCGTTCGGCCAGACGGGCGCCAACACCGGGGGCGCGCATCAGGCTGGCCTTGTCCGCCGTGGTCAGGGCTGCAACCAGTTCCCCTGCCGAAAGGGCGGACAGAATACCCAGCGCCACCTTGGCCCCAACCCCCTGCACCCCTGTTAGCAGACGGAACCACTCGCGCTCCGCACTTTCGGAAAAACCGTAGAGCAGAATGGCGTCCTCACGCACAACGGTCTCGATCAGAATCCGGGCTTTTTCGGGCGGGTTAGGCAGGGCTGCCAGAGTGCGGGTGGAGGCCGCGACCAGATAGCCCACGCCGTTTACGTCCACCACACAACTGCCCAGATCGACCTGAATGACAAGGCCGCACAAAAACGCAATCATGCCATCCGCACTCCGGCTGCAATGTGGCGGGCACTCGCCCTGTGGTGAGCATGGCAGATGGCAACGGCCAGAGCATCGGACGCATCCGCCCGAATAACTTCCACGCCCGGCAAAAGCCTGCGCACCATCATTTCCACCTGTTTTTTATCAGCCGAGCCGGTGCCAACCACCGCTTTTTTAACCGACAGCGCGCCGTATTCGGCCACACTCAGCCCCGCAAGGGCGGGGGCCAGCAGGGCCACACCACGGGCATAACCCAGCTTGAGCGTGGCTGCCCCGTTGCGGTTGACGTAGGTTTCCTCCACCGCGGCTTCGGCGGGCTGGAGGCGTTCGATCAGCATAGACAGGTTGTCGTGCAGAACCTTCAGCCGGTCTGGCACGCTATCGGCACTGTTGGTGGCGATCACGCCGTTTTCCACATGCCGGAGCCTGTTGCCCTCGACATCAATCACGCCCCACCCTGTAAACCGCAGGCCGGGATCAATGCCGAGCAGACGGACCACAATCAGGCCGACAGTTTTTCCGCCAGATCATCCGGCAGGTCAAAATTGGCATACACGTTCTGGACATCATCATTGTCTTCCAGAACGTCAAGGAACTTGAACAGGCTCTGGGCCTTTTCCTCATCCAGTGTCACGGTGTTTTCAGGCCGCCAGTCCAGCTTGCCACTTTCCGCCTCGCCAAAGCGGGCTTCCAGCGCGTCCTTGACCGCAAAAAAGGATTCCACTTCGCACGTCACTTCATGGGCGGCATCGGTGGAGACCACGTTTTCGGCCCCGGCCTCAATGGCGGCTTCAAGCATGTCATCTTCGGAAGCCACGGATGCGGGATACGTGATAACCCCAAGCCTGCGGAACATGAAGGAGACGGAGTTGGTCTCCCCCATGGAACCCCCACATTTGGAAAATGCCGCCCGCACTTCGGACGCGGTGCGGTTGCGGTTGTCCGTCAGGGCTTCCACAATAACCGCAACACCTGCGGGGCCGTAGCCCTCGTAGCGCATTTCCACGTAGTCATCGCCACCTGCACCACCAGATGCTTTTTTGATGGCGCGCTCAATGGTGTCCTTGGGCATGTTCACCTCACGCGCGGCCACAATGGCCGCACGCAGGCGTGGGTTGGAGTTGGGGTCGGGCAGGCCGGAGCGCGTGGCCACGGTCAGTTCCCGAATGATCTTGCCAAACTGCTTGGCGCGCTTGGCGTCCTGCGCACCTTTGCGGTGCATGATGTTCTTGAACTGGGAATGACCAGCCATATTCCTTACCTTACCTGTCCTGCCCGCGGGCGGGCCGTGCTCAGCCTAACTGCCCGTGGCAATGCTTGTATTTTTTACCCGATCCGCATGGGCATGGCGCGTTGCGGGGGGTTTCTCCCCAGCTTGACGGATCATCCGGCATAATGGCGCTACCCCCGATGGGTACGGCCATTTCCGGCGCGGCACCCGGCGTAAGCCCGGTACCCGGTTCCGAGGCATACCCTGCAACTTCGGGGTCAGCATGAATGGCCGCCGTGTCTGCAAAGGGGTCTTCCATCGGCGGAGGCGAGACCTCCACATGCGCCATCAGCGATGCAACGCGTTGGCGCATTTCCTCAAGCATGAAGGTAAAGAGCTGGAAGGCTTCATGCTTGTATTCGTTCAGCGGGTCTTTCTGCCCGTATGCACGCAGGCCAATGCCCTGACGGAGCTGGTCCAGCGCGTGCAGGTGTTCCTTCCACACCGCATCATACGTTGTGAGCAGAATCTGCTTTTCAATAAACCGCATCAGGTCCGGGCCAATATTGGCCGCCCGCGCGGCGTGGGACTGGGTAACCGCCTGACTGATCCGCTCGGCCACGCTCTCGGCGTCCATGCCGTCCTCACGCGCCCAGTCGGCAATGGGCAGGTCAAGGCCAAACACCTTGTGGACCTGCTGGGTCAGCCCCTCAACATCCCACTGCTCGGCAAAGGATTTTTGCGGAATGTGGCGGGCCACCAGCATATCGGTCACATCATCCTGCGCCTCGGCCACAATGGCGGATACATCGTCCTGCGCCATGAACTCACGCCGGTGGGCGTACACTTCCTTGCGCTGGTCGTTCATCACGTCATCATATTTGAGCGTGTTCTTGCGCATGTCGAAGTTGCGGGCTTCGACCTTTTTCTGTGCCCGCTCAAGCGCCTTGCTCAGCCACGGATGCACAATGGCCTCGCCTTGCTGCATGCCCATTTTCTGGAACATGCCGCTCATGCGGTCAGACCCGAAAATCCGCATCAGGTCATCTTGGAGCGAGATAAAGAACTTGGAGTTCCCCGGGTCACCCTGCCGTCCGGCGCGGCCACGGAGCTGGTTGTCAATCCGGCGGCTTTCATGCCGTTCGGTGCCGATGACGTACAGCCCACCGGCCTCACGCACAATGGCGTGGTCGCGGGTCACGCGGTCGCGGATTTCCTGCTCCGCTGCGGCGCGTTCGGGCGTGTCGTCCATATCGCCCAGTTGCTGGCCGATCAGCATTTCCACGTTGCCACCGAGTTTGATGTCCGTTCCACGGCCAGCCATGTTGGTGGCAATGGTAATGGACCCCGGCGCCCCGGCCTGCGCCACAATCTTGGCCTCCATTTCATGGAAGCGGGCGTTCAGCACGTGGTGGGGAATGTTCTCGCTTTTGAGCAGGGCGGACAGGGCCTCGCTCTTTTCGATCGAGGTCGTGCCAACCAGAATGGGCTGCTGGCGCTGGTGCACCTCGTGGATGAGTTTGACAACGGCGGCAAATTTTTCGCCTTCCGTCAGATAAATCTCGTCGTCCTCATCCTTACGGGCCACAGGCCGGTTGGTGGGAATGGCCACCACGTCCAGATTATAGATTTCGGCAAATTCATCGGCTTCGGTCATGGCCGTGCCGGTCATGCCCGAAAGGCGGGGGTACAGGCGGAAAAAGTTCTGGAAGGTAATGGAGGCCAGCGTCTGGTTTTCCTGCTGGACTTCCACGTGTTCCTTGGCTTCCAACGCCTGATGCAGACCGTCGGAGTAGCGGCGGCCTTCCATCATACGGCCGGTGAACTCGTCAATAATCACCACCTTGCCGTCACGCACGATGTAATCCACATCGCGCGAGAACAGGGTGTGCGCCCGCAAGGACTGCTGCACATGGTGCACCACGGCCACGTGGTGCAGGTCATACAGCCCGCCCTCGTCCAGCACGCCTTCGGCGCGCAGAAGAAGCTCAACCGCATCCGAGCCGGCATCGGTCAGGATAACGGTGCGGAATTTTTCGTCTTTTTCGTAGGTGGCGGGGTCCTGCACAAGCTGGGCCACCACAGCATCGACCGAGCGGTACAGGTCGGAACTGTCTTCCGCCGGGCCGGAAATAATGAGCGGAGTCCGGGCCTCGTCAATCAGGATCGAGTCCACCTCATCCACAATGGCGTGGTGGAAGGGGCGCTGAACCATCTCGGCCAGCTGGTATTTCATGTTGTCGCGCAGGTAGTCGAACCCGAACTCGTTGTTCGTGCCGTAGGTTATATCTGCGGCATAGGCCTGCCTGCGCTGCTCGTCTGGCATGTTGGGCACGATCACGCCCGTGGTCAGGCCCAGAAAATTGTAAAGCTGCCCCATTTCCGCCGCATCGCGCGAGGCAAGGTAGTCATTGACCGTGACCACATGCACACCTTTGCCAGAAAGGCCGCTCAGATACACAGCCAGTGTTGCCACCAGCGTTTTGCCTTCCCCCGTGCGCATTTCCGCAATGCGGCCGGAGTGCAGGACCATGCCGCCGATCAGCTGCACGTCAAAATGGCGCATGCCCAGCACACGGCGCGATGCCTCACGCGTGACGGCAAAGGCCTCGGGCAGCAGGTCATCCAGTGTGGCTCCTTTGGCCAACCGGTCCCTGAACTCTATGGTTTTGGCTGCCAGGGCAGCATCATCCAGAGCCTGAATCTGAGGCTCCAGGGCGTTAATTTCCGACACACGGCGCTGGAATGCCTTGAGCGTCCGGTCATTGGCTGTGCCGAACAGGGCGCGGACGAAGCGTGAAAGCATGAACACCTTTCCAGAACAGTGCAGCCTTGCCTTACCCCTGCTTCGAACCCGCAGAAAGGAAGCGGGGCAGAGTGAAAGACACAGGCATTTTGTGTGGCTTGCCCTGCAAAATAGGACCGGGCCGGTGTTCGGTCAACCAAGCTTACCGCCCGGCCCCCATATCCGAACGAAACAGGGGTTGCCGGGGCGGGTAGCCTCCTTCATACATATCGAACTGTTTTTTACCGACTTTAAGGTTTTGTCCTATGCGGTTTATTCCCTACGCGTTCGGGTTGGCAGCCACTGCCCTGCTCGGTTCCTCCATGCTGTGTGCTCCCTCCTTTGCGGCGGCTCCGGCACCGGCGGCCTCCACGGCACCTGCCCAGCCCACTGACCCGAACACGGTTGTCGCCACCGTTAATGGTGAGAAAATCACCGTTGCCGATGTGCAGAACGCCATGGGCACCATGCCACCGCAGATGCGCCAGCTCCCCCCGACGCTGGTCTACCCCATGCTGATCAACCAGCTGGCCGACCAGAAAGCCATCCTGATTGCAGCACAGAAGGAAGGGCTGAACAAAAAGCCCGACACCCAGAAGCTGATGCAGACAGCAGCAGACAACGCGCTCCAGAATGCGTGGCTGTCCCAGCAGGTCATGCCCCACCTGTCTGATGACTCCATCAAGCAGTATTATAACGAAAATTACGTGGGCAAACCTGCCGAGCAGGAAGTTCACGCACGCCACATTCTGGTCAAGACCGAAGCCGAAGCCAACGACGTTATTAAAAAACTGCAAGGTGGCGCGGACTTTGGCAAACTGGCAGCCGAAGTCTCGACCGACAAAGGCAGCGCTGCGCAGAACGGTGGCGACCTTGGCTGGTTCAAAAAAGGCGACATGATCCCCGCCTTCTCTGATGCCGCTTTTGCCATGAAAAAGGGGGAAATCAGCACCAAACCCGTGCAGAGCCAGTACGGCTACCACGTTATTCAGGTGCTGGACACACGCACGGACCCGACCCCCACACTGGACGCCGTGCATGACAAGATCCGTCAGGCCCTGATCCAGAAATACGTGCGTGAAGCCGTGGAAAAAGCCGCTTCCGGTGTAAAAATCGTGCGCTTTGACCCGACCACAGGCAAGCCGCTGCCAGATGCGCCCGCCGCTGGCGCTGGTTCTGCCGCACCCAAAAAATAAAATACTCCAACCGTTAACAGCCCCGCTGCCCATCAGGTCTGGCCTGAATGTGAAGCGGGGCTGAAATCTGCCAAGGATACCGCCAGATGGCGCAGTCTCTCCCCGTTTCTCCCCTCGCCCAGCCATTGCCTGAGCTTGGCACTGTTCGTGGGGTAAGGCTTGGCGCCATTGCCGCAGGTATCCGCTACAAAGGCCGGACCGATCTGGTTCTGGCCGAATTTGCCCCCGGCACCACGGTGGGAGGGGTCTTTACCAAATCCAAATGCCCCGGCGCCCCCGTGGACTGGTGCCGCGCCATTCTGCCCACCGGGCAGGCCCGCGCACTGGTTGTAAACGCTGGTAACGCAAACGTGTTCACCGGCCGCGCAGGCCGCCAGACATGCGAGGCCACGGCACAGGCTACCGCCACAGTAGCCGGATGCGCACCCGATGAGGTCTATCTGGCCTCCACCGGCGTGATTGGGGAAATCCTGCCCGCCGAGCGCATTACCACCGCCCTGCCCGCACTCCACGCAGCCCTGTCCGAAACAGGGTGGGAAGCGGCTGCACGCGGGATCATGACCACGGATACCTTCCCCAAGGCAGCCGTGCGCAAAACGCAAATTAACGGCACGGATGTGGTTATTCAGGGCATGGCCAAAGGCAGCGGCATGGTCGCGCCCGACATGGCAACCATGCTGTCCTTTGTGGCCACAGATGCAGCCCTTCCCGCCCCGGTGCTGCAAACCCTGCTGGGTACGGGGGTCAAAAGCACCTTCAACTGCATTACGGTCGATTCCGACACCTCCACCTCCGACATGGTTCTGCTTTTTGCCACGGGGGCTGCGGGCAACGCTCCGGTGGCCGATACGGTGGACGCACTGCACGACCCCGCTCTGGCTGATTTTCGCACAGCGCTGAATGACCTGCTGCGGGAGCTGGCCCTGCTGGTCATCCGCGATGGGGAGGGCGCTACCAAGCTTATGACCATTACGGTAAGCGGCGCGGTGTCTGACGAATCCGCATGGCGTGTGGCCATGGCCATTGGCAATTCCCCCCTGGTCAAGACCGCCATTGCGGGCGAGGACGCCAACTGGGGCCGCGTGGTCATGGCTGTTGGCAAATGTGGAGAACCCGCCGACCGGGACACGCTGAGCGTATCCATTGGTGGGGTCTGCATTGCCCGCGACGGGACCGTAACCGAAGGGTATGACGAAACACCCGTGGTGGCCCACATGAAGGGGCAGGAAATTGATATTGCGGTTGATCTTGGACTGGGCACAGGCACAGCCCGCGCATGGAGCTGCGACCTGACACACGGTTACATCGACATCAACGGCTCATACCGTAGCTGAGCATTCCGTTTTTTGCAGATGATCCGCCAGCCTGCGGCATACCAGGGAGCCTGACCATGTCCAGCATTACGCCCCCACCCGGCTGGGGAGCCGCGCCACAGCCCCAACCCGCCGGGTCCGGCCAGTGGAACGCGCCACAACAACCGCAGCCCGATATATGGGTCTATGCGGGGTTCTGGTGGCGTGTATGGGCGTTTTTGGTTGATGCGGTCATTCTCAGCACGGCCGAAGGTATTCTCAGCCTGTTTTTTGGCCCCAAGATCAATGTGGACTGGGAAGAACTGCCCATTCCCGATGCCTCCGGCCAGACGGTGGATGTGGTCAATATCGCCACAACATCCGTGCCCCATGCCAGCCCTGTTTCTGTCCTGATCCCGCACCTGCATGCGGGGTCGGAATGGCATACATTTGGCATGATTCTTACCCTGCTGCCCATGCTGTACTGCGTGATGTTCGAGGCATCCTCGTTCCGGGCAACACCGGGCAAGCGGCTGTTCGGGCTGGAGGTTGTCTCGCTTCAGGGGGGGCAGATTTCCCACCTGCGCGCGCTGCTGCGGTTTGTCATCAAGGCGTTTTTGTCCTTCCCCCTGCTTTATATCGGGGTTTTGATGGTGGCCTTCACCCAGCGCAAACAGGGCCTGCATGACATGATTGCGGGCACTCTGGTGCTCCGGCACACAAAACCAGCCCCGATTGTGCCTTTTCCACCCCACGACTGACCCCATCCCCCTGCCCGAATAACAGTTGATCCGGTTGTCGGTCTTGATACCGCCAGATTTGCCTCCTACCCTGCGGGCAACATCAGGCGCGTAGCGCAAAACCCCCAGACCATTCAGCAAAGGACAGGGCAGGTCATGACCGCACACAGCCGGGACCGGTATTTCTTTTTTTCCTGGATATTCAAAACCTGTTTTGTTTTTTTGCTTGGCTGGGGGCTGCTCCCCCATGCTCCCGCTCTGGCAGACACCCCCGCCACGGCACAGGCGGGCGGGCTAAGCCAGCAGGATGCCCAGCAACTCCTGAATGTGCTGAACGACCCGCAAAAGCGCGCTGACTTTACAAAAACACTCTCGCTCATGGCCAAAGGGCTGCCTCCAGCCCCGGCGGGTGCCACATCCAAGCCCGCGGCAAGTGCGGCCTCGCCCGCCGTCATAGACAATTCCGTCCATTCGGAACTGGATGATCTGGGCAATACCGCCACCGAGTATGTCAACAACTTTACCAGCCTGTTTACCGACCTTGGTTCTGTGGGCACATGGTTCCGCCACGAAATTCAGAACCCGCAGTCGCGCCAGTCCTTGCTGGATTCCTTTGGCCGCGCCCTTCTGATTATTGCTCTCGCCCTTGTGGCGGAGCGCGCAACCAGCATTGGCCTGCGCACCCCCCTGACCGCTGTGAAAAAAATGGCGGAAGCGCGCGAGGCCCGGCAGTCCGAAGCCCAGAGCCGCACCAACGCTACACCGCCCAGCACGGATGCAGCCCCCGCAACACCGGACACGGACACCCCAACAGAAGTCGATACCACCCAAACGCGTGAGACGGACCAGCGCCGGGGGGACGAGGTCCTGCGCTACCTTGTTCGCGTTCCCTACAACGCCATGCATTTTCTGCTCAAGCTGCTACCCGTGGGGATTTGCCTGCTGCTGGGCTACCTTGGCGCGGAGTTCCTGACCTCCACCGATCAGGCACGCACAGTGGCCCTGACACTCGTGAACGCCTACGCCATTGCCCGCTGCCTGTACCTGGTTGTTGAAACCATTCTGGTCCCCCGCTCCCCCGCCATCCGCCTGCTGCCCATGCCAGATGACACGGCACGACTGCTAACGCGCTGGTGGAACGTGCTGGTTGCCGCCCCGTCCATTGTCATCTGCCTGTCCATTCTAGGGCGCGAGTTTGATCTGGACACACGTGGGGTGGAAGCCATGATGCGCGGCGTGGTGCTGGTTGAGCACCTTCTGATCGCCGCCTTTATCTGGCGTATCCGCCATATTGTGGCCCGGGCACTCCAGCCGCCTCCGGGGCGGCGCAAAAATGCCCTCTGGGCGTTTGCTGGCACGCTGGCCAAGCTGTGGTGGGTGCCTGTTATTTTTCTGGACATGGCTCTGTGGTTTGTCTGGGCGGCCCACCTGAAGGGGGGGTACCAGTGGATTCTGCACGGCACGTTGCTGACCTTCCTGTGCCTTGTGGTCTCACGCGTGCTGGCTTTGCTGGTGTACGGGCTACAGGACCGGCTGTTCCGCGTTGGACCGGAATTGCAGGCCCAATACCCCGACTTGCAAAAACGGGCGGATTTTTACTACCCGTTCGTGCGCAAGATCATGACCATTGCCATTATTCTGACCACCGCAATCTGTGTGGCGCAAAGCTGGAGCATTCCTACCTTTGACTTTTTCCTCCACTCAGCCCTTGGTCTGCGGCTGGTTGGGGCTGCGGCCTGCCTGCTGATTGGCATGACCATTGCCGCTTTGGCGTGGGAGACTGTGAACAGTATTCTGAACAAACAGATCTCGCGCTATTCCGCCAGCGCGCAGGAGGCGCGGGCGGCACGGCTGCGCACGGTGCTGCCCATTATTCGCACCGTGCTGCTTACCGTAATTATTATTTTTGTGGCTGTGACCACCCTCTCCCAGATCGGGATCAACGTAACTCCGCTGCTTACGGGTGCGGGTATTCTGGGTGTTGGTCTGTCCTTTGGTTCGCAAAGCCTTGTTAAGGACGTGATCACCGGCTTTTTCATGCTGGCGGAAGACGCCATTCAGGTCGGGGACTGGGTAACAACGGGCGGCATTGCCGGAACGGTTGAACACCTGTCCATCCGCACCCTGCGGGTCCGCTCGTTTGATGGTGACCTGCACATTATTCCGTTCTCCTCCGTGACCTCCATTGCCAATACCGCGCGCGGCTTTAACCAGATTATTGTGCGCCAGACGCTGGATCTGAGCGAAGACACGGGCAAGGTCGTCAAGATCATGCAAAAGGCCATTGAGGACATGCGCAAGGAAGATACCTTCCGCCCCATGATCTTCTCCGATTATACCGATCTGGGGGTAGACAGTTCGGATGGGAACGGCGCTGTGCTACTCGGCATCATCAAAACCGCCCCGATGATGAAGTGGAAGGTCCAGCGCGAATTCTACCGCCGTATCGCCCTGCGCATGGCAGCTGCGGGTGTTAAGTTCTACACCCCCACCAGCTACTCCACCACGCCGCCCAACGTGCCGCTGCACATGGCGCTCGACGCCATGCCCGCCATGCCGCAGAATGCGCCAGCACCGGCCAAAACCGTGCAAAAGCCCACCACGGACACACCACAGGCCCCACCACCCAAAACCCACGAATAAGAGACCCATCCCATGTCCGAGCCTATTTTTGCGGCCACCCTTGCGGGCAATATTATCCAGACTCTGGAAACACCTTTGGCGGAGGAGGGCTTTGCCTTCCTTCAGGCTCAGGCCATGCGGGCCGTGCTGGAGGCCGATGGGCTGGTCGGGTGGGAGGACTTTGCCGCAAGCTGGAACGATCTGGGCATGGACCGTTACATGGCCGATGGCGGGCGCTACCGGCGCAGGCGCTACGCCACGTTCTCGTTGACCGAGGGGGCAATTACACGCAAACCCCACCAGCCCCACTACCAAAGCCGGGACTACAATACGCTTAATGGCGGCGTGGAACGCTGGTTCAAGCCCGTTCTGCCCGCTCTTGGCGAGCACCCGGCCCTTATGGCCATCCTACGGCTGGCCCTGCGCGTGATAACGGACATGACCCCGCCCGAGCGCAGGCCCAACGCATGGCACACGGAAATACACCAATTCCGTATTGAAGCCCGGCCCGATGCGGCAGGTTGCCCAACCCCCGAAGGGCTGCACCGTGATGGCGTGGACTGGGTTTTTGTTGTGATGGTCCGGCGGGAAAACGTGGCACGGGGGGAAACATCCATCCACGACCTCAGCCACAAACAGGTTGGCAGCTTTACCCTGACCAACCCGCTGGACACAGCGGTTGTGAATGACAACAGGGTTTACCACGGTGTTACGCCCGTCCAACCCGTAGACCCCAACCGCCCCGCTTACCGCGATGTGCTGGTGGTAACCCTCCGCCACGAATAGGCGGCGGATGAGCCGGGCGGGGTCTTAGTAGCCCGCGTAATAAATGGCGTGCAGCCCAAGGGCTACAAAACAGATAACAAACACCAGTGCTCCCGCCATCTGGGAGAACTCCTTGAACGTCATCCCCGGATCGCGCGCAGGTGGGGCAACCGGGTGCTGGACCGGGGCGGGCTTGTCTGGCTGGGAGGCAGGCAGCACATGCACCGGCTCAGCCAGTGCCTCGTGCGTTTGCGTGTGAACCGTCTCGCTGCTGGGCGGGGTGGCGTTTGTGGCCGGTGCCGGTAGGGTCTGCCCATCGTGCAGAGGAGCGGTCCCGTCAACACGGCCTTGTGTTTCCTGCTCACTCATGATGCTGTTCTCCACGTGGTTGTCATGCAGACCGAAAAGGGTCCTGTTTTTTTGGTCCTGTCATGGGGGTTCGTCAAGCGGTTCAGGGTATCTGCCCCTCGGTGCCAGCACTGGACGCGGCCTGAACAAACACGCCACATAGACCGGACCTTATTTTGTGCTACGGAAGCAGACATGAAACATATTCTTCTTTGTTCCGCCGTGCTGGGGCTGGCAGCCGCTCCGGCAATGGCCGCCCCACACACAGCAGCCCCCACCCCAACACCCGCACAGGCTGAAACCACTTACCCCACGGCCACCTTTATGGGGGCATGGACCGTTCGGGCGGAAGTGCCCGCCTTTACGGTTGCAGCCAACAAGGCGTTGGGGCCTGCGGCAAGGCTTCTGGTCAGTGTGCCAGACGTTTTTGCTGCAACCATTGGCGAAAACCGGTTCAGCCTTGCCAGAAAAAGCGGCGCGTCCTGGACGGGCACCCAGCATGACACAACCATGACCATGACCCTGATTTCCCCCAACGCGGGACATATCCTGATCACCAACACGAACGGGCACAAGGTGGACGTTCCGGTGTACCGCAACGACCCCTGACCCCCTTGGCGGCCTGCTGGCCGCCCTGCCAGAGCGTACCCTCCCACACGCCTGCGCGCGTGGGAGGATGAGCGTTACGCGTTAACGGCGGCCTCTGGCGTCCAGTCTTTCAAAAACGCTTCCAGTGCGGCATCGGCCTTGCCGACCTTGACCTCCAGACGCACGTAAAGATTACCCGCATCCTTGCCGCCATGGGCCTGCACACCCTTGCCACGCAGGCGCAGCACGGTGCCGGTATCGGACCCGGCGGGTACGTTCATCTTAACCGTGCCTGTTGGGGTTGGCACCATAATGGGGCCACCCAGCACGGCGGTTTTGATGTCCACGGGCAGGGTTGCGCGCAGGTCGGAACCTTCACGCGTGAAGGTCGCATCGGGCAGCACGGTTACGGTAATCAGCGCATCCCCTGCGGGACCACCCTGCACACCGGGCATGCCCTTACCGCGCAGGCGCAGGACCTTGCCATCCTCCATACCCGGCGGAATACGCACGTCCAGCGTGGCGCCATCGGGCAGGTTCACACGGGACGTGGCGCCATTAACCGCATCCAGAAAGCTGACATTGAGTGCGAAGGAGCGATCCGCCCCTTTGCGCGGTCCGGCCCGGCGCGCACGCGCACCACCGCCAAACATGCCGCCGAACAGGTCGTTAAGGTCTTCTTCCTGAAAGCCACCCATGCCGGGGCCACCGGGGCGGAACCCGCCCGCGCCGCCAAAACCACCGCCAAAGCCGCCGCCACCAAAACCGCCACCACCGCCAAAACCGGGGTGGCGTTCCTGCCCGGAGGCATCAATCTCGCCCCGGTCAAAACGCGCGCGCTTGTCCGCATCGGACAAAAGGTCATTGGCCTGATTGAGCGCCTTAAATTCCTCTTCGGCCTTTTTGTCGCCGGGGTTCAGGTCGGGGTGATATTTTTTGGCCAGCTTGCGGTAAGCCTTGCGGATGTCATCCTGACTGGCTGTTTTGGCAATGCCCAATACTGAATACGGATCGCGATCACTCATGCAGCCGTCCCTTCCCCCATCCTGTTACCGTTACCGGGCCGCACCGTGCGCGGCCCACAACCAGCCACCGCCCTAAAAAGTGCGTTCAGGCGGGGTTTGCAAAAATCCTCCGCCAAGACTGTGCTCATTATACTGCTGTCTCCATACCACGGGCGCGCCCACCTGATGCGTGTTGGCTGCGCGCTCCGGTTTTTCAACTGTTATCTCTAATAATGGGAACGCGACCCCAAGCGGTCAATGGAGTGTGAACGAAAGCCACGTGTGCGCCATGCGGATAAACTGCGCCACAAAAATGGAATCCGGGGCATGGCCTCTGTCCGGCTGGCGCTTTATTCTTTATAAAGTCGGGACCATAAGAGCGCTACGCCAGACAGCAACAGGCTGTTGGTCGCTCATAACGGATTGATTGGAGACCCCCGCATGGCTGACAAACCGCGCTTTTTTGATGATCTTGCAGGTGTTGCCGGAGGTGCCGTATCCGCACTGACCGGCGTACGTGAGGAAATGAACGCCATTGTCCGCAGCCGTGTGGACGAAGTGCTGACCAGCCTGCAGGTTGTCCGCCGCGAAGAATTTGAAGTCATGCGTGAACTGGCAGCACAGGCGCGTATTGGTCAGGAAGAGGCCGAACGCCGCATGGCCGCACTGGAAGCCCGGGTAGAAGCACTGGAACAACACCTGACCGGTGGCCACCAGCACGGCGCGCACTAAAACCCGCGCGCCAGCGACCGTCCCGTTTTTGTTTTTGACCGCAGGCACGGGAGTCATGCCATGCCAGCCCTGACAACCGGCTCCACCACCCCACCCACCAACCCGCTGGACCTGATGGAACAGGTCATGGCCGGGCATGGGTGGACCTTTGACCGCTGCACCCCGACCGAAATGGCGGCCGAAGCCCCGGCCAGATGGTGCGACTACGGATTGTTCTTTTCGTGGTCGGCCGAGCTGGGCACCATTTTGTTCACCTGCGCCTTTGACCTGCGCGTAAGCCCGGACATGCGTCTGGCCCTGTACGAGCTGATCGGCCTTGCCAACGAACAGGTCTGGGTTGGCCATTTTAGCGTGGATACGGAGGATGGGGTGCTGCTGTTCCGCCACGCCCTGCTCCTGCGCGGCACGGAAACCGCGACCGACATTTTTGAAGACATGATCGACATCGCCCTGACCGAGTGCGAGCGTTTTTACCCCGCCCTGCGCTTTTTCCTGACTGGCGGGCTGAGTGCGGCGGATGCGCTGGCCTCGGCCATGCTGGACTGCCACGGAGAGGCATGACCATGACCGAGCATTTCCCCCTTCCCTCCATTCTGCTTGTCGGGTGCGGCAAAATGGGTGGCGCCATGCTTGAAGGCTGGCTTGGCGCCGGTTTGGCGCCCTCCGTTATTATTGACCGCCACATGGCGGACCTGCCCGCCCCCCACCGTATTGTGCGGACCATACAGGACGTTCCGGCCGATTTTGCGCCTGACGTTGTTATTGTTGCGGTCAAACCGCAAAAGGCCGACCCGGTTCTGGCAGAACTGGCCCAGCGCTTTGGGCAGGCAACGCTGCTGTCTGTCATGGCCGGGCGCACCATTGCCAGCCTGCACGCAACCTGTGTGCAGGCCAATGCACAGGCCAACCCGGTTATTATCCGCTCCATGCCCAACACGCCGTGCGCGCTGGGTGCTGGCATGAGCGGGCTGTACGCCCCCGCCAACGCCACTGCCGAACAAAAAGCCCATTGCGATGCGCTGCTCAAAGCCGTGGGGGAAACCGTGTGGGTGGAGGAGGAAGGACTGATCGACTCCGTTGCCGCCATTTCCGGCAGTGGCCCGGCCTATGTGTTTTTAATGGCCGAACTGCTGGAAAAAGCCGGGGTCGAACAAGGCCTGCCAGCCGAGGTCGCCCGCAAGCTGGCCCGTGGCACCCTGTATGGCGCGGGCTGCATGCTGCACACCCTGCCAACCGATGCGGCAGAACTGCGCCGCAACGTGACCAGCCCCGGCGGCACCACAGCCGAAGCGCTCAAAATTATGATGGCCCCGCAGGCGTGGCCCGCCACAACCTCCGCAGCCATTGCCGCCGCCGTGCACCGCGCCCGCGAACTGGCCAGCTAATTTCTTTTTCCTCATTCTCTCAGGTGCCGTGCGCGCCCTGCTCCTTACCGCTCATGCGACAGGTCTTTGATATGGATAATGACGACTTTGACACAGCCCTTGTCTCGGCTGCCCTAACACTGGCTCAGGACCGGGGCTGGGGTTCCGTTACCGTGCTGGCGGCAGCCCGTGAGGCAGGGCTGCCCCTGCCCGAGGCCCGGAGGCGTTTTCCACTCAAGGCCAGTATTCTGCTCCGCCTTGGCCGTCTGGCCGATGATGTGGCTTTGGCGGACGACATGATCTGTGGTGCGGTGCGCGAACGCCTGTTTGACCTGCTTATGCGCAGGCTGGACGTGTTCCAGCAGTATCGGGGCGGGCTACAGTCGGTTTTTCGCAGCCTGCCCATGGACCCGGCCCTGACGCTGCTGCTTGGTGGCGCTACGGTGGAAAGCATGCGCTGGATGGCCGATGCCGCGGGTGTGAACGCCAACGGCGTGTTCGGTTTTGTCCGCGTGAACATGCTGGTCGCTGTATGGACCCATACCCTGCGCGTGTGGGAAAAGGACGAAAGCCCGGATATGGGCAGCACCATGGCCGCTCTTGATCAGGCATTGGACAAGGCGGGCCGGTTTGGCCTGTTCCCCACCGGGGCAGACGAAAACGCCACTCAGGACGGTCTGGCCGATCTGGATGACGTGGCGGATATGGACGTAAGCTTTGCCAACACCACAATATCGGCACAAGAGCACTAATTTAGCAACAAGCGGCCTTTACGACCGAACCCTGTTTAGCTTAAAAGGGGCGCAGGCAGTTCAGGCCATTGGGGCGTAGCCAAGCGGTAAGGCAGCGGATTTTGATTCCGCCATGCGGAGGTTCGAATCCTCCCGCCCCAGCCAGAACCTGTTTTTTCCCATTCCATTATGGTGCGCCCATCCTTCCCAACGCAGAAGCTGGATGGAAACCCTATGCTTTGCCTAAGCTGTGCCGTGGGGCGTGAAAATGTGAGAGCGCAGCCTTAATCATGTTGCGGTCTGTCACTGGTCTTTGTTGTTTGTCATCGTGTTTTCAACAAGGTGGCGTTTTATAGAGGCGTCCCCTATCCTTCTTCGGCGGAAGACAGGCGGTTCTCTTCCCTGTTGCACGAGAGCGGCCGCCTCCACGGCTTTCGATGCGGCCGTCTGTTTCCCGCTCAGGCGGTCCCAGAGAATAAAACGCGTGCATAGGGCCTTGTAAGACCCCTCTCCTTTCGGCGCATTTTCCCGCTCAATCCCGTTCCATGTTACGTACATACTCTCCGGCGCTCTGCCACGCGAGGGACACCCTGCACCAATAAAAATTGCAGCCAGATCAACTCCATCTGGTGTGCTCAAAGCAAAACTGTGCCCGCTCACAGGCCACCACCACAAGTGAACCTGTGCACCACAACACACTCTTTAACTGCGCCAAGAAAGAGGCCCTGAGCCTGATTGACATGCTGTAGGCCCGATGTGCCGCAGGTTTTCAAAAATTGATTGATACGCTATAATCTTGCTAATCTAGATCCTTTGCACTGCCAAATGGCTTTTAATATTTTCCGCTTTCGGAATAACATCTGCGCATGCCACACTGCACTTACAATAAAGAGAACACAAATGATCAGCAATCAGTTTATTCTTGAAGAGAACAAGCTCCACTCGCTAGAAAATTCTCCAATAAGTGACAATGTTCCGTGCTGCCCAGAAACATATTCCCAAGATGGTGAAGATATTATTATCTCATCACTGCTGAGAGCACAGTTGCTTCGCGAAAAGCGTTCCATGAGCGATGTATTTTATATTGAAATAGGCGCAAACCACCCAATATACGCAAGCAACACCTATCTTTTATATAAAAAATATGCAGCCCACGGTCTTTTAATTGAAGCTGATCCCAATCTTATTGCTGATCTAAAAAGAGTGCGCCCGCGCGATACAGTCGTCCAATGTGCAATTTCCAACCTGCATGCTCCAGAGCTTGTCTTCCATGTTGCACAGGCATCCGAACTCTCTTCCCTCAATCCCGATCATATTCATAGCTTTGGAAACTTCTTTGGCCATGGTGGCATTTCTCAAAATGTGCGCGTTCCCAATATCCATATCAATACTCTTCTTGAAAATGTAAATAACGTTGACTTCCTTTCCATTGACTGTGAAGGGCTTGACTACGATATTATTAGCAGCATTGATTTTGAACGTTTCAAACCTTTTATTATACAGTGCGAACCCAGTGAGCATTTTATGAAAGGGAATACACAAAAACTGATCAGTTTTATGGAAAGCCATTCGTATAAGCTTCAGGCCCGGACAGATATTAATCTGATATTCACACGCCTCTCTCTTTGAATAAAAAACTCCAGACCCGTATTCTACATTATTAATGAGAAGGATATCTTCGTACCGTGTCCGAATATAAGACTGAAGCTCCAGACAAGACCCCGGATGGTCGTCCCTGTATTCGTACGTTTGATATCTTTGATACCCTGATTGCCAGACGCTGCGTTCAGGCCGTTGATATTTTTTGCCAGATTGAAGCAAAATCTGGCATTAAAGATTTTGCGTCCATTCGGCGTCAGGCCGAACAGAACGTTATGCATGCTCCACATGACCTTAACACCATCTATACCGAGATCGCGCGCCTTATGGGGACCACCCCGCGCGCTCTGGATCCTGTCAAGCGCATGGAAATTGACATTGAGCATGACAATATTATTCCAATTTTAGAAAACATCGCTCAGGTCCGGCATGGAGATCTCCTGCTTTCGGATATGTATCTGAACAAAGAGCAGATTTTGAGCCTGCTGGATAAAGCTGGTTATCAGCGCAAGACAGGCCTTATTGTCAGCAATAGCGGAAAGAAGGATGGTTATATCTGGCCAGAAATCTCAAGCAAAATAAAGATTGAACAACACCTGGGCGATAACTCTCATTCTGACATTGAGATGCCCAGAAGATTTAATATTCCCGCTGTTCATACAAAAATTTCCGAACCCTCCCCAATTGAAGACATCTTTATCAAGATCGGTGCGCCCCAACTTGGTCAACTCTGCCGCGAATTACGGCTGAGAACGTGGAACGCCAATCAGGATTTGCGTACAGTTCAGCTGATTCAGGCTAATTTGAATTTTCCGCTTTTCCTGCTGGCAAGCATTGCGCTAGCCAGAGCGGCTGAAAAACTCAACAAGCGGTCCATTCTTTTTTCCAGTCGCGATTGCGAAATGTGGCTTCCTCTGTTTACGGAAATAAGCAGGCGGCTTGGGCTAACTTTTGATAGCATTTATTTTTACACCAGTCGTTTGACAAAAATAAATCCGTCACACGATTATCTGGAGTATGGGCGGCACCTTATTACACAGGATGCTCTTGTTGTTGATATTTGTGGAACAGGCTGGTCTATTTCTCATTTTCTAAAGAAATTAGACCTGCACAATGTTCCCGTTCTTATGCTGCACAAATTGCCTGCCGCAGCGGCGTATGAAGCAACGGCGGAAACAGCACAGTCATGCACATTTTATTCCATTGTTAATCAGGATCGTACGGATTTTTCAAATACGCTTCTTGAGATGTGCAATTATTCAGACCACACAATGGTCACTGATGTCATTCTATCAAAAGAGAATGTTATCCCTGTTCTGTCAAAGGAAACACGCTCTGCGCATGAGCTTGACTGCATCAACTGCCAGAAAGATGTCTTTAATCTCGGCATATCTTTGCTAAAAGATCATTATAACATATGCGATATTTTATCACTGGATATGAACTCCATTGTACAATTATGCGAGTTTCTCTACTCTGAACTGTCCAAGCAGAAGGTATTAAGAAATATATATGGCAAAAGTCATACTTCTGAAGAAAATGAAATCCGCAAGATGATTTTAACAGCATAATGTTTATTACGTATCATAACGAGGCTACACAGGCATGACGAATACAGACATATCCTACAGCGTGATTACAGGCTGGTACGCCAATCATAAAACGCGGGATTACAAAGTATATGGGAACGAATTTGTTCGGTCTGTTGAATGCTTTGATTTATGGTATTATTGTATTAACAAATTCACAAACCCAGAAAAAATTTTCATTATTGATGCAAACTCGCCAATACAGCCAAAATTCCCGAAAAATGACTGTATCAATGTTATCCGTATGCTGCGTAACCATCAACATGCCGCTCAGTCTCATACCCATCTCAGCGGTTGGTCTCGCACTTTATTATGTGGGTTGATGTGTGGCCTGGCGAACGGCAGCGCTTACACTGTGCTTATTGAGCAAGGCTCCCTTTTCTGCGGTCATGATATTATTGAAAGAGAAATAGAGGCTTATCCCGATGCGGATATTATAGTGCCAACAGGAACAGGCACACCTCAACCGATCCAGACCGGAATTATGATATTCCGAAACGAGATTGTTACACAATTTATCAATAACTATTTCAATATTCTTGCACATGACAGCATCGTCACACCTGAAAAAAAATGCACCCTCGCTGCAAAGGATATGAAAATCGCTTTTTCTTCCTTACCTTTTGGGCGGCGGCGTCCCATAGATTTCAATTACCAGCATATGTTTATTCGGCATGCCAATTTGGAAGAAATCCAGCATTTCATCCAAAAAATCAATTATGGCGCAGATAGTCTCCAAACCTATATGGCGCGTTGCAAAGCGGAGTTATCGCATTCCTGACCCGTATTCTCCATTAGTCCGCCTGACCGTTATGGCAAGCTGGGTAGCAACATAGCAAAGCGCTTCCAGCTTACCGTAACAGGTTGCACTGCCACCCAACGGCTTCAACCTGACAAAAACGGGTATGTCGTGTTTCAGCTTTTAGCATTTGGAAAAGCAGAGAGTCCTTCAAAGGATACCCCCTACGCTCCCCCGGACTGCCCAATGGCCTAACCTGCCCCTTAATTTTTACGGACACCCGCGATATACGAGGGAGTGCAAAGCACTCATTCGATCACACTCAAGGCTGTAATTTTTGCCAATACGGTGTTTTGATTGGTGTTCGGGGGTGTCCTGCGCCTTCATGCCCACACCGACAGCCCTTTCCCTTTTGTTTTTGGATCCAACGCACCTCCCGCCATGACCGATACCCCTGCCGCTCCCCCCTCCCTCCTGCGCCATCCCGGTCTGGTGGCCGTTATCGGGGCGCGGGCCCTGTCCTCCTTTGCCGGGCAGGTGCAGGCCGTGGCCGTTGGCTGGCAGGTTTATGCACTCACCCATAGTGCGGCAGCTCTGGGGTTTGTGGGGTTGGCCCAGTTTTTACCCATGATGGCGTTTATTTTCCCCGCGGGGCACGCGGCAGACCAGCACGACCGCAAACGCATTGTTATGACCAGCCAGAGCATTGCGCTGCTGGCTGCCGCATTCATGGCCTATGCCTCTTTTACGCACCAGTTGAGTGCGGCGATGATTTATGGGCTGGTGGCCATATTTGGCACCTGCAAGGCGTTTGAAATGCCCGCCCAGCAGACTTTTCTGCCCTCTATTGTGCCCCCCGCCCTGTTCCCCCGCGCAACGGCGCTCTCGTCCTCCCTTTTTCAGGTTGCAAGTATTGCTGGCCCCTCCCTTGGTGGACTTTTGTACGGTCTGGGAGCTGGGGTCTGCTATTCGCTTTGCGCGCTCAGCTTTGGCATAGCCGCGCTGGCCACGTGGTCCATGGTCCTGACCAACCCGGCACGGCCCCGGCAGCGGCCAACTCTGGCGGCAGTTTTTGGCGGCATTGCCTTTTTGCGCCGCAAACCCACCATGCTGGGGGCAATCTCGCTTGACCTGTTTGCCGTCCTGCTCGGTGGGGCTACGGCCATGCTGCCCATATTTGCTACGGATATTCTGCATGCAGGCCCATGGGGGCTTGGGCTTTTGCGGGCATCCCCCGCCATTGGCGCGCTGCTGGTTGCTACCGTGCTGGCCCGCCACCCGCTGGGGCGGCATGCCGGGCGATGGATGTTTGCAGCCGTAGCGGTTTTTGGTGTTGCCACCATTTTGTTCGGCCTGTCCCACTCCATTGCCGTATCCGTGCTGATGCTGGCCATTCTGGGAGGGGCGGATGTTGTGAGCGTTATGGTGCGTGGCGCATTGGTGCAACTTGGCACACCTGATGAAATGCGCGGTCGGGTTTCCGCCGTGAACATGCTGTTCATCGGGTCTTCCAACCAGTTGGGCGAGTTTGAAAGCGGCATGCTGGCCGCGGTTATGGGGCCTGTTGCAGCCGTGGTACTGGGGGGGATTGGCACACTGGTGGTAACTGGTGTGTGGATGGGCCTGTTCCCCGGCCTGCGCAGACTGGACAGGCTGGAAGACGTTACAACCGAGACCATATAGAACCCGATAGCCACAAAAAAAGCCGCACCATGTTACTGGTGCGGCTTGATCAGGCCCCGGCTCACACCGAGTGGGGAGACCTGATTTTTTCTCAGACAGCTTTTTTCAGGTTGGGGCTGGCCTTGAAACGGACCGTTTTACCGGCCTTAACCTTGACCGGCTCACCCGTGCGGGGGTTAAGCGCCTTGCGGGCCTTTGTTTTGCGGACCGTAAACGTGCCAAAGGACGGCAGGGTAAACCCACCCTCGCGCTTAAGTTCAACGACAATGGCGTCGATAAGGTCATTCGCTGCCTGATTGGCGGCAACCCCTGTGCAGTTGATCGAATCCTGGATCACTGCTGCAATAAAGGCCTTGCTCATAGAGTTACTGGCTCCCTTTCAGACAGAATTTTGTACATGATAATTATTGAACGGATATGCCTAAAAGGCTTTACGGCTTGTAGTCACATTTTTTGAAAATTACCAACATAAAAAATATATCTTTTTCGATTCCTGCCGATGGGAACAGCAAAAACGGAATCTGTGACTTTGCAGACACACACAGGCACTCCCCAGAAGCCCAAGAGCAATGGACCAGAGCGGCCAGACACACGCGCCTTATTCGTAAAATGTTACAGACAAAGCTAATGTTATTACACAACTCTGCCCCGCTGGCATGCATGAGGATTTACATAAAAAATTCATAACTTCTATTATTTCTGTGTCGCATTAAAAAGACCGTGCCCTATACTGAACCGCCGGAGAATTCGGGCACAAATAATTGTTGAACACGCCATTGCTTTGCACACGCGCCGTCGGAACTCTCCAGAGCGTCCTTGGTCAGGCCGCCCACTTCGACAAGCTCGAAAGCCATCCGACCCGCGGTGCCCGCAAGCTAGCCGTGAAGAAGAAGCAACGATGCCTGAGCGTAGCCGAGATCAAGGAGTTGGGCAGGGCGATGCGACATGCGAGGCGCAACGACGAAAGCCCCGTGGCCTTTGCGATCGTCCGCTTCCTTGCCCTGACGGGTTTCCGTCTCTCCGAGGGGCAGGGCCTGCAACGCCCCTGGCTTAACGTCGACGCCGGTTACGTGGCCTTCCCTGACACCAAGGGGGATGCACAGGTCCGAGCGATCGGACCGTCCGCCGCAAAGCTTGCCGCCAGCCAGCCGGTGAGAGGCACGAGCCCCTACGTCTTCCCGTCCGATGTCATGCGAACAAGATAGACGGGCATGTTGACGTCCTCCCTCAGAAACTAGACTTGCCGAACGGCGGAAGGGTTGAGCATATTCCCGATTTTTTTTGATGATAAATTCTCCAAACACGACGTCACTAACAACCGGGGATGATGAATGCTCGACCGTCTGACCAGCATGAAGGTGTTTGCCAAAGCTGTGGAACTGGGCTCCTGTGCAGCGGCAGCCCAGCATCTAACCCTGTCTCCACAAATGGTGAAGAAACGACGCGCGATTCTGATACCCGCCCTGATATCCGCTCTGGCGATGCCCGCCCTCGCGAGGGATCAGACACCTCCCCCCGCAATGCTGCCGGACCCGCCACGCGGATACAGCGTGCTCACTCAGGAAACCCTTCTGACCGGCCACCCCCAGCGCAGATTCGAAATCGTGGCGCTGGGCCGCGACGACGAAGCCCCACACGGCGAAGCCTCGGCACGCCCCTTGCTGATCTTCGAGCAGCGCGGCGATCGGTTCGTGCAAATAGCCCGTAACGATCAGGTCATCTTCAAAGCGGACGAGGGCGGTCAATGCGATCCCTTTCTCGACGGCTATGACGGAATTGTTGTCACGGGCCGTTTCTTCACCGTGCAGAACGGCGTCGCCTGCGGACAGCACTGGACCGACTTCATCACCTTCCGTCTCGATGACCGGTTCGGCTTCGTCTTCGACAATGAACGCGCTGAATCCTGGTCGCTTCACGCGACACACGGCACGGCGGACGACGGAGAACTCATGCGCGACAGACCGCAATCCATCCGCCGCGACAAACCCGGACATATCACCACATTTTCGGACTGGCACCGCGAGCATTAGGGTAGGCACTCACTGATCACAGCCAGAATATGACGATTGCGGCGAGGGTAGGCAAAGTCGGGGTTTGCAACAGGACGTCAAATGAGCGGAACCGATACGACTGGGACCTGTACGCCGCGCCCGCCTAGTCGAGAATCCGGTGATCAATTGGATCTAGCACGCAAGGCGGTTGATCGATTTGTGCAAGAGAGCGAGACGGGCACGGGGCACCGATAAACCAACGTAGGACAGTTTTCTCCGCCACCTCGACGTCGACCTGCCCGCCATTCCTCACGCCAAAAACGCGCTCTGGTATCCGACAGCACACTTCCTCGTGCTGACAAAAAACGTCACATGAGACGTTGTCAGCAAAAAACGGCCCCGAAGGACTGTTCTAACCGACCCAAATTTTCTAAGGAAAATCTGGAGCGGGCGATGGGATTCGAACCCACGACCCCAACCTTGGCAAGGTTGTGCTCTACCCCTGAGCTACGCCCGCATCAGATGGGCTCCTTTTATGGGGGAGCGCGTGATCGCGCAAGAGGGAAAATGCAAAAAAGCCGCTTTTTTTTCATGCCCCTGCACGCATCTGTCATAAAGCAGCACTTTACCAGCCCTTGGCGGCCACTTTGCCCGCCTGCTAGACAGAACCATGCACCCCCGGCAAGGAAGGAAAGCCGTGACCCCGTCCTTATTCCGATCTCTGTACCATCAGGGATTTGTGCGCGTGGCGGCCTGCACGGCACCCGTCACCCTTGCTGACCCGCATGCCAATAGCGAGCAGATTGTCGCCACAGCCCAAACCTGTGCGGAGCAAGGCGTTGGCCTGTGCGTTTTTCCCGAACTGGGGCTAAGCGGTTATTCCATTGAGGACCTGCTCCAGCAAAGCACGCTATTGAACGGGGTGGACAAGGCCTTGGCGGCACTGGCACGGGCCACGGCGGACCTGCTGCCCGTGGTGGTGGTTGGCGCTCCCCTGCGCCATAGGAACAGCCTGTATAATTGTGCTGTTGTGCTGCACCGGGGGCGTATTCTGGGCGTGGTGCCCAAAAGCTACCTGCCCAATTACCGCGAATTCTACGAAAAGCGGCATTTTGCACCCGGTGCGCAAGTCCGTGGCCAGACCATACTTGCAGGTGGGCAGAGCGTGCCCTTTGGCGTGGACCTTCTGTTTACAGCCCGCGACGTACCGGGCTTTTGCCTTGGGGTGGAAATCTGCGAGGATATGTGGGTCCCAACACCCCCGTCCACCGCGCAGGCCATGGCGGGGGCTACCGTGCTGGCCAACCTTTCGGCCAGCGACATTACCGTGGGCAAGGCTCGTACCCGCACACTGCTCTGCCTCTCCCAGTCCGCACGGTGCGTGGCGGCCTACCTGTATGCCGCTGCGGGAGAAGGCGAATCCACCACGGATCTGGCATGGGATGGCCAGACCGCCATTTTTGAAAACGGCGCGTTGCTGGCCGAAAGTGAGCGCTTTCCCTCCGGTGCGCGCGCGGTGGTGGCCGATATTGACCTGACACTCATCCGCCACGAACGCGCACAGGTTGGCTCCTTTGCGGATTGCGCGGCCATAACCGGCACCCCCGACCCGCTCTGGCGCGCCATAGAATTTACACTCGCTCCCCCCACGGCCGACCTTGGGTTGCGGCGCCCGCTCTCGCGCTTTCCCTTTGTGCCCGCAGACCCCGCACGGCTGGAGCAGGACTGTTTTGAAGCCTTTACCATTCAGGTTTCGGCCCTCAAGCAACGCCTGAAAAGCTGCCGGGCGGCGGGCATGGTTATTGGCGTATCCGGTGGGCTGGACTCCACCCACGCCCTGCTGGTGGCCGTACGCACGGCAGACGAACTGGGCTGGCCCCGCACCGCCATACGGGGCTACACCATGCCCGGCTTTGGCACCACGGAGCAGACACTGGCCAGTGCAAACGCCCTGATGGCGCATTTGGGCATCACGCGCGCAACGCTGGACATCCGCCCCGCCGCAACCCTTATGCTCCAGACCATGGACCACCCCTTTGCCAGAGGTGAACCCGTGCATGACATTACGTTTGAAAATGTGCAGGCCGGTCTACGCACGGATTTTCTGTTCCGGCTGGCCAACCAGCACAACGGCATTGTTATTGGCACGGGCGACCTGTCGGAACTTGCGCTGGGGTGGTGCACCTACGGTGTGGGGGACCAAATGGCACATTACAACGTAAATGCGGGTCTGCCCAAAACCCTGATCCAGCATCTGATCCGCTGGTGCATAGCCTCGGGCCACTTCCCGGCTGATGTCTGCACCGTCCTGCGCACCGTACTGGCGACCGAAATCTCGCCCGAGCTGATCCCCGCAACCGCTGGGGCCAGCCAGAGCACGGAAGACACAATCGGGCCATACGCCTTGCATGACTTCACACTTTATTACGTTCTGCGCCACGGCTTTGGCCCTGCCCGCATAGCCTTTATGGCCGAACAGGCATGGCAGGACGCCACCCAGGGCGCATGGCCACCGGGCTTTTTGCCGCATGACCAGAAAAGCTACGGGCTGCCGATTATTCGCAAATGGCTGAAGGTCTTTATGTTCCGGTTTTTCACTACCAGCCAGTTCAAGCGCTCGGCCATGCCCAATGGCCCCAAGGTTATGGCGGGGGGGAGTCTCTCCCCCCGTGGGGACTGGCGCGCCCCAGCCGATGGCAACGCAACCCTGTGGCTGAAGGAGCTGGAAGACCATGTGCCCGAAACCTGAAACTGCCCCCCGCGCGTGGAATGGCATTGTGCCCGGTCTTGGGCTATAAGCTGGGACCATGACAACATCGCGCCACGCCACAGTTCACCGCGTTACCAGCGAAACCGATATTGCCATTGCCCTGACTCTGGACGGGACTGGCAAGGCTCGGGTTGAGACCGGTATCGGCTTTTTTGACCATATGCTGACCGCTCTGGCCAAGCATGGCCTGTTCGATCTGGACATAACGGTCAAGGGCGACCTGCATATTGATGGCCACCATACGGTGGAAGATACCGGCATTGCACTGGGGCAGGCCATGCGGCAGGCACTGGGCGACAAGCGCGGCGTACGCCGGTTCGGCTCGGCCCTTGTCCCGCTTGATGAAGCCTTGTGCGAGGCGGTGGTCGATCTTTCCGGCCGTCCGTTCCTGACGTTTGAAGCCACCTTTGACCGCGACCGCATTGGCGGGCTGGACACGGAACTGGTGGAAGAGTTTTTTCGCGCGTTCGCCATGTCCGCCATGCTGACCCTGCACCTAAACCAGCGGGCAGGCAAAAACTGCCACCATATTGCCGAAGCCGCCTTCAAGGCCCTTGCCCGCGCACTGCGCATGGCGGTAGAGCCGGACCCACGCGCCCTTGGGGCCATTCCGTCCACCAAGGGTGTGCTGTAAACGCGCTGGCAGCGCATGTGATCCAACCATGTTCGGGTCTGAACATGGGGTAGGCCAGACAGACAACCGGCCTTGCTTTTTGCCAACACATAGGCGGAAAGCAGGGTTTTCCGCAGGATCAGAACCAGGAGGGTTTTATGGCCCAGCCTCTCTCCATTGCTGTTGTTGATTACGAAGGGGGCAATCTGGCCTCCGCCGCCCGTGCCGCCATGCGCGCCGCCGAGCTTTCGGGTCTCAACGCCTCCGTTATCATTACCAACGAACCCGCCGAAGTCCGGCGCGCGGACCGCATTATTCTGCCCGGCCAAGGCGCTTTTGCAGATTGTGCACACGGGCTGGAAGCCATTGCCGGACTCAAGGACTCCATTTTGCAGGCCGTTGCAAAGGGTACGCCTTTTCTGGGTATCTGCGTTGGCATGCAGCTTATGGCCGAGCGCGGGCTGGAGCATGGGGTAACAGAAGGGTTTGGCTGGATTGCGGGCGAAATTGCCCCCATGGAAGCCCCCGGCCTGCGCCTGCCGCAGATGGGCTGGAACGAGCTGAACCTGCACAAGCCCCACCCGCTCACGCACGGGCTTGGCCCAGCCCCCCACGGCTATTTTGTGCACTCCTACGCCCTGCGCAACACAACCGATGCCGTGCTGCTCGCCAGTGCGGATTACGGCGGCAGCGTGCCTGCCATTGTCTGCCGCGCAAACGTGGCGGGCACGCAGTTCCATGTGGAAAAAAGCCAGACTGTGGGCCTCAAAATCCTTGCAAACTTTCTTGCATGGCAACCGGAAGCCACATTCTGATGTCCCGCGTGCCTCGCGTTCAACGTATTCTCTCGCTGGAGGAGGACGACCTTCAGGCCCTGTGCGAATCCGTGGATGCCGCCATTCTGGACGGTGGCGGGTTTGGCTGGTTGCAACCACAGGGGCGGCAGGTGCTCGAACGCTATTTTCGGGGTCTGCTGCTCGTGCCCGAGCGTATGCTGTTCGCCATCCGGCTGGACGGGGTTATTGTGGGTGGCGCGCAGCTTATTCGCGCCCCGCGCAATAACGAACTGCAGGCCATGTGCATCACTCTGGCCCATCTGTTTGTTGCCCCCTACGCGCGTGAGCAGGGGCTGGGGGCTGCCTTGTTGCAGGAGGTGGAAAATGCCGCGCGCAACATGGGATTCAGGGTTCTGAACGTGGATGTGCTGCAAACACAGACCGCCGCCATTGCCCTGTTTCAAAAAACCGGGTTCCACATCTGGGGCCAGCACCCGTTTTACGCACGGGTGGGGGACGAGCTCGTACCGGGGCTGTTCCTGACCAAATGTCTGGATGATACCCTGCCTATACAGTCCGCCAAGACCCATAACGAACAAGAAGCCAGTCCCACACCATGACCACACTCCCTCCCTCCCGCCCGCTTACCCTGTACCCGGCCATCGACCTTAAAAACGGGGCCTGCGTGCGCCTGCGCCGTGGAGAAATGGACGATGCAACCGTCTATTCCGACAACCCCGGCGCACAGGCCACGGCATGGCAGGCGGCAGGCTTTGAATGGCTGCATGTGGTGGACCTGAACGGCGCATTTGCCGGGGCATCCGCCAATACCGACGCCGTGCGCTCCATTCTGGCCGCAGCCCATGTGCCGGTCCAGCTTGGCGGGGGCCTGCGCGACATGGCCGCCATTGCCGCATGGCTGGAGGCGGGCATTACCCGCGTTATTCTAGGCTCGGTCGCGGTCAAAAACCCCGCATTGGTGCGCGAAGCCTGCAAGGCGTTCCCCGGCCGCATTGTGGCGGGGATTGATGCACGCTCGGGCCTTGTCGCAACCGAGGGCTGGGCCGAAGTGTCCGACATGCAGGCAACCGACCTTGCCCTGCGCATGCAGGACGCCGGTGTGAGCGCAATTATTTTTACCGAAATCAGCCGCGATGGCATGCTTGAAGGGCTGGATATCGAACAGACCGTGGCACTGGCCAACACCGTATCCATTCCCGTTATTGCCAGCGGGGGCGTTGGCTGTATGGACCACCTTGCCGCCCTGCGCACAGCAGCCAACACCACACCGGGCATAGAAGGTGTTATTGTTGGTCGCGCGCTGTATGATGGGCGCATTGACCCCAAGCAAGCCCTGCGAGTGCTGAGCGGATGCTAAAGCTACGCGTTATTCCCTGTCTGGACGTTAAAAATGGCCGGGTGGTCAAGGGGGTCAACTTTGTCTCCCTGCGTGATGCGGGCGACCCGGTTGAACAGGCCGCCGTGTACGATGCCGCCGGAGCGGATGAGCTGACTTTTCTGGACATTACCGCCAGCCACGAAAACCGGGACACCATTTTGGACGTGGTCAGCAGAACGGCGGAAAAAATTTTTCTGCCCCTGACCGTAGGTGGGGGGGTGCGCACAACGGACGACATGCGCCGCCTGCTGCTGGCTGGCGCGGACAAATGCGCCATGAACTCGGCCGCCGTCTCCCGCCCTGAACTGATCAGCGAAGCCGCGCGCAAGTTTGGCAGCCAGTGTGTTGTTGTGGCCGTGGATGCGCGCCAGAGCGCTCCGGGCAAGTGGGAAGTGTTTACCCATGGCGGCCGCACCCCCACGGGCATGGACGCCATAGACTGGTGCAAACAGGCCGCCGAACGCGGTGCGGGCGAAATCCTGCTGACCTCCATGGACCGCGATGGCACGGGCAGCGGGTTTGATCTGGACCTGCTGCGCGCGGCAACGCAGGCCGTGCGCCTACCCATTGTGGCCTCTGGCGGCGTTGGCACGCTTGACCATTTTGTAGAAGGCGCCAAGGCCGGGGCGACCGGGCTGCTGGCCGCCAGTGTTTTCCATTTTGGGCAGTTTACGGTTGCGCAGGTCAAACAGGCTTTGACCAATGCCGGACTGCCGGTCCGCCCCTCCCCCGCTCCTTTTCAGGTCAGTCAGACGTCATGATCAAAAAAGCTCCGTCCAAAGCCACTACCAAAGCCGAGACAAAAACCATCAAGGCCAAAAAAACCAAGGTGGCGGAAACTCAGGACCTGCCCACCCCGTCCGATGAGGCCGATGCCTCTGTGCTGAACCGGCTGTATGATGTTGTGCAAAGCCGCAAGAATGCAGACCCATCGGTCAGCCATTCGGCCCGCCTGCTCTCACGCGGGACATACAAGATCGCCCAGAAGTTTGGCGAGGAAGCCGTGGAGTGCCTGATCGAAGCCGTGGCTGGCCGCACCAACCTGCTGGTGGGGGAAAGTGCAGATGTGCTCTACCACCTGATTGTCATGTGGGTGAATGCAGGCATTACCCCCGACGAAGTCTGGGCCGAACTGGCCCGGCGCGAAGGCACAAGCGGCATTGCCGAAAAAGCCTCCCGCCCCAAGCCGTCCCTGACAACACCGGACGTTCCCACACCAGACACAACAAAACAGGACTGACCCCACCATGGCTGTGACCGGCAAAGGCCCATACGACCCGCAGAATATTTTTGCCAAAATCCTGCGCGGCGAAATTCCATGCAAACCTGTTTTTGAAAACGAATGGGTTCTGGCCTTTGAGGACATAGCCCCCAAAGCCCCCGTGCATGTGCTGATCATTCCCAAAAAGCCGTATGTCTCCTTCATGGATTTCAGCAAGACCGCTCCGGCGGAAGAAATTGCCGAAGTCATGCGCTCGGCCGGGCACATTGCCCACACATTGGGGCTGGAAGAAAACGGCTACCGGCTGATCACCAACGCAGGCACCAATTCGGGGCAGGAAGTCCCGCATTTTCATCTGCATCTCATGGGGGGTGGGCCACTTCCGGCGTTTCCTCAGTAACGCCGCGCAACGCTCCCTTTTGCAATAAAGGCACCCGATCATGACGCCTATGGACATGCTTCTCTCCCGCGCATCCACCGACCGGCTGCAAGCGCCTGCCCCAACGCCCGAGCAGTTGACGGATATTCTGGCCACAGCCATGCGCGCACCCGACCACGGGCGTGTCCAGCCGTGGCGCTATGTTGTGATCGAAGGGGCGGACCGCCCCGCACTGGCCGAGCGTATTGTGGCCTCCATGGCGCGCGTGGAGCCTGATGCCCCCGCTGCCAAAATTGAAAAACGCCGCTCCCGCTTTGCCACCATGCCCATGATTATTGCATTGGGCATGCGCTTGCACCCCGAGCATAAAATACCGCTCTGGGAGCAGGAAATGTGCGTGGCCGCCGGAGCCATGAACATTCTTAACGCCTTGCACGCCACGGGCTTTGGCGGTGTGTGGGTTTCTGGCGCATTGGTGGATGATGCCGCTCTGGCGGCTGATCTGGGCGTTGCCAGACTGGCGGGCTTTTTGTTTGTTGGCACACCCGAGGGTACCCCCCACACGCCCAAACGGGCAGACCCGGCCCTGTTTACCGCGCGCTGGCACGGCCAGCCTGTAACCTTTGGCGCAGACAAGGACTAACCCCCATGTCCGACATACAGCACACAGACGTTGCGGTTATTGGCGGAGGTCCCGTCGGGCTGGCCACAGCCCTGCTTATGGCGCGTGGTGGTCTTTGTGTGACCGTTATGGAGCGCGCCCCGCTTGATACATGGGCCGAACCCGGCTTTGACGGGCGCGAGATCGCCCTGACCCACCACTCCGTGCGTGTGCTGGAGCAGGCCGGAGCATGGTCCCATATTCCGCAGGCCGTTATCTGCCCGCTCAAGGAAGCACGGATTGAAACAGGCAGCTTCCGCCACCCGCTAACGTTTGATACGCGTGGCGAAGGGGTGGACGCGCTGGGCTGGCTGGTCTCCAACAACCAGATCCGCCGTGCCCTGTTTGCTGCGGCACAGCACATGCCCAACATTACCCTGCTCCCCAGCACAGCCGTGCAGACCATTCGTCAGGGGCAGGACTACGCCGCCGTTCACCATAATGGTGGGCAGGTCAACGCCAAGCTGGTTGTTGGGGCGGATGGGCGTTTTTCCCCCACACGGCAACGGGCTGGCATTGGCGCCATTGTGCATGATTTTGGCAAATCCATGATGGTCTGCCGCATGGCGCACGAATCCCCCCACCACAATGTTGCACTGCAATGGTTTGATGAAGGGCAGACAATCGCCCTGCTCCCCGTGAACGGCATGGCCTCCTCCCTTGTGCTGACCCTGCCCCCGCAGGAGATCGAAGCTCTGGCCCACATGCCGCGGGAGGCATTTAATGCCGAAATCATGCGCCGCGTGGGCAACCGCCTTGGCGCCATGCGGCTGGTCAGCACGCGCCACGTCTACCCGCTTAAAGGCGTTTATGCGCACAGGTTTACTGCCCGCAGGCTGGCTTTAGTGGGGGATGCGGCCGTGGGCATGCACCCCATTACGGCACACGGGTTTAATCTGGGCTTAAAGGGGCAGGAAACACTGGCCCGTCAGGTTCTGGCCGCTGTTGCCCAAAATGGCGATGCAGGCTCCCCCGCAGCCCTGCGCGCGTTCGAACGCCAGCACCGCAAGGCAACAGCTCTTCTGTTTGCCGGGACCAACGGCATTGCATCGCTCTACACCCACGATGGCCCTCCTTTCCGCCAGATCCGCGAAGGATGCCTGCGTATGGCGGACAGGTTCTCCCCTTTCAAAAAAGCCGTAACATCCTTGCTAATGGACCGTCAGCCTTCCGCTCCGCGCGCCTGATTGCCCCTTGCCTTGCCGGTCCTGTGTGCTGGCTGGGGCACACGGGGCTGTTGCAGTTCTCTGGCCAGCCACTGCGCCAGCACGCTAAGAATATAGTTCTGCTCCGCCTCGCTCAGGCGGCGGCCGGAGGGCAGCGCATGCCATTTGGCCAGACATGAACGGCAACACGTGCCTGTGGCATGCTGGGCCACAAAAACCGGGTGCCCCTTCCACGGTGTCTGCCGTCCATCCTTAAGCGGCACAGCCGGAGCCAGCCGCCGGGCAATAAAATCCTGCCCATGTTCGAGCACCAAAGGCAGACCTTTTTCCCGCAGATACGCCAGATCCTGCGTGTTCAGGTGGAACCGCCGCCTGAACGCCGAACGCGCAAGTTTTTCCCACAGTTCCGCGGGCACCACCACCTGTGGCGCAACAGCCTGCCGTGGAAAAAGGTCACTTTGAAAACCCGTCATACCTTACTTTATGGGGTGGCCGGGTCTGTTTTGCCAGTGTTGCCGACAGTGTGGCCGGGCTGGTCCGGGTTGTTGGTTGCATAAGCCGCGCGGAGTGCCGCCAGCACCGGAGCAGTGGGGTCACCTAACGGCATCTGGTACAACTCACCATTGCTAACAACAGACAGAAAACCCCATGCCTTGCGCCCGTCGGGAGTAAACAGCACCTCTAGCTGGTAGGCTGCGCAATCATGGGGCTTGCACGTGTGCCCCAGCAGATAGGGCTTGCCATCAATACTGGTTTTTTCAACCGGGACCGAAGTCGCCTTCAACTCCGATATCCAGGCAGGCAGAGTGCTCATGGCGTGGTAGGCTGGCGCAAACGCTGGCTGGGCGGCAAACTCTGCCGTCACAGGAAACTGTGCCGCCAGAGCAGGCGTTGCCACACTCAGAGCGGACAGCAGAAGGAGGGAAAAACGCATGGTCGCACCTCATGAACTCTGTTTGCCAGAACAACAGCGCCATAACCCGGCGGATCTGGCCGATTGCCAATCTTACCCGTGCATCTTGCTCAAACAAAGGCAGCGGGTTGTGCAACCCTAACGCCAAAAACAGGGGAGCGAAGGCATAACAAACGCGTTCCTTTGCACGGTCGGCAAAGAAAGGGCCATAGTGCCCCAACCTCCCCCTACGTGGCCTGCCCGGCACAGTTCTGCTCTGCTCCTTGGCTGCTGGTTGACAAATACAGGCTCTGCATAACAGATGCTTTTTAGAATTTTCTAGAGTACAACGCCGTCTTGAAGCACCACAGATTTGGCGCCGGAAAGGTAGATTTTATGGAAAAAGATAAAAAATGGAACATTTCCGTTGTCATACCAAGCTATAAAGTAAAAAAACATATTATAGATGTTATCCAGAGCATTGGCTCAGAAGTATCCTACATATATGTTGTTGATGATTGCTGCCCGGATGGAACGGGGGACTTTGTTCTGCAACACAATACTGATCCCCGTGTTTCTGTTATCAAACACACGGAAAATCAGGGGGTTGGTGGTGCCGTTCTAACGGGGTATCAGGCGGCAATTAGAGACAAATCTGATGTTATTGTAAAAATAGACGGCGACGGTCAAATGGACCCTGCCCTTATAAAAGAATTCATAGAACCCATTATTTCTGGGCAGGCTGATTACACCAAGGGCAATCGTTTTTTTAACCTTGATAGTTTGAAAGACATGCCAAAAATGCGTATTTTTGGTAATGCGGTTCTTTCCTTCATGACCAAAATTTCGTCTGGATATTGGTCACTGTTTGATCCAACCAATGGATATACCGCAATCCGGGCGGATGTTGCGGCCTTGCTCCCTGTTGGCAAAATAAGCAGACGGTATTTTTTCGAAAGCGATATGCTGTTCAGATTAAATACCTTGCGGGCAGCCGTTATAGATATTCCAATGGATGCAAAATATGGTGATGAAGTTAGCAATTTACACATAAAACAGATTATTTTTTACTTTATCCGTAAGAATTTTATCAATTCCTTGAAAAGAATATTCTACAATTACTACCTGCGCGATATGTCCATTGCCTCTTTTGAACTTCCTGTTGGCATTTTGCTCATTATGATCGGGCTGATCGTGGGAATACCAAATTGGATCGAAAGTTTGGAAACAGATACATATGCCTCAGCTGGAACGGTTATGTTATCTGGGCTGCCCCTTATAGTAGGGACACAGTTTTTACTATCCTTCATTGCGTATGATATAAACTCAGAGCCTAAAAGAAGTATTCGACCCAAATCTTACTCTAGTTTAACACCATAGAAATAGGACCAGATCCTATTCTATTCATGCTGGTATTTATGGTTTTTCAATCATGTTGGTCACGTTTTCAGCAAAGAAATATCATAAATACCGTATGCGTCTGATTGCCTGATCGTCATACCCGGCCCTAACGCTGCAATCACTTGGTCCAATATGCTCCTGCCGGGTCGTTATAATCTCCTGATGGATTATGATAGCCATAAAGAATTCCTTACACTATCACTCAAAAACAAAGCCTTGCGTCCTATTTCAAAACTAAGGATAGAACCGTGATCGCATTGAACTGTTCACATTTTTCAAAAAAAATAGCGAGCATTCCATTAACTGTTCTGTATGGAATTTTCATGTTGTTCGCAGGGGGAGTGGGGCTGATTATGACCCCGCCTTTTTTGGTGCCTGATGAACCTTCCCATTTCATACGGGCGTATCAGGTTGCGCAAGGCGGCATGACTGGCACTCGCATTTCTCCCACCCAAAGTGGCGCTTATCTGCCTGAAACGGTGGAAGACATTGCAAAGCCATTCACGCCTTTTTTCACGGATAAAGGCGAAAAAATTACAGGCTCAATACTGGCTCAGGCATTTGACATGCAATGGTCAACTCCACCAGTCTTTGTCAATATGCCCAATACCGTTGTCTACCCACCCACCTCTTATATAGGGGGTGCTGCTGGCATTTTTGTTGCCCAAAGACTCAACGCCAGCCCGTTTGGCACATTTTATCTGGCACGTGCGGGCAGTCTTATTCTTAACACCTGTCTGGGCATGTTAGCACTCTGGATTGCAGGAGATGCGGGAGTATTTCTTCTCATTCTCCTCGCTATGCCTGCCTGCGTAAGCTTGGAAGCCTCCTGCTCGCAAGATGGCCTTGTGCTGGGGCTTACGGCACTGGCCGTTAGCATTCTGCTTCAGTTGGCAAAAAGACCTGTATCAGATTGGAATAACTGGCTTGTTGTTGGTTTATCCCTCACTTTTGGATGTATTGCCGCAGCAAAAGTGCCGTATCTTTCTTTTATCTGCCTACCATTTTTGATCTGCCCCTTAAAAGACTGGAAAAAGCCTCTTTCCATTCTGGGGGGCGGTCTGGTTTTTTTCCTGTTGTGGACATTGATCCAAATCCAGTCATCCGTTCCCTTGTTAGGGATGCCGGGATCATCTTCTGCTGAACAGTTGCATTATCTTTTGAACGCTCCAGCCAAGGTCATAAACGTGACTTTGACCACCCTACGCCTTAAATCCGGGCACCTGTTCCGGCAGGTCATGGGCATGTTGGGTTGGGGGTATGTCAATCTGCCCAAAAAATTCTATACGTTGGGAGAAATCGCTCTTTTTCTTTCCTTCATGTGGCCGTTTTTCGGCAGGCTAAAATCTGTCCGCAACAAAGAGTTTTTAATCAGAACCAGCCTGTTGCTTGGGGTTTTTCTAATCACGACAGAAGGTATCTTTATGGTGCTTTATCTGGTCTTTAGCCCTGTTGGAGCCTCTTATGTCTTTGGTCTACAGGGCCGCTATTTTATTCCCCTGTTCATGATTCTCGCTTTGTGCCCGGCATTCCTGCCCAAAAATGCAACGAATGAGAATGCAACCTCAGCTTTAGCCAAGCCGTGTTTGATGCGCGTTTTTCTCGCCTTGTTTATGCTGTATTCTCTTTGCACACTGTACAGCACGCTTTCCGCACACTACTGGTAAGCCTGTAGGGTCCATCATGCACTCATCTCACGGCCAAAGTGAACGCCCTGTTGTGGCATGGCCGTGTAACCTTACATATTGTGTGATGTGTTCTCTCCGTTTTTCGGAGAGACAAATAATGGTTTGAGTGGCAGCCCTTGCAAAGAAATACGCTCAGATACAAGCATGACCACAGCCAGCAAAACAGAAAAGACCATCCAAATTGAATACCGAAATTCAGTACTCGGTGCGGCAATAAAAAGGGGTAATTCCACCATAACCCCACTCAAAGCCGTGATAGCAGGCAAGGGACCAAAACGGCCAGAAACAAACGAGAGACGTTGCTTCCGTAGGTATTGAAAAATTATGATAAATGCCAAAAGAAAATAGAGCCATACGCGGTAGACAGGCCAACTTGATACTTTCTGAAACAAAGGCATCATACGGTGCCTGACGACTTCTGGATTGGCAAAATCCAGTTCAAACATATTCGGTTTATCAATCCCGGCCTTATGATAAGGGTCATGAATACTATGCGTAAGGCCAAGCAAAGACCACGCCACATGCATACGATGTGCCATATAAGGACGGAAATTATGTAAGACTGTGGTGGCCCAATATTTATGGAAATCCTGCTCCTTTTCCCGCGCAACAAAAGGGGATACGTCAAAAAGTTCTACAACATTCGGGTTCCAATGCTCGCGCACCCGCCCCATAAAATTTGGGCCGGGTGTCTTGTTCAGGTAGTCGGGAAATAAATCCTTATTCTCAGCCACACTGATTGCAGACAAATCCCACACCATAGGTACGTTCAGTGCCGAAACATGCTGTGTTCCAATACTGATAATCCGAATACCCAAGATGAAAGCAAGAGCTAAGGCAAAAAAAGTTTTTACTGTTGATTGTATTCGAGCCGAGGAATACCCCGAAAAACACCAAGCCGTATAAGCCAATAACGGCAAAACACCTGTAATGCCGTTATAGCGAAAAGCCATGACAACAAATAATGATCCTGTTGCTATAAATAGCCAGATTTTTTTCTTATCTTTACAATGCGCTGCCAGACAAGCAACCGTAAGGGCCAGAAAACTCATCATTCCAACATCGGCCCAGAGATGCAATGATATGATATAAAGCGGTGGCCAAAACCCTATTATTAAAACAAGCAGTATTTGTACCCACGTCCGAATAGCAACAGCATATGCGAAAATGGCAATTCCGCCCCAGTAGACAAATTGATCAAATATCAGCAGTGTGCCCGGCGATTTTACAATCAGGCACATGCTTCTCCATAGATAGGACATTCCGGGCGGATGAAAGTCTGTAAGTGGTTCCCTGCCTAAGGCCTGTCCATACTGACTAAATGAATCATAGCTCATGAAACCCGGGAAAAAAATTACTATTGATATGATCGCCAACAAGCATGCAGATAAATAAGGATTAAAAATATTAGTTTTCATAACCCTTACAATCATGTTTGCTTTTTTTGACATAATTTTCTTTTTGCTTTGAAGATTTTATTCGGTGTTCCTACTATAGATATTTTTTAGTCGTTTCAAGGTTACGTTACAATTAAGACAATGACCTGCATTCTGATAAATCGCCCGCTCAGCATCTATCTTGCGATAGCCTCCTTGGCCCATTTAAGATGGCCAGATTTACAAAGCTTTTGAGGCTAGTTTGAAATAAAATTATTCTAATATTGATATTCTTAAATACTGAGTTTTACTTTTACACACGGATACAAAAATAAAAACCCCATGTGCTTTGTCGATACTCTATCCAACAAAAATTGACGTGCATAAATATGCCCACCATTTTGCACAATGCAATTCAGATGAAGGCTATCTTATTTTAGCTTGAATGAGACCCGGAGTGGGAGGATATTTTTAGGTCTGATTGGCTCAGAAAAAGCCATTCCATACATCAGCGCCAAGCTGGGCATCCTGCCAGCCTGAAACCTGAAAACCACCAGAAGCTAAGGAAAAGCTTGGTGGGTGCACAAGGACTCGAACCTTGGACCCGCTGATTAAGAGTCAGCTGCTCTACCAACTGAGCTATGCACCCCAACAGCCCATTGGACTGAAGTGGAGGCTTTTTACCACCCCTTTTTCCCAAGCACAAGCCTGAAAATTCAGGATTTTAACAAAGCCAGAACTGTGTCCAACTGATCGAGGCTTTTATAGTGGATTTCCAAAGAACCACCTTTGCGCCCATCAAAATTAACCGCAACCTTTAGCCCCAACCGGCCAGCGAGATCACGCTCAAGCGCTGCGATTTCCGGGTTTTGAGGTTTTTTCTCTTTTACCGCCGGTTTACCATTCTGCTGTTCCAGTGCTTTTTGCACCAGAGTTTCCGTCTGCCGAACAGATAGACCTTTGGCAATAACTTCAGCCGCAGCCGCTATGGGGTTAGGGTGCGGCAGTAACGCCCTGGCATGCCCTGCGGAGAGTGTTCCTTTTTTAAGCTCTGCCCGCACGGCATCTGGCAGCTTGAGCAAGCGTAGCGTGTTAGCAACATGCGGCCGGGACTTGCCAATGGCTTTGGCCAGATCTTCCTGCGTTAGACTATAATCATCCATCAGGCGGTTAAAGCCTTCCGCCTCTTCCACCGGATTAAGGTCCGAACGCTGAAGATTTTCAACCAGAGCGGCGGCCATGGCATCGGCTTCGCTCAGGTCACGCACATGCACCGGCACCTCGTGGCACTGGGCAAGTTGTGCTGCCCGCCACCGCCGCTCGCCTGCAATAATCTGGTATTGGCCTTTTTTGTTCGGATCGGGGCGTACCAAAATGGGTTGCAATATGCCACGAGCGCGAATGGAATCCGCCAGTTCCTCCAGTGCCGCTGGTTCCATATCCTGCCGTGGCTGAAACGGCCCGGCCACAAGTGCTTCCACCGGAAGAATGCTCACCGCTCCACCCTTTTGTTCAGAACCAGTCCCTTTGCCACTGGTGGAGGCTCCTGCGGCCTCCCCTAGCAATGCGGCAAGTCCACGCCCCAGTTTAGGGCGAGGCACAGATTTGCTCCGTGGGGGCGCGCTCATGCCGTTCTCCTCATAATTTCGGCGGCAAGCGCCTGATAAGCTGTTGCCCCGGTTGCGCGTGGGTCGTAGGTCATGACCGGCAGGCCGTGGCTTTGTGCCTCGGAAATACGAATATTTCTGGGAATAATGGTCTCAAGCACATCATCGCCAAAAAAGCTGCGTGCATCGGCTGCAACCAGTTCGGACAAATTATTGCGTTTGTCGTACATGGTTAGCACTATGCCCGCGACCTTGAGGCCGGGATTGAGGTTTTTGGTCACATGACCAATCGTTTTAACCAAATGCCCTAGCCCTTCGAGCGCAAAAAATTCGCACTGCAATGGGGCCAGCACACCATGGGCAGCCACAAGCGCATTCAGGGTTAGCAGGCCAAGGCTGGGGGGGCAGTCGATAATAATATAGTCAGCCTGCTGTGCCAGTGGGGCTAGCGCCTCGCGCAGTCTGTATTCACGGCCTTCAGTTTCAACCAGTTCGATCTCGGCCCCGACCAGTTCCGTATTGGCTGCTATGACCGACAGGTTTTCAATCTCGGTCGGTTGAAGAATATCCTGTGCTGATTTTTCATGCATAAGCAGAGCATAAGCCCCACCTTTTCTGGCATCGTAGCTGACACCAACGCCTGTAGAGGCATTGCCCTGCGGGTCCAGATCCAGAAGTACAACACGGGCGCCATCGGCTGCCAGAGCTGCGGCCAGATTGATGGCCGTGGTTGTTTTGCCCACCCCACCTTTCTGGTTTGCTACTGCCAAAATGCAGCAGTCTTTTCTGTTCTTGTTAGCCTTCTGCACGATTAAAATTACTCACTTCCAGAATAACACCATCGGGGCTTGTCTTGCTTGGCCATGACCGGACATCAAACGTCCATGTCTTTGCCGCGTCTTCAATTTCCTGCTCAGCCTGACGTCCCTTTAGAAACAGGCCAACACCATTAGGCGCCAACAGCGGGCGCGCCCATGCAAGCAACTTGTCCAGCGGGGCCAGCGCACGCGCCGTAACCACGGGAGCAGGAACAACATCGGCCTTGTCCAGCCGACACGGCAGAATGGTCAGTGGCGCCCCCGTTACTCTGGCGGCCTCACGCAAAAACGCGGATTTACGCTGATCCGATTCGATCAGCACCCCCGGAATATTAGCCGCAATACCAACCACAATGCCGGGAAAACCACCCCCCGACCCCATATCCACAAATCGCTCGCGCCCTTTTACCAAAGGTACAAGCTGGAGACTATCCAGAATATGCCGCTCCCACAGGTTATCCATATCCTTGGGGGAGACCAGATTGATCCGCTCGTTCCATTTTTGGAGCAAAGCCATATAGGCCTGCAAACGCTCTTCTGTTTCACGTGAAACAGTTATGCACTCAGCCTGCATGGGTGTGCTCCTGACCTTTGCGCAAATACGCCAGAATAGCCATGAGGGCTGATGGCGTAATACCGGGAATACGCTGTGCCGCACTAAAACTTTCTGGCCGGGCCTGCGCCAGCCTTTCCTTCATTTCTGAACTCAGCCCCCCTATGCCCGCAAAATCCATTTGCGCAGGAAAACGGATTTCCGTCTCGGCTTCCAGTTGTTTGATTTCCCTGTTCTGGCGGGTCAGGTAGCCACTGTAGCGCGCCTGCGTGGTAACATACTGCCGCACACGTTCAGGCACACCAAGGAACCATGGAGCAATCTGCTCTACAACAGACAGGTCTGCCCCGTAGCCCAGAACCTCCAGCAAAGTCCTGCGCCTGCCATCCTGTGCGACCTTCATGCCCACGCTGGCAAGCTGCTGCGGTTGCCAGCCTTCGGCTCCGGCGCGCTCGGTTGCTGCGTTAATTTCTGCCAGTTCCTGCTCAAAAACCGCCTTACGCTGCGCCCCCACACACCCCCAGTCCATGCCTAGCTGTGTCAGGCGGATATCGGCATTATCAGCCCGCAAGGTCAGCCTGTATTCCGCACGGGATGTGAACATACGGTAGGGTTCGCTTACACCCTGCGTTGTCAGGTCATCGACCATAACGCCAATATAGGCTTTCCCCCGGTCCAGACTGACGGGGGCTTGCCCACCAGCACAACGCGCGGCATTGACCCCGGCCAGAAGCCCCTGCGCCCCGGCTTCCTCATAGCCTGTTGTTCCGTTGATCTGCCCGGCCAAAAACAGACCGGGGCACTGGCGCAGTTCGAGCGAGGTTGTAAGCTCACGCGGGTCAACATAATCATACTCCACCGCGTAGCCGTATTGTGCGATGACCGCGCGCTCCAGACCGGGGATGGTATGGATCATGGCATCCTGCACATGGGCAGGCAGGCTGGTGGAAATACCATTGGGGTAAACCAGATCTCCCCCTTCATGCTCGGGCAAGGCTTCGGGTTCGAGGAAAATCTGATGACTGGTTTTTTCCGCAAACCGCACGACTTTATCTTCGATCGATGGGCAATAGCGCGGACCACGGCCTGAAATACCCCCCCCATATACGGCGGACAGGTGCAGATGCTCGCGAATAATATCGTGCGTTTTGGGCGTGGTGGCCGTAATGCCGCAGACCATTTGCGGGTTGGTAATAGCCTGCGTCATCCGGCTGAATGGTTCGGGCACAGCGTCCCCTTTATCTTCAGCCAAAGTGCTCCAATCAATACTTTTCCGCTCAAGCCTTGCCGGAGTGCCGGTTTTTAACCGGCCCATACGCAGGTTCATAGCCCGCAGGCGTTGCGCCAGAGCAATAGCGGGTTGCTCGCCTATCCGTCCGGCGGGTTGTGACTTGTGCCCGATATGGATAACGCCATCCAAGAACGTGCCCGTTGTCAGTACAACAGCACCAGCCTGCCACTGCCTGCCATCCTCGCAGACAACACCGCTAACGCGCCCGTCACTCTGGCACAACAGATCGGCGGCGGCACCTTCTACAATATCCAACCCCGGTGTCTGGGCCAGCAGGTCCTGTATGGCCTGCCGGTATAACATACGGTCTGCCTGCGCACGCGGCCCCTGCACTGCTGGCCCTTTGGACCGGTTGAGAAGCTTGAAGTGAATACCCGCACGGTCCGCCGCACGGCCCATTAACCCATCCAGTGCATCTATCTCACGCACCAGATGGCCTTTGCCAATCCCCCCGATAGCAGGGTTGCAGGACATAGCGCCGACCGTCTTTTTATTATGTGTCAGCAGGAGTGTTCTGGCACCACACCGTGCGGCTGCGGCTGCGGCCTCGCACCCCGCATGACCACCCCCAACCACAATCACATCGTAAGACCCCATCATACCCACATGCCCTGCACTACAGTCTTATTTGCCAATACAGAACTGCCCAAAAATGGCATCCAGCAGTTCCTCTACCCCTACGTGTCCGGTTAACCGCCCCAAAGCCCGCATGGCCAACCGCAGTTCCTCGCCCCGCACTTCCGGCCATTCCTGCCGGAGAGCTTCCTCCAGACTGGCGCAGGCATCCTGTACACCAGCACTATGGCGTGCGCGGGTCAGCAACGGCATACCTGTGGATGATGCCGTTAATGCCTGCACCCTGTCTTCCAGAATCTGGCGCAGGGTTTTTAGTCCCTGACCGTTTTTAAGACTGACCGGAATAACGCGAACGCCCTCTACCTCTGCCGGAAGGTCCGCCAAGTCAAGCTTGTTCCCAACCAGCAGAGCGCCGGGGAAGACACTTTGCGGCACATCGGGGGCCGCAAACATTTGTAAAACACAGTCTGCCTGTTTCACGTGAAACAAAGCGCGGCGCACGCCTTCGGCTTCGATCTCATCTTCAGTTTCACGCAGGCCTGCGGTATCGACAAATGTTACCTTAATCCCTGCCAGACTCCCTACAATTTCCAGCGCATCACGCGTTGTGCCTGCAATGGAAGAAACAATGGCGGCATCCCGTTCGGCCAGCCAGTTCAGCAGACTTGACTTGCCCGCATTGGGGGGGCCTGTAATGGCAAAAACCACACCCCGCCGAATACGCTCCCCCCGCTGGCCATCTGCAATATGCTGCTGCATTTCGCTTATAAGCTGGCGAATGCCTGAGCGGATTTCCTCCTCTACCTCGGGAGGCAGATCCTCATCGGGAAAATCTATCAAGGCTTCCTGAAACGCCAGAAGCTTTTTCAACCGCTCTGACCATCCTTCATAAACACGGCTCAATGCGCCATCGGCCTGCGCCAAAGCCTGCCTGCGCTGGCTTTCTGTTTCCGCGGCCACAAGGTCAGCTATGCCCTCGGCCTCCACCAGATCCATCCGGCCATTGGTAAAGGCTCTGCGTGTAAATTCACCAGCTTCCGCCGGGCGTGCGCCCCCCATGACAAGAGCATGGGCAACAGCCTGAATAATGGCTGGCCCTGCATGCAGGTGCAGTTCAAACCCGTCCTCCCCCGTATAGCTTTTGGGGCCGGGAAACCACAGCACAAGGGCTTCGTCCAGCAAGGTATCCTGCACATCTGCCTGCTGCCAAACCCGGCGCAGAACGGCCTTGCGTGGCGGAGGTAATGGACCACAGAGCTTTGCCAGAAGGTCTGCACTGCCTTTGCCGCTCACGCGCATAACGGCAATGGCTGCGCGCTCTACCCCTGTAGACAGAGCAAAAATCGTGTCTTCCCCCTGATACCCCACAGTGCTCTGTTCCTTACTGTTCTGTTCACGATAACAAAGCGTTTTTAGTGTAGTTTTGTCCGCAAACGTAGATATAAAAAATGATAAAAAGCGGACTATATGGGGTATATGCCGCCAGTAAGGCTGCCCCTTACCTGCTTTTGCGCCATTCCACTTGAGTTTTATCCAGAAAGTGCCCGATCAATGCCCCAGCTTTCCCTCCACTCTCCTCTGGGACCGCTTACCTTGTCTGAAGAAGATGGAAAAATCATTTCTCTGGATTGGGGCTGGGGCCGAGACCAGACCGAAACGCCACTCCTGTGCCAAGCCCGAGAATGGCTGGACCAATGGTTTGATGACCCCTCGGCACTCGGGGCATTCCCCTTGCCACTGGAACCTTATGGCACAGCATACCAGAAAAAAGTCTGGGCTTTTTTGCAGACTATTCCAGTTGGTCAAACCATAACATACGGCGAACTGGCGCAAAAAGTAGGGGGAAGCCCCCAATCCGTAGGGCAGGCTGTTGGCCGCAACCCTATTCCCGTATTGATTCCATGCCACCGTGTGCTGGCACGCAATGGTCTGGGTGGGTATTCAGGGGATGGTGGCGTGGACGATAAAATATGGCTGCTGGAGCTTGAAGGCGTGGAACTCTCCACAAAGGCCTGATCACGACCGCTGGTTGCCAAAACCCGGCAGGGCAACGGCAACCAATGGTTATGACCTTACCGCTTATCGCAGTTCTGCGTTAAATTGTTGTAAAAGTAGCCATCCTTGCAATTAAACATTGCGGTGCCATCGCTCCCCTGCATTGTTCGGGGGGGAGATTGGGCCGGACCTGTTGCCGGATACTGCCCATAGTCAGGGCTGGCATAATAGGATGGTGGTGCATAATAGCCCTGCCCTGTTCCCTGTTGGGCCGGTGTTCCCTCTGGCATGGGTGGTGGAGGGGCCTGATCATACTGTGCGGAGGTGCCTCCATAGGTCTCTACGTCAGCCATGCGGCCATAGGCGTATGGCATGGACCACCCCCAGCCCCAACCAGCCCAGTAGGGACTCCAATATGGGTTCCCCCAATACGGGCTCCAGCCACCATATCCGCCATACCCCCCGTAACCACCGTAGTAGTATGGGTAGCCCCAACCGCCGTAATAACCACCCCAGCCGCCGCCCCACCCACCGGGGCCACCACCGTGCCAGCCGCCACCGCCGCCCCAACCACCCCAACCGCCGGGGCCACCGCCATGCCAGCCACCACCTGGACCACCAAAATGGCCACCCCCACCGGGACCACCTCCAAAATGCCCACCACCATGTTGTGCATACGCATGGGTGACAGAAAAATTAGCCCCCGCCAGCAGCACGGCTAACAGGCCCATTTGTATCTTGCTTGTCTGCTTCATTCCAACGTCCCCCACTCTTGCCTGTTGGTTAGCAGACAAGAAAATCATGTCCTAAAAATGGGCATGACCAGGAATGCTTTCCAGCGTGCGCTACCCTCTTTTTTGGTATGTCAGAAAAGCTGGGAGCGCGCGATTTGTCTTGCATATACTGAATACCTGATATACTATTTAAGCAATGGAGAAAGCGGGGTGTCTCCATACACCGTTCCGCTTTTGCCCCCTAACAAACCCAAAATTAGGAGGCCGGAAACATGGCATGGAAAAAAGCAACATTCGTTTCGCTCTGGCTCGCCGCCCTGAGCCTTGCTATCTGCTCCACTTTTATTCTTATGACGTGCGGACTCAAATTTTCGGTTTTTCACGCAGGTCTGGCCGTGCATTGGCAGGATTTTACCGATAATTCCGCCCTGTCGCATTTTTTGTGGCAATCCCTGCCTGAGTCCGAACAATGGTCGGACTATGCGTTCTCGCTCCCCGGTCTGGTAGCCGGAGCTGCTTTTGTTTCCAGCATTGTTCTGGGGTCTTTTGCTGCCTTGCAGTTTGAAGAACTCAACAAAGGTATTCAGGCCGACCGACAGGCAGATATGCGCCGCTGGGAAAACCTTCTGGTCGGGCATGTGCATGATGCGCAGCCCAACCTGTTTGCCGCAAATGCTGTGGTGGATGGGCCTTATCCGCCAATCGCCAAACGAGCCTGACCACCTGAGTGACAAACAAAACCCCCTGATGTGCCACTTTGAGCCATCAGGGGGTTTTTTATGGCCTGAACAGTCTTGTCCAATGCCTTATCTGACAGGCACCCCATGACTGAAAACAGGTATCATACTGCAAAACAGTCTTACTGTTTTTGGCACACAAAAACAGAGCGCCTTTACGGCTATCCCCAACAGGGAAAATTTATTTTTTAGGAAATGCCATGGTCGGAGTGAGAGGATTCGAACCTCCGGCCCCTGCGTCCCGAACACAGTGCTCTACCAGGCTGAGCTACACTCCGTAATGGCTGAATGCGCTATACATCTCTCTTGCTGTATAAGCAAGAGAGGAAATGCATAAACCCCCAGCCTTAAAGGGCGGACATAGGCAGATCGTTAACCTGATCAGACAGGGTGGAGCAGGCCAGAGCAGCCGATACATCTGGCACAACCTGAAACAGAGCCCGCGCCTCGGCAGAAGCAAAACCCTGACTAACCGCTATATCCAGCATGGCGACCATGGCATCGCCCCACCCATCCACATTCACTAACAGAATGGGTTTTTTATGCTGGCCCAGTTGCTTCCATGTCAGAATTTCCATTGTTTCATCAAAAGTGCCAAATCCACCGGGAAGAATCCAAAATGCATCAGCCTGCGCAAACATGATCTGCTTACGCGCATGCATGGAGTCCGTAACAATCAGTTCGGAAACCTGATCATGCATCCGTTCACGGGTTTTCAAAAACTCGGGAATAACCCCGGTAACAGCCCCACCAAATTTGATAACGGCATCCGCCACCACCCCCATAAGCCCATTGGCCCCGCCACCATAAATCAATCTGATATTTTTTTCGGCCAGTGTTTTGCCAGCCAGTTCGGCTGTCTGGCGGTAAACTGGTTTGTCCCCCATCCGGGAGCCACAAAACACTGCAACGGAACGCACAGTTAAGGACATATGACGTCTTCTCCCTGATATTTTATTTTTATAAATTTTAACAATTCAAACAGATGGGCAAAAAATATTCCATGTTTTTGCCGTGTTTTCAGAACCTTTATGCAAGGTTACAAGGATTTACATAAAACGCAAATTCATACCCTGCTCTGACCAGCCACAAACCATGACCTGACACGATAATATATGAAATACCAATCTATTATATTATTTTTCAAAACGGACGGACAACAACCATAATCACAATGATCATCATCAGGACTGTTGGTACTTCATTGGCCAGTCTGTAAAATTTTTCAGAATGCTGATTATTGTCTTGTGCAAACCCCCGGTACCAGCGGCCACAAAACCCCTGAAAACCAAACATCAGCAGCACTGACAACAGTTTTACATGCCACCAGCCAGCGCTCCAGTCGACTGACCCCGGTGTTAAAACCAGCAGAACACCAAAGAGTAGACTGGAACACATGGCTGGCACCATAATAGCCTTGATCAGCCGGCGTTCCATGGTTTTAAACCGCGCACTTTCCGCAGTACCGACCTTGACCTGACAATGGTACACAAACAGCCGCGGCAGATAAAACAGCCCCGCCATCCATGCCATAACAGACATGATATGAAAGGCGACAAACCACCTGACCCACGGAAGCAGCACGTCAAAAACCATTATGATGTGACCTTGACCAGATTGGAAAGAATATGTGGAAAATCAGATAACTTGCTTATTCTTTCAATCCCTTTCCAATCTGGAACGGGTTTTTCGGGTGCGCGGAGCATAACGCAGGCCATGCCCGCATCAACTGCGGCTTTTGCCCCGGGGTCACTATCTTCCAGCACCACGCATTCGCACGGCAGAACACCCTGAGCCTGCGCGGCTTTAAGGTAAACATCGGGGCGGGGTTTGGGCACCCCCATATCCCGCGCGGAGTGAATACGCCCCTCAAAATACGGAAAAAGACGGGTTTTTTCAAACTTTACATCCATTTCCTCGCACGAAGAATTGGATGCAACACGCACGGGAATACCCAGCTTCTGCACCGCATCAAGCATGGCATGCACCCCTTCTATGGGTTCCACACCTTCCTTCATGGCGGCCACAAAACGCTGCTGCATTGTTGGCTCCCATTGGGAACCAAGTTTTTTGCCAGCGTTCTGTTCAATCATGGGCTGGATGGTTGCTAACGACATGCCAGAAAATGTTTGAACGGCCAGAGTGTCTGGCACGTTCCACCCGGCCTCCCGCGCCGCCTGCGCACACAGGCGGCAGCAGGTTTCCTCGCTATCAACCAGCACACCATCGCAGTCAAAAATGACCAGCCTGAGTGGACCGCGAAAAACCTGTGAGAGAGCCGCAGACATCAGGCCGTTTCCCGCACTGTCCGCACAAGGTCCGCCACATGCTCAACAGGTGTTTGCGGCAGAACGCCGTGCCCGAGGTTAAACACGTGGGCGCGCCCACGTCCGGCTTCGCGCACCTGCAGGGCTTCACGCCGCATGGCCTCGCCCCCAGCAAGAACCGCCACAGGGTCCAGATTACCTTGCAGGCCCAATGTTTCTGGCACCATTGTGCGCACGGTTGCCATATCGGCCCCGGTATCCAGTGCAAGAACATCCACACCTGTTTCCCGTGCATATTCCGCAGCCATAACCCCGGCAAGGCGGGGGAAGCCCACTACTTTTACATGCGGGTAACGGGCCTTAATGGTCTGCACAATCTGCCGGCTGGGCTGGATGACGTGACGGCGGAATTCTGATGGCGGCAACAAACCGGCCCATGAATCAAACAGCATAACGGCTTCCGCCCCGGCTTCGATCTGGGCGCAAAGATAGGTGGCTGTTGTTTCCGTCAACAGGGCCATAAGCCTGTCAAACAGAGCAGGTTCGGAAAAAGCCATGTTCCGCGTTACAGAAAACTCGCGTGAACCACGCCCTTCCACCATGTAGCACGCGACCGTAAACGGAGATCCGGTAAAGCCAAGCAGTGTTGTGGCTCCCGGCTTGGCGGCACCAATGCTGTCTGGCCCATCCACTGCCTTACGCAGGCGAGTAAGGGTTTCGAGCACAGGGGCGGTTGCCTCCGCAATGCGGGCCGGGTCCAGTGCATTCAGGTCCTGTTCGGAGCGGATTGCACCCAGCACGGGGCCTGTTCCTTCCACAAACTCCAAGGACTGGCCCATAGCCCACGGCAGGATCAGAATATCCGAGAACAGGATTGCACCATCCATGCCAAAGCGGCGGATAGGCTGCAAGGTCAGTTCCGTTGCAATATCGGGGGTCATGCAACGGGTCAGAAAATCCGCCTGAGCGCGCATTGCGCGGAATTCGGGCAGGAACCGGCCAGCCTGTCTCATCAACCACATCGGCGGGGGCCACAGAGCCTCCCCGTTAAGAGTTCTAAGCAGGCGTTTGGCGGCGGGAATATGTGTTTGCGTTGTCATGAGCAGAAGTCCTGCACGTCTTTGTCCGCGCTGTCCACGTCCCTCTTCCTATAAAAAAAGAAAGAAAAAGATTTGATGTAATATGAGGGTACTGTTGATAACGGGGTACCCGGCATTCCAAAAATGTACCCCATCTTTCCCACAGTGTGTACAGTTTCAAGACCCTTGCAAAATAAAGGGTTTTTAGGGTTATCCAGAAAACATCCAACTACCCCTGTGTACAACTCACCGGTTCATGAGAGTTGCAGGTTGTGCCCGGTACTCGGTACGGCCATGTTCTGAACTCCGTACAATCCACATGTACCCCGGTACTAAGGGAAGTACTCACAGCCTCATTTTTGACCAGTACCTGAAAGAGACTCGCTTCCGTGACCGATTTAGTACTAACGCCGACTCTAATACAGAACAGAGCGGATAAACTGCTTTTGGCCAGTGGTTCTGAAGCCAGACGGCGTATTTTGCAAAATGCCGGACTGGCTTTTGATGTTGAGACTTCATCGATCAATGAGGCCCCTCTCAAGAACGAAGGTCTGCAACATAACTGGTCGGCCGATACCGTGGCCCTCCGCCTTGCGGAAGCAAAAGCACTATCGGTGCAAAAACCGGACAGAATTGTGATTGGCGCAGACCAGATGCTCAGTTGCGAGGGGGAATGGTATGACAAGCCGGAGGGAGTGGACGGCGCACGCCAGCAATTGCTTAAGCTCAGGGGCAAAACCCATATCCTGCATACTGCTGTTGTTCTGTGTTTTAACGGGCAGGTTCTCTGGCGGCATGTTGCCCGGCCCATGCTGACCATGCGTCAGTTCTCCCATGCTTTTGTGGAGCGCTATCTGGCAATGGAGGGGGATGCCTGCCTTGGCTGTGTGGGGTCTTACCGGCTGGAAGGTCCGGGCATACAGTTGTTTGCGACAATAGAAGGTGATGCATTCGCCATTCAGGGTTTGCCGCTGTTACCTCTGGTCGCTGCATTACGGACACTGAAAGTGCTATCAGATTAAAAATTAGGGCTTGTCAGCATTTTAAGTAGGTTGTAAGAGGCTCAACACACACAGCGGAACTGTTGCAAAACAGTTTTGAGCCGTGTGTGACAGAACAGTGGGGCCATAGCTCAGTTGGGAGAGCGCTTGAATGGCATTCAAGAGGTCGGCGGTTCGATTCCGCTTGGCTCCACCAGTTCTTTAAATCCTCAAAATTTCGCAGTTATCCGCTCCCGTGTCTTAATGGTGCGGGTCTTGCTGCGTGTTTTTGCAAGCAGTGCCTTTTTTCAGACATATCGGGGTGCCACTGTTCCTGACAGGCAGGGTGTATGTCGCCTTGCAGATTGGTATTTATGAACGAAGGCTGAATGATGAAAAGAGCATTGCTGGCAACAACTCTGGTTATGGGCCTTGCAGCTTTTTCCGGGGCTGCGGCCCGGGCTGATGAAGCCGCTGCCACTGCTGGAGCACCTCCTCCCCCTCCGCCTGAATGTGGCGGTATGCACCATGGCCCCGGTGGGCCGGGTGGACATATTCTCAGACTGGACGGGGTCAAACTGACTGCTGACCAGAAAAAGAAGATTAAGGCTGTGTTGGATGCCAACCGGCCAGAAGACCCCAAGGCCGATATGGAGCAGGTCCATGCCCTGCAGGAACGGATCCGTACCGTACTGACAACGCCCGGTCCGGTTGATCAGGCCAAGTTGCAGGATCTGGAGCAGCAGATCAGCACGCTGCACACACAGCATGCGTTGCACAAGCTTCAGGTTGAAGCCCAGATTCATGACATTCTGACCAACAAGCAGCTCAAGCAGATTGCGGACCAGCCGGATCATCCGCCCGGTCATCATCCTGAATGTAGCGGCAAAATGCCGCCACCGCCCGAGGCCACCCAGAGTGGCAAGCCAGAGTAACATTGTATCAGGGGCTGCCGGATTACCCGGCAGCCTTTTTTAATGAGATACGCTACCCGATCAGGAGATACCCGGTTTTAGGTGGTGGACAAAAGCAGAGGAGAAGGGGAAAAAAAGACCCATTCTTCCTCCGGTAATTGGCGAGATGACAGTTCCTTCCACGGCCCAGATATCTTCTTTTCCATTCCGGCTTATTTTTCTTCTGGGGCTGGTTACGGCCATAGGTCCCTTGGCAACAGATATGTATCTGCCTGCTTTTCCTTCGGTCGAGCATGATCTGGGGGGAGGTACCGGGTCTGCACAGTTTACACTGGGAGCGTGGTTTTTGGGGCTGGCTTTTGGTCAGTTTTCGCAAGGCCCTCTTTCAGACCGGTTTGGGCGTAAGGGACCGCTGGTTGTGGGGCTGGGTGTGTACGGGCTGGCATCCGCCGGATGCGCCCTTGTTAGCAGTTACCACCTGTTCTGCCTGTTTCGTTTTATTGGTGCTTTTGGTGGGTCGGCCTGCGCGGTTATTCCACGTGCTATTGTGCGGGATGTGGCAACAGGCAAAAAGGGTGCGCATATTATGGCGCAACTCACACTGGTTTTTGGTGTTATGCCCGTTCTTGCTCCGGGGCTGGGGAGCCTTGTTCTAAAAATAGGTGACTGGCGGTGGATGTTCTGGATTGGAACATTGTATGCCGTAGCTGCCATTGTGGGCGTTGTGGTCATGCTGCCCGATACGCTGGCGGTTGCCAGGCGTATTCGTTTCCGCCCAGTGGAAATACTTTGGCGGTACCAGAGTATTCTGCGCGAACCTGTCTTTTTTTCTAATGCGCTGATCACGACTTTTTCCACATTTGTTATGTTTGCTTATCTGGGGAGTGCTCCTGTTCTGTTTGAGCAGACATTGCATTTTTCGGCGGGAGCGTTTGGTCTGTTTTTTGGTGCCAATGCAGCCGCTTTTATTTTGGGTACCCAGATCAACGGACGTCTGATCCACCGCGTTTCCATGCCAGCCCTGCTTGAAGGGGCTATAGTGTGGGCCTTTGCACTTGGGTGTGTGTTTGTGGCTCTGGCATTGGCTGGCGTGGTGGGGGTCGCCCATCCATGGCTGACCTGCTGCTTTATTGTGGGTATGACCGGTGCTCTGGGGTTTATTGGTCCTAACGGCACGGTCATGTCTTTTTCCCGGCATGGGCACCATGCGGGGAGTGCTTCTGCCCTGCTGGGCACCATGCAGTTCAGTTTTGGGTCCTTGAGCAGTGTTTTGGTGGGTCTGTTACCCGGAGGCGGAGCTATTCCTACAGCCGTGGGGATGATGACCGGCGTGGTGGGGATGGCCATAGGCGATCTTCTGCGCCGCCGAACAGCAGACCAGCATGATGCCGAGGACTAGAATAGAGCGTTATTTGGTTTTTTGGATCTGGCTGTCGTCCTGCTTGCCATAAACAGCCTGTGCCTGTGGTGTAATGGTATGACCATTATCCGTACGCATGGGGCCTGCGGAGCCTCCGCCATCGTACATGGGGGGCAGGACTTCGTAATGATCTTCGGGTTTTGGCGGGGTGTCTGGCTTTTTTATGCCTGCGGCTTCCTGTGCCGCTTCCAGTTTTTCCTGCCGTTCAACATCTCTTTGTGCGGCACGCGCTTCGGCCGGTGCGGCTTCGGGTAAAAAGCGACCGGGCCGTTCGGGGGGGAGATCAATATTGTCTCCCTCAATCATATGGTGGCAGCCTGCAAGCAATGGGGCCAGCAGGAGCAGGCTACCAAAATAAGCGCTATTTTTTTTTCCCAGAAGCATGGGCAAATCCGAGGCAGAGGGAAAAAAGCGTCAATCAGCCTTCAATACGGCGGGCTTCATCAGGCAGCATAACGGGAATGCCATCAAGAATGGGGAAGGCAAGCCCGGCTTTTTCGCTGATCAGTTCATTGGTCTGTGCATTAAAAACCAGCGGGCCTTTGGTCACAGGGCAGACCAGAATGGACAGAAGGCGCGGATCAAGCGGTGCTGTATCGGACATAAAACTGTTCCCACATCATATAGTCAGGAAGGAGGGCCTTCCTGTTCCGGACCGGACAGGTCTAGCAGTGTTTGCAGGACCCGCACACGGTCTGTCAGATTTTCTGCATCCAGCAATGCCTGTTTTTCCGCCGGAGGGAAAGGACAGATCATGGGTAAAGTGACCAGAAGCAGGCTGTCATCCATCTGTTCTATCAGGGACCAGCGGGCGTTCAGCCCTTTTTTTTGAAAATAACTCTTGAGCGAGTTCAAAAGCTGGGCACGGTCGAAGGGTTCGGATGGAATTTCGTTCAGGTCTCCCGCAAAGGAAGACACATCAATCCGTGCAACCCGGTAACCACGGCGCAGCCCCGTCTCGCGCAGTAAGCGGAAGCGGAGCAGACCGGTCAGGGTCACGGCGTAAGTCCCGTCGGCCCGTTCGGTCATGGAGGTCAGGCGGCCAAGGCAGCCAATGGTGTACAGGGGCGGGGCCTCGTTGTCTTCGTCCTCATCCTCCTGCCAGCGGGGCTGGATCAGGCCGATCAGCCGGTGGGTGGCCAGAGCGTCCTCCACCAGTGCAATGTAGCGGGGTTCAAATACGTTCAGCGGCAGCTTGCCTCTGGGCAGAAGCAGCACACCGCTGAGCGGAAAAAGCCCCACTTCTGGCGGAATATCCGCCAAAGTCATGTCCCCCAGCCGTGGAATACGGCGGGGGACATCGTCATCATCACCAAAAGGGGGTGCTGTGCGGGGCAAGGGGCGGGTCAGGAAAAAAGAAGGGAGGAAAGGCGGCGGCGGGAGGCAGCGGTCGCTGGGTCTTCGTTCCCCCATGCCTCAAAAAAGCGCAGGAGCTGCTGGCGGGCGGCCCCATCTTTCCAGCCGCGGTCAACCTTGATGATGTGGAGCAGCTCGTTTGCGGCGTCCTCACGCTTGCCTGCGGCGTTCAGGGCTGTGGCCAGTTCGCAGCGGGCTTCGTAATCCTCGGGGTTGGCATCCAGGCGTGCGCGAATGCCTTCCATGGCTTCGGCTGCCTGACGGCCTTCCTTTTTCAGTTCAAGGGCTGCGCGGGCTCCGGCCACTTCGGGGGCATCGGTAATTTTTTCTGGCACATCGGCCAGCGCGGCTTCGGCGGCGTCTTCATCATCCAGAGCCAGCATGGCGCGGATCAGCCCCCCCCATGCCTTGGGGTTTTCGGGTTCTTCGCCAATTACGGTGGAATACATGGCTGCGGCTTCGGCCGGGCGGCCCGTTTCCATGGCCACATCGGCTTCGTGTAGCTGTTCGGATGCGGGCAGAACCCCGCCCCCGCTGGCCTTGAGCAGGGTTTCCACAAACTTTTTCACTTCGCTTTCGGGCAGAGCACCTTGGAACATGTCCAGGATCTGCCCTTTCCAAAAAGCGGCCACCAGCGGAATGGACTGGAGCGGCAGGCCAGCCTGCGCCAGTTGACCTGCCAGTGCGCGGTTGGCTTCAATATCAATTTTAACCAGCCGGACCTTGCCTTTGGCGGCGGTCACAACTTTTTCCAAAATGGGGGTCAACTGTTTGCACGGACCACACCATTCCGCCCAGAAATCGACCAGAACAGGCACGTCCCGGCTGGCGTCCATAACGTCGTGCATAAAGCTGGCCTGTGTGCCATCGGTAATAACCTTAGCTGCACCCGAGCCGCCAAAACTGTTGTTCGTAGCCGGGGCTGGCTGACCGATCAGATGCTCCATCTGGTTTTGTTCCTCAAATTTCTGTCACGTAGGCAAAAGGGCGCCTACCGTGCTTTGGCCACAGTACATCACTTGTGTCTGTAAATGGTCAATCATGCGTACAAGCGCAATGGTCAGAATAGCGGGGCAGGCCATTTTGCATGGCAGCGGTCTTTGGTGTGTTTCATGCATTGCATAGGGACGGATTAAAGCGCCATAATAGAGGACAAAACAGGAACGGCGGCAAAGAGCTTTTTATGACAAAATCAGGTCTTCCCGGTCAGCACAGCATTCGGGTGCGTGGGGCACGTGTTCATAACCTGAAGAATGTTGATATCGATATCCCCCGTGACCGGCTGACCGTCGTGACCGGGCTTTCCGGCTCGGGCAAATCCTCCTTGGCGTTCGATACCATCTATGCCGAAGGGCAGCGCCGGTATGTGGAGAGCCTGTCTGCCTATGCCCGCCAGTTTTTGGAACTGATGGGCAAGCCGGATGTGGACTCCATAGAGGGCCTGTCCCCCGCCATTTCCATAGAGCAGAAAACAACCTCCAAAAATCCGCGCTCCACCGTTGGCACGGTGACCGAGATTTATGACTATATGCGCCTGCTCTGGGCGCGGGCAGGTGTGCCCTATTCCCCCGCCACAGGCCTGCCCATTGAGGCACAGACGGTCACCCAGATGGTGGACCGCGTTCTGGCCATGCCCGAAGGCACGCGGCTTATGCTGCTCTCCCCCGTTATTCGGGACCGCAAGGGCGAATACCGCAAGGAACTGGCGGAACTCCAGCGCAAGGGTTTTACCCGTGTGCGGGTGGATGGTACGTTGTACGAAATTGCGGACGTGCCAAGCCTGAACCGCAAACTCCGCCATACGGTGGAAGTGGTTGTGGACCGTGTGGTGGTCAAACCCGGCGTGCAAACCCGTCTGGCCGATAGTTTTGAAACCGCGCTAGCCCTGAGTGACGGTATTGTCTATGCCGAGGAAGTGCTGAAGGACGAAGAGCGCGAACCAGAAAAACTTGTGTTCTCATCACATTTTTCCTGCCCTGTTAGCGGTTTTACGCTGGAGGAAATAGAACCTCGCCTGTTTTCTTTCAATGCGCCACAAGGGGCCTGCCCGGCCTGTGATGGGCTGGGGGTGGAAACGTATTTCAACCCTGTTCTGGTTGTGCCCGATATTTCCCTCTCTCTTGCAAAAGGGGCCATTGCGCCATGGAAGGATGCCAAATCTCCCCTTCTGGAACAGACGCTGCAAAGCCTTACACAGCATTTTGGTGTGAACATGGACACCCCATGGCGTGACCTGCCAGAGGAAGCCCAGAATGGCATTTTATACGGGGTGGCGGACGATATAAGCTTTACCTATCACGATGGCAAAAAAAGCTATGTTGTCGATCGGCCTTTTGAAGGGGTTCTGACCAGCCTGCAAAAAAGACTGGCCAACACGGATAGTGCATGGGTTAAAGAAGAACTTTCGCGTTATCAGTCAGAAAAAGCCTGCCATGTCTGCCATGGTGCGCGCCTGCGGCCAGAGGCCCTGTCCGTTCGGGTGGCGGACAAAACCATTGCACAGGCCTGTGACCTGTCCATTGGCCATGCGCTGGACTGGTTTGATACGGTCATGCCAACCCTTACCCCCCAGCGGGCGGAAATTGCCCGGCGTATCTTGCGTGAAATTCTTGAACGTTTGAAATTTCTGGATGATGTGGGGCTGGATTACCTGACCCTCTCGCGCGGTTCGGCCACCCTGTCGGGTGGGGAGAGCCAGCGTATCCGTCTGGCCAGCCAGATTGGTTCGGGGCTTACGGGGGTGCTTTATGTGCTGGATGAGCCTTCCATTGGCCTGCACCAGCGCGATAACGCACGCCTGCTTGGAACGCTTGAGCGTTTGAAAAACCTCGGGAATACACTCATTGTTGTTGAACATGATGAGGACGCCATAAGAAGTGCGGATTGGCTGGTGGATATGGGGCCTGCCGCAGGTGTGAATGGTGGGCAGGTTGTGGCGCAGGGCACACCGGAGCAGGTCGCCAAAAACCCGGAAAGTCTGACAGGCGCCTACCTGTCCGGCCGTAAACGTATTGAGGTGCCACAGCAGCGCAGGCCCGTGAACAAAAAGCGGATGCTTACGGTAGAAGGGGCATCGGGGCATAATCTTAAAGACGTTACCGCGCATTTTCCGCTTGGCACGTTTACCTGCGTGACGGGTGTTTCAGGCAGTGGCAAGTCCACATTGGTGATTGATACGCTATACAAGGCGCTTTCGCGCCAGTTGATGGGGTCTGCTACCTCACCCGAGCCGTATAAAAAAATCAAAGGCATGGAGCAGCTCGATAAGATTATTGATATTGATCAGTCCCCCATTGGTCGCACCCCCCGTTCCAACCCAGCAACCTATACAGACCTGTTTACCCCCATCCGGGACTGGTTTGCCGAACTGCCAGAGAGCAAGGCGCGCGGTTACAAGGCGGGGCGCTTTTCCTTTAACGTTAAAGGGGGACGGTGCGAGGCCTGCCAGGGTGATGGGGTGCTTAAAATAGAAATGCACTTTCTCCCCGATGTGTTTGTAACCTGCGATGCCTGCAAAGGTGCCCGCTATAACCGCGAAACACTGGATATCCGCTTCAGGGGCAAGACCATAGCCGATGTTCTGGCCATGAGCGTCGATGAAGCCTATCCGCTTTTTTCCGCCCAGAACCGGATCAGGGACCGGCTCGCCATTTTGCAAAAAGTGGGGCTGGGGTATGTTTCTCTTGGGCAGCAGGCGACCACCCTTTCGGGCGGGGAGGCGCAGCGCATCAAACTTTCCAAGGAACTGGCGCGCAGGGCCACGGGCAGAACCGTATATATTCTGGACGAACCCACAACCGGGTTACATACAGATGATGTTAGAAAACTTCTGGAAGTTTTACATGCCCTTGTTGATCAGGGGAATACGGTTATTGTGATCGAGCATAATCTGGAAGTTATCAAAACCGCTGACTGGATTATAGATGTAGGGCCAGAAGGGGGCGATGGTGGGGGGACTATTGTGGCCGAAGGCACGCCCGAAACAATTGCCGCGTGCAAAAAGAGCTACACTGGGCAGTTCCTTGCACCCCTTCTGGTGCAGCCAAAATGAAAAAAGCAAGCCTTGTTCGTCTGTTTTTTGGAATTATGGCAGGTTTTCCCCTGTCAGCACAGGCGCAGTGCCTTAAACTTCCCCAAAGCGTTCTGTTTGAAAAACTGACATGGACTGAAATTGCACAGGATATATCCTGTGGTTATACAACCATAATTGTACCAGTTGGTGGTACGGAGCAGAGCGGGCCGTACATAGCGGTTGGTAAACATAATAGCCGTGTGCTGTTTCAGGCTGAAAAAATAGCACGTCAATCAGGCAGAACACTGGTCGCACCAGTTGTGGCGTATGTGCCGGAGGGGGGAACTGCTCCGCGCACGTCGCATATGCGCTTCCCCGGCACCATTACCCTCCCCCCCGATGTGTTTGAAAGAATGTTGGCCTCTGTTGCAGACAGCTTTCGGGTGCAGGGTTTCAGGCTGGTTGTTCTGATTGGTGACCACGGAGGGTACCAGAAAGATCTGGAAAAACTGGCAGCCCAGCTCAATACCCGTTGGCAGGCCACGGGGGCGCGTGTGCTGTACGTGCGTGATTATTACAATGTGATCCCCCACCAGTACAGTGAATGGCTTAAACAGAATGGCTACAGGCTGGATGTTGGTCAGCATGCGGATATAAGCGATACATCGCTTATGCTGGCCGTTGATCCTTCCATGGTCAGGGAGGATGCGCTCCGTCACGCGCCCAATCCCTCCATTGCACAGGGTATTTACGGGGGAGACCCACGTCGGGCGACATCCACGCTGGGGCAACCGGGCCTGTCCATGCAGGTGGATGTGGCAGTGAAAGCCATTGATGATGCGCGCAGCAAATAAATATATAAAATAATTTTTCTATAATAATAAATGGGAGATTTTAACCACTCCCGAATAGACGTTATTTATTCCACATGATAAATGCGAAGCCTCATCAAGGGTTAGAGTGATAACAGGCACAGAAGGGTCTGGGTTATGGGTTTTAAGCAGTATCTGGTTGCAGCAGTTGCCATTGCTGGTGTGAGCACCGGCAGTGTGGCGTGTTGGGCGCAGGATGTTGGCACACCTTCCGCTGGAGCCGCGGCAGAAGCGCCTCTCGTTCAGACCATTCCTGGCATGCCCGCAGTCCCTAACCCCAATAACCTGTACAGCGAAACAGGCGTTGGTCACATTGCGCCTGATGTTGCACAGGACCCGGAGCGGGTTTACGTGCCCAACCTGCGGTCTAACGATGTGTATGTCATTGACCCCGCGACCAACAAGGTTGTGGATCGTTTTCCCGTTGGTAAAAGCCCCCAGCATGTTGTGCCGTCATGGGACCTGCGCACCCTGTGGGTGACCAACAATGCCGAAGGCACCATACATGGTAGCCTGACCCCGATTGACCCACGCACGGCCCGCCCCGGCCCCTCAATTGCGGTGGATGACCCTTACAACATGTATTTCACCCCCGATGGCAAGTCCGCCATTGTGGTGGCCGAAGCCCGCAAACGTCTGGACTTCCGTGACCCGCATAGCATGCAGTTGCAGCAATCCATTGATGTGCCTGAGTGCAAGGGCGTCAACCATGCCGATTTTTCCATAGATGGGCGTTACGCCATTTTCACCTGTGAATTCGGCGGCCATCTGGTCAAGGTGGATATGGTGGACAAAAAGGTGCTGGGGTACCTCAAGCTGTCCAGCGGTGGTATGCCGCAGGATATTCTGGTCTCCCCCGATGGCAAAACCTTCTATGTTGCCGACATGATGGCCGATGGCGTGTTTTTGGTGGATGGCGATACATTCCGCGAGACAGGCTTTATTCGCACAGGGTTGGGCGCGCATGGCCTGTACCCCAGCCGTGATGGCACAAAAATGTATGTCGCCAACCGTGGTTCGCACCTGATTCACGGCCGCCCCCATAGCAAGGGGGGCGGGGTTTCGGTCATTGACTTTGCAACAAACAAAGTTGTGGCCACATGGCTTATTCCCGGCGGTGGCAGCCCGGACATGGGTAACGTTAGCGCGGATGGCAAGGCTTTGTGGCTGTCCGGCCGGTTTGATGATGTGGTCTACCGGATTAACACCGATGATGGAACCATGGTCAGCATTCCGGTTGGGCAGGAACCACATGGTCTGACCGTATGGCCACAGCCGGGTCGGTACTCCATTGGTCATACAGGTATCCTGCGCTAAATAGCAGGCAGGTTTTCTGGACGAAGTAAAAGCCTTTCCTCATAATGGAGGAAAGGCTTTTTTTATGGCGGCAGGGGAGTGAACATGGTGGACGCGCAGACAAATCAGGCTTTGCAAAAGCTTTCCCCAGAACGTGTTCTTTCTCCCGAGCAGCAGGCATTATGCACAACTGTTGTAAGGTTCTGTCAGGACCATATTGTACATGGGAATGCGGTTTTTGTTATTGAGGGCGATGCGGGAACAGGAAAAAGCATTGTTATCAATAAAATTTTTAATGAAATCCAAAAACTGTCCCGAGAAAAAATCAACCGAACGCCACTGTCGGGCACAAAAAACTACCTGCTGGTCAATCATCCAGAAATGATGAAACTTTATAGGAATATCTCGGAAAAATCAGATTATGTGAAAAAAAAGGATTATGAGCGGCCAACCACCTTTATCAACGCCATGCACAAAACCGGACAGATGGCAGATATCGTTCTGGTGGATGAGGCCCATCTTCTTTTAACAAAGTCCGATAAATACAATAGGTTTGCGCAGGACAACCATCTGGAGGAAATTCTTAAATGCGCCAGGGTTGTCGTTCTTGTTTTTGACGACAAGCAGGTGCTCAAGTTCAAAAGCCACTGGACAAAAAGTGCTCTTGCATCGGTTCTGGCGCAAAAATATGTTCAGACCTGCCAGCTTAAAAAACAGTTCCGTATGCATGCCAGTGCAGAAACCTGCTTATGGATAGAAGAGTTTTGCAGGAAAAATGTATCACCCATTCCCAAAGACCCTTGTTTTGACATCAGGTTTTTTGAGGATGCACAGGCTATGTATGATCTGGTCCGGCGCAAGAATGCGGAGTTCGGGCTTTCACGCATGGTGGCGACCTATGATTACCCTTACCGGCTGGATGGCAAGGAGCATTTTGTAACCGAAGGGCGGTTCCATTTAAGGTGGGACATGGCAAAGCCGGAAGCACGCCTGCCATGGGCCGAGCGGGCCGATACCATAGATGAGGTGGGGGCCGTGTACACTGTGCAGGGGTTTGACCTGAATTACGTGGGCCTGCTGATTGGCCCCTCCGTGCGGTATGATGCCGCGGCCAGAACCCTCGTGCTTGATCCGACCCGGTATGAGGATGGAGCGGCTTTTGCTGGCCGCAACGGCTTTGCCCAGCCCGAACAGACCATGGAGCGGATCATGCTCAATGCGATCAATGTGCTGATGACGCGCGCGGTCCGGGGGTTATATATTTATGCACATGACCCCGCGTTAAGGGCGCGCCTTGCGGGTTTGCCGGTTGGGTTCTAGGGGATAATCTGCGGGCTGAAGGTCGCTCATGGCATGGCAGCTTTGCCATAACGGCAGACTTGAACCGCGCAAAACAGCCATATTCCGCTCTGGTTGCGGGGTGGGTGGCACTAAAATTTTCATACAGAACTTGTTCTGTCCTCATTCTGGTGCCAACTGAAAGATAATCATACAGGCTTACCCTACAGATCGGACATTTCCGCCATGTTTATCGAAACCGAAGGCACTCCCAACCCCGCAACGCTCAAGTTCCTGCCCGGTCAGGCCGTGGTGGGGGATGCGGGCACCATAGATTTTATTGATGCCGACGCCGTGGTCGGGCGTTCGGTTCTGGCCGATGCCCTGTTTGCCCTGCCCGGTGTTGCCCGCGTGTTTTTGGGGAATGACTTTGTCTCCGTCACCAAGGCCGACAGTGCGGACTGGGAGGAACTGCGTCCGTTGGTGCTGTCCGCCCTGATGGACCATTTTGTGGCGGGTCTGCCTGTGGTCGCCGAGGGTGTGGCTGTTCTTGAGGACGAAATTGCTCCCGAGGATGCGGAGATTGTTGTCCAGATTAAGGAACTGCTGGATACGCGCGTGCGCCCCGCCGTTGCGGGGGATGGCGGGGATATTGTTTTTCGCGGGTATCGCAACGGTATTGTGCGCCTGACCATGCAGGGTGCGTGTTCTGGCTGCCCCTCCTCGCGCGCAACGCTCAAGCATGGGGTGGAAAACATGCTCAAGCACTACGTGCCAGAGGTTGTTTCAGTTGAGCAGGTGGACTGAGCTATCAGCCACAAAGGCGGCCCTTTTCCGCGTGGAGCACTTGCCGTAAAGGTGTAAGGCAACGCGCCGAGCACGTTGGCGCAGCAGGAGGCAGGACGGAATATGTTGGACGCAAGTGGGTTAGAACTGCTGTTTACAAAGGCGCGAACCCCCCTGCGCTGGACAACCCGCACTGTGGAGGAAGACCTGTTGCGCCAGATGTATGATCTGGTGCGTATGGGGCCGACCTCGGGGAACTGTTGCCCTGCGCGTATGGTTTTTATTACCGGCACAGCAGGGCGCGAAAAACTGCGGCCTGCCCTGTCCGCAGGGAACGTCAACCGGGTTATGGGCGCACCAGTTATTGCCATTATTGCCCATGACCCGCTGTTTTTTGAACAACTCCCCAAGCTGAGTCCGGGGGAGGAACTGCGCTCATGGTTTGCAGCAGACGTGGGCCTGTCCGAGGAAACCGCGTTCCGGAATGGCACCTTGCAGGGCGCATATATGATTATGGCTGCCCGTGCTCTTGGGTTGGACGTTCTGCCCGTTTCCGGTTTTGACCAGTCTGTGGTGGAAGATGCTTTTCTGGCGGAGTGGGGCTGGCGCGCCAACTTCCTGCTCTGCCTTGGGTATGGAGACTTTGCAGGGCAACCCGAACGCGCCCCCCGCCTTGAGTTCGATCAGGCCTGCCGGATTGTAGACTAGTGGTACAGCGTATTCTGGTGCTCGATGGTAGCCCTGCGGGAGACAACGCCTGCGGTACCGCAGCCTGTGTAACCAATACGGATGGCGCGTTGCAGGTTCTTGCCTGCATGCAGGAGGCAGGCAAGCAGGCGGCGGAAGGGGTTAGCCTGCTGGCGGCACAGGTTTTGCAGCAGGCAGGCTGGTCATACGCGCAGGGCACCGCACCCGATCTGGTGGCTGTTGTGGTGGGGCCGGGGTCTTTTACCGGGTTGCGGGCATCCTGTGCGGCGGCGGCAGGGTACGGCGTGGGTGTGGGCTGCCCGGTAGTCGGGGTTACACGAGCCGAAGCTCTGGCCCCGGAACTGGATGCGGCCCTTGCCGCCCAGCCACAGCCCATGTCTGGTTGGCTGGTCGTTACCGCCGCCCGGCGTGGCCGGGTCTTTGTGGAGAGCAGGCAGGGTGTGCAGGCGGCTACCATAGCGGACTGGTCCGCCCCGCAGGGCGCATGGCTGGTTGCGGGGGAAGCCCGCGCGGAACTGGCTTTTCCCTCCGCCGTTTTGTGCCCGATCACTCACCCCGATGTCGCGCAGATTGCCGCCGCCGCATTACGCCGGGTGAGTGGGGTGTTGCCTCCACGCGCCGCACTTCCTGTGTATGTGGACCCGCCAGAGGCCAAGCTGCCAGCCAACGGGTTGCGGGCCGCCCCCATATAATGGCTTTTGTGCAAATGGAGTGCGTGGGCGCAAGCCATGCGCAGGTGCTGGCCAGTTTGCACGCGCAGTGCTTTGCCCCGCAGGAGCAATGGAATATTGCCGCCATGACCAGCCTTTTGGGGTCGGTTGGGGTGTGTGCCGGTCTTGTTCTGGTGGATGGGCAGCCTGTGGGGTTTGCCATGCTGCGTTGTGTTGCGGACGAGGCGGAAATTCTGACCCTGTGTGTTTTGCCCGAACACAGGCGGCACGGGCTGGCCGCGCAACTGGTTGCATGGAGCCTGGCCCACGCCTGCGCGCAAAAAGCCGATATGGTTTTTTTGGAAGTATCCGTTGGCAATACTGCCGCGCAAAAGCTGTATGCGCAGGCGGGGTTTGAGCCAAAAGGCCAGCGCCGCGCCTACTACCCGGATGGCTCGGATGCCCTTGTGCTTGGGCGTATGTCCGGGAGTGCTGCGTAAGGGGGCCATGCCGCAGGTGCTACGGCACGGCTGTAACCTTATCCGGCACCAAGGGCCGGGCTGGTTCTGGGCGCTGCCTTACAGTGCCCGGTTGCCAATATCGGTCCGCCAGACCGCACCGTCCCACGTAATGGCGTTAACGCCCGCATAGGCGCGTTTTTGCGCCTCCTGCACCGTGTCTGCCAGAGCGCATACCGCCAGTACGCGCCCGCTGGAGACCACCAGTTCGCCCGCCATGTTCTGTGTGGTGCCAGCCTGAAAAACCCGCACACCCTCCAGCGCATTGGCATTGTCCAGACCGTGAATGACAGCGCCTTTTTCCGGTGTGCCGGGGTAGCCGCGTGCCGCCATAACCACACAGACCGATGCCTGATTGGAAAACGTAATGGGGGCAACGTCCAGCCGGTCTTCGGCCAGAGCCTGCAATGCGGGCAGCAGGTCCGATGTCAGACGCGGGAGCAGGGCCTCGGCTTCGGGGTCACCAAAGCGGACATTGTATTCAATCAGGGATGGCCCCTGTTCGGTCAGCATCAACCCCGCAAAAATAACGCCACGGAACGGTGTGCCCCGGCGCACCATTTCGCGCAGCATGGGGCGCACCAGCAGGTCTAGGGCTGCTTCCTGCTCGGCCCGGCCAAATCCTTTGGGGGGCGATACAGCGCCCATGCCGCCGGTATTGGGGCCTGTATCCCCATCTCCAATGCGTTTGTGGTCCTGTGCCGCACCAATCAGGCAGGCTGTCTCCCCCGCGCAGAAGGCAAAAAGCGAGACTTCCTCTCCTACAAGGCAATCCTCAATGACCACGCTACGGCCTGCATCGCCCAGTGCGCCGCCGGTCATCATGTCTGTAATGGCGGCTTCGGCTTCGGCGACAGTTGTGGCCACCACAACGCCTTTGCCTGCGGCAAGCCCGTCGGCCTTGACCACAATGGGCGCACCCTTCTGGCGCACATAGGCAATGGCCGGGGCGGCTTCGGTAAAGCGCTCCCATGCGGCGGTGGGAATGCCTGCGGCATCGCACACTTCCTTGGTAAAGCTCTTGCTGCCTTCCAACTGGGCGGCGGCCTGCGTGGGGCCTGCACAGGGCAGACCGACCAACGCGCACGCATCGGCCAGCCCTGCAACCAGAGGAGCCTCGGGGCCGGGTACCACCAGATCAATTTTCTGCTCGCGCGCAAAGGTCACCAGAGCCGCCACGTCATGCGCGCCAATGGGCACGTTGACCCCGCAACGGGCCGTGCCGGGGTTGCCGGGGGCAATGAACAGCGCGGAAAGTGCGGGGGATTTGGCCAGTGTTTCGGCCATGGCGTGTTCGCGGCCGCCTGAGCCTACCAGAAGTACGCGCAATTCTTTTCTCCTGCTGTTCATGTCTGCTCTTTCAGGGCGAGCGTCTGTAGCATAGGTTGTGCGGATGCACGAAGAGTTTGGAGCCGCCCCCCCTTCTGGCGGCAATGTCCCTGAATATACGGTTTCGGAAATTTCCGGCGCAATCCGGCGTACGCTGGAGGGTTCGTTCAGCCGCGTACGCGTGCGTGGCGAAATTACGGAATTCAAACGCTACCCCTCCGGGCACATCTATTTTTCGCTCAAGGACGAGCAGGGCAAGATTTCCGGCGTGGTGTGGCGTGGCAGCGTAAGCCGCCTTGGTCTGGTGCCCGAAAACGGGCTGGAAATTATTGCAACCGGCAAGGTCTCCGCTTACGGCGAGCGCTCAAGCTACCAGCTTATTGTGGAGCGCATGGAATACGCGGGTGAAGGCGCGCTTCTTGCCCGTATTGAACGCCTGCGGATCAGACTGGGGGAGGAGGGGCTGTTTGACCCCGCCCGCAAAAGCCCCATTCCCCTGTTGCCCCGCGTGATCGGGGTTGTGACCTCCCCCCAGGGGGCGGTGCTGCATGATATTTGCACAACCCTCAGGCGGCGCTTCCCGCGCCCTGTGGTGGTGTGGCCCGTGCCAGTACAGGGCGAAGGGGCCGCCGCCCAGATTGTGGCCGCCATTAACGGCTTTTCCGCGCTGGATGGCACAGGCGTGGTGCCCCGCCCCGATGTGGTTATTGTGGCGCGCGGTGGCGGCTCGCTCGAAGACCTGATGGCGTTTAACGATGAAGGCGTGGTCCGGGCGGCGGCGGCCTGTTCCATCCCCCTGATCTCGGCTGTGGGGCATGAGACCGATACAACCCTGATCGACTTTGCATCCGACCGCAGAGCGCCAACCCCTACAGCCGCGGCGGAAATGGCCGTGCCCGTGCGGAGCGAACTGCTGGCCGAGATCGAACACCGCGCGGCCCGTGCCACAGGGGCGCTGGCGCGGCATATGCAAACGGCCCGGCTCAGGCTGGACAGGGCCGCCGCCGCCCTGCCCGACCTGCCTGCCCTTGTGCAGACCGCGCGCATGCAACTGGATGACCGAGGCCGCAGGCTGGATGTGGCTCTGCCTGCCCTTGTCCGCCGCCGTAAGGCGGATCTGGTGGCGGTGGAGCGGCACATGCCTGCGGTGGAAACGCTGCTCTCTGGCCGCAGAACACGGCTTGCCGTGCTGGGGGGGGCTTTTGCAGGCGGTATGCAGCACACGCTGCAACGTCAGGAAGGGCGGCTGGGTCGTTGCCGTGTATCCCCCGCCCCTCTTATGGCGCTTTTGCGCGAGCGGCGGATTGCGCTGGGTGGCGCTGCGGGGCAACTGGAGGCCGTATCGCCTCAGGCTGTGCTGGCACGGGGGTATGCGCTGGTTACGGCGGAGGGCCACCCTGTTACAAAGGTCACCGAACTCAAAAACGGGCAGCAGGTTGACCTGACCTTTGGCGATGGTTCCTGCCGCGCCGTTATTGGGAGCCGTCCGGTGCAGGGGTTGCTGGACCTGTAAGTCCGGCTTGGGTACAGGCTGGCATACGGGTATGCTGGCCCTTACAACCGTGTGGGCGACACGCCACCGCGTGCTGAAAGACAGAAGCGCATGTCCATTCCTGTTCGTATTCCGGTTTTGGGTTCGGCCCTCATGCTTGGGCTGCTGGCCGGGTGTGCCAGCCCACCCACCCGTATTCCCCCACAGAGCTTTGCGCCGGGGCTGAGTGCGGAAGCCCCTCCCGCCAACGAAAGTCAGTTGGTGAACGATCCCTCAGCCCCCGCCAATACGCCCCTATGTGGTGCTGCCGCGCGGGAGGCTATGGCCATGGCCGTGCAGAACTACCCCCAGCCCTTGGCTGTAGGGGGCAGTTGCGTACGCAGTGCGTGCTATAATACCCAGACCGGCACCTATATTGCAGCAGATGGCACGCAGCGCGTCTGCCGCTAGGCCGGTTGAGGCGCTTTGTGTAACAAATGCGGCCAACAAACCCTTTTCCGGGCGGCAATTTGCTGGTAGGGGAAAAAGCAGTTCGCGAGAGTGACGGAACTGGTAGACGTAGTCGACTCAAAATCGACCGCCCTTACGGGCTTAGGGGTTCGAGTCCCCTCTCTCGCACCAGACTTGTCCCTTCCTCTTCTCGGCCAAGGTTATGAACGCCCTTTCCCCTTCCGCTTCGTCCCGCCCGGCCATTCGCCCGCTCAATCCCTGTTTTTCGTCCGGTCCGTGCGCCAAACGCCCGGGGTGGAGCCTTGCAGCACTCGATAACGCGCTGGTCGGCCGCTCTCACCGCTCGCCAGAAGGGCGCGCGCGGCTGAATGAGGTTATTGTGCGTTCGCGCAGTATTCTGGGTGTGCCCGAAGGCTGGCGTGTGGGCATTGTTCCCGCGTCCGACACGGGAGCGGTGGAAATGGCTCTGTGGTCCCTGCTGGGTGCGCGCCCGGTGGACGTGCTGGCGTTTGAAAGTTTTTCGGCCCTGTGGGCGCAGGATATTGTGACCCAGCTCAAGCTGGACAACACCCGTGTGCTCAAAGCCGATTACGGTCAACTGCCCGATCTGTCAGAGGTCAACTGGGCGCATGACGTGGTGTTGGCATGGAATGGCACCACCTCTGGCGTGCGCCTGCCTTCGGCCAACGCCATTCCCGCCGAGCATGAGGGACTGGTGATCTGCGATGCCACATCGGCGGCCTTTGCCATGGACCTGCCATGGGACCGGCTGGATGTGGTTACATGGTCCTGGCAGAAAGCCCTTGGGGGCGAGGCCGCCCATGGCATGATTGCACTTTCCCCCCGCGCGGTGGAACGGCTGCAAACCTACAAATCCCCCCGCCCTCTGCCCAAAATCTTCCGCATGACCGCCAAGGATGCGCTGATTGAGGGCATTTTTAAGGGCGATACCATCAACACCCCTTCCATGCTGTGTGTGGAAGATGCGCTGGATAGCCTGCGCTGGGCGGAGTCCGTTGGTGGGCTGGAGGGGCTTAAAGCCCGCTCACAGGCCAATCTGGCAGCCGTTGCCGCTTGGGTGCAAAAAACCGACTGGGTGTCCTTTTTGGCGGAAAAAGAGGAGGAACGGTCCTCCACGGCTATCTGCCTGCGTATTGTGGCCCCCTGGTTTCTGGCGCTGGAGCGCGACAGGCAGATGGCAACAGTTAAAACAATGCTGTCCGTGCTGGATAAGGAAGGCATTGGTTTTGACCTTGCCAGCTACCGTGATGCCCCCGTGGGCTTGCGGATATGGGGTGGCGCAACGGTAGAGACAGCCGATATTGCCGCGTTGCTGCCGTGGCTGGACTGGGCATTTGCGCTGGTTGTGCCTGCGTAAGCTGTTAAGGCGCAAAGCCTGACCATTGTGTAAAAAAGGCCGTGTGCTTCGCACCCGGCCTTTTTTAATGCCTGAGTGGCCAAGGATCAGTCCGGAAAAAGTATGATCCATGTAGAGGGTATTCCAAAGTTACTGTGGCAATACCCCCTACAAAAAGGGCGGAAGGATTTCTCCTTCCGCCCTTTTCAGTTCACGCCGTTCAACGTTGCATTAGAACGGTGCGTCAATGTCCACAATGTCAATCAGCTTGGCATTGACGAACTCTTTCAGGCCAAGACCGAGCAGTTCGCGGCCAAAGCCCGAACGCTTGACGCCACCAAACGGCAGATCGGCTTTAACCATGGTCGGGTGGTTAATGTAGACCATGCCCGTATCAATCCGCCGTGCCAGTTCCGCACCACGTTCTTCGTCTTTGGTGAAGATGGACCCACCAAGGCCGTAGGGGGAGTCATTGGCAATTTCAATGGCGTGGTCAGCATCTTTCGCACGGAAGAGCATGGTCACGGGGCCAAAGAATTCCGTACGACGGGCCGGGTTGCTTTCTTCCAGATCGGTCAGAATAACCGGACGGAAGAAACAGCCTTTGTTGGGCATTTCCAGCGGAATTTCTTCTGCTTTTGCACCCTGTGCCACGGCATCGGCAACCTGCTGCTTCAGACCGTCCACAGCCCCGCGGGAGGACAAGGGCGGCAGCGTGGTGGCGGGGTCCATCGGGTCGCCCATGCGAAGGGCTGCAATACCCTTGCGGTACAGATCGACAAACTTGTCGTAAACGCCGTCTTCCACAATCATGCGCTTGGAGTTAACGCACACCTGCCCACCGTTCCAGTGGCGGCCAAAAACGGCCCACTTGGCGGCTTTTTCCACATCGGCATCGTTGAGCACGATCAGGGCATCGGACCCACCGAGTTCCATGGTGCATTTTTTGAGCGCAAGACCCGCTTCAGAAGCAACCTTCGCACCTGCCCCTTCGGAACCGGTCAGGGCCACGCCACGTACGCGGATGTCGGCAATAATCTTGGCCAGCTGGTCACGCGTGGGGTAAAGGTTCTGGAACCCACCTTCAAGCAGACCGGCATCATGCATCAGCTTTTCCATGGCTGCGGCACACTGCGGCACGTTGGATGCGTGCTTGAGAATAACCACGTTACCCGCGGAGAGCTGCGGCGCAATAATGCGGGCAACCTGATAGAACGGGAAGTTCCACGGTTCAATAGCCAGCAGAATGCCCTGAGCTTCGAACACGATCTTGGCGCGACCTTCCTTGACGGAGGCAAGCGGCAGCACTTCTGGGGCCAGCAGGCGTTCTGCATTGACCGCGTAATATTCAAAAATTGCGGCGGACAGTTCGGTTTCCGCCTTGGCTTCGGCGTAAAGCTTGCCCATTTCCAGCGTCAGCAGCTTGGAGTATTCGTCCACGTTGGCGCGCAGCAGATCGGCCGCTTTTTGCAAAACGCGGGCACGTTCAGCAAAAGATGTGTTTTTCCATTTTTTGAAGGCAGCATGGCCCTTGTCCAGCGCTGCATCCACTTCGGCATCAGTCGGGCTTGGAAAAACCTTGACCTGTTCTTCGGTAAAAGGGTTTGTCGTTGCGTAAGCCATGGAAAAAATCCTTTTGTTCGTCACTATTGAGAGCGGTTAGTTCCTGAAATCCAGAACAACACGCCCTTCAACACGACCATGCTCAAGATCATCAAATATCTGATTGATGTTTTCAAGCCGATCAGTCTTGGTAACCGAGGTCACTTTTCCTTCAGCAAAGAAGGACAGGGCCTCAATCATGTCCAGCCGGGTACCCACAATGGAGCCACGGATGGTAATGGCGTTCATGACCATATCAAAAATGGAAATGGGGAAGTCCCCCGGCGGCAGGCCATTCAGGACCAGTGTGCCACCAGCACGCACATACCCCATGGCCTGAGAAAAGGCCTTGGTGGAAACAGCCGTGATCAACCCCCCATGAGCGCCGCCGACTTCCTTCTGGATAAAGGCCGCCGGGTCCGTTGTTCTGGCGTTAACGGTGTGTGCAGCGCCAAGTTTCCGTGCGGTTTCAAGTTTGGCGTCGTCAATATCCACCGCAATCATGTTCAGGCCCATGGCAACGCCATACTGGATGGCCATCTGCCCCAGCCCACCCGCGCCGGATACGGCAACCCAGTCACCCGCCCGCGTGTCGGTCATTTTCAGACCCTTGTAAACGGTCAGCCCCGCGCACAGAACCGGTGCAATTTTAATGGGGTCCGCTCCCGCAGGAATATGGGCGACATAACCGGGGTCCGCCACCACGTATTCCGCAAAGCAGCCATTAACGGAGTAGCCGGTCTCTTCCTGCTTCTGGCACAGGGTTTCCCAACCCGCGTAGCAGTGCTCGCAGTGACCACAGGCGGAATACAGGAATGGCACGCCAACCACGTCCCCTTCCTTGATCCAGTCAACATTGCTGCCAACCTCCACCACGGTGCCCACGCCCTCGTGCCCGGGAATAAAGGGGAGGGTGGGTTTTTTTGGCCAGTCACCGCTGGCGGCGTGCAGGTCTGTGTGGCAGACGCCGCAGGCAATCATTTTGACCAGAATCTGGTTGGGGTTGATGGAGGGAATGTCCAGTTCTTCAAGCGTGAGCGGCTTGCCAAATTCATGGACAACAGCGGCTTTCATCTTGCCTGACATAATCTTCGCCTTTTGTTGCAAACAAAAAAAACGGGAGGGACCTTCTGGTTCCCTCCCGCTTGCCCTCAGGCTGTGCCGAGCGCTTTAACAGCTTCGACCATTTTGGAGAGCACGGCCTGTGCATCCCCAAAGACCATGGTGCAGTTCTTCTGGAAGAAGAGCGGGTTCTGCACCCCGGAGTAACCCGTGCCGGACCCACGTTTGATGACAAAGACCTGACGCGACTTGTAAGCGTTCAGGATCGGCATGCCATAAATGGGGGAGGACTTGTCGGTCAGGGCTTCGGGGTTGACCACGTCATTCGCACCAATAATCAGGGCAACGTCGGTGGTGGCAAAGCTGTCGTTAATATCGTCCATATCGTAAATCATGTCGTATGGAACGCCAGCTTCGGCCAGCAGCACGTTCATGTGCCCCGGCATGCGGCCTGCCACGGGGTGGATGGCGAATTTGACATCCACACCATCAGCCACAAGCATTTTTACAAACTCATACAGCTTCTGCTGCGCCTGCGCCACGGCCAGACCGTAGCCGGGAACAATAATCACGCTGGATGCATACCGCATGGAGGTGGCGGCGTCCGACGGATCGGCAGATTTCATTTCCCCTTCAGGGCCTTTGGCGGTGCTTGCCGTGTCCCCAAAGTTGCTGAACAGCACGTTGGTGAGCGAGCGGTTCATGGCTTTTGCCATCAGCGCGGTCAGCAGTGTGCCCGCGGAGCCGACGACCATACCTGCAATCATCAGCGCCGGGTTGCCCATCACGTAGCCTTCAAGGCCCACGGCAAGGCCGGTAAAGGCGTTGTAGAGCGAGATCACAACCGGCATGTCCGCCCCACCAATGGGCAGGGTCATGCAGATGCCAAACAGCAGGGCCGCACCAAAGAACAGAATGCCCGGCAGAACGCCTTCGGGGGTGCCATACTGCATGACCGTGAGCGCACCCAGTGCAAGTGCAATCAGGAACAGGGCGGCGTTGAAGATCCGCTGGCCACCAAAGCGCACGGGCTTTCTCATCCGCCCATCAAGCTTGGCCCATGCAATGATCGACCCGGTAAAGGAGATACAGCCAATAAGCGCGCCAACAATGGTCACGCTCAGGTGCAGGCCGGATGTGGCATGGTCGGACAGAAGGCTGACCGCAGCAAGGGATGCGGCCGAACCACCCCCCATGCCGTTAAAGATGGCGACCATCTGCGGCATGGCGGTCATCTGCACCGTGCGGCCGCGCCAGCCGGTCCACAGGCAGCCCAGCAGCAGGGCCACAACGGCCAGCGCCACATTGACCATAAGGTGCGGGCGGGCGTCGGGGCTGACGTTGAACAGGTTGAGGAACGTGGCCCCAACCACAAACACCATGCCATAGCCTGCGGTAACAATGCCCGATACGGCGGTTACGGGGGAGGACATGGCCTTCAGCCCGTAAATGAACAGTCCTGCGGCGATCAGTCCACTCAGACCAACAATGTATTCGATAAACATGTTACTGCTGGCCTTTTTTCTCTGGTGTCTGTTTTTGGCTCGGGCGGAACATGGCCAGCATGCGGTCGGTTACGACGTAGCCGCCCATAACGTTCCCTGCTCCCAGAAAAACGCCGACAAATCCAATAATCTGCCCGGTCAGTGTGGTGGCGTTGAACAGGGCGTCCAGCGCGCCAACCACCACAATGCCGTGAATAAAGTTGGAACCCGACATAAGGGGCGTGTGCAAGATGGAGGGCACCCGGCTAATCACCACGTAGCCGGTAAACGCGGCCAGCATGAAGATGTAGAGGGCGATAATGAAGGTCATGGATGTTACGGAATCCATTATGCTTTCTCCGCTGGTGTGCCTTCGATGACCTTCTGGATGGCGGCATTGGTAATCTTGCCATCATGGGTCAGGGTGGTGCCGGTTATGACTTCGTCTGTAAAATCGGGCTTGAGCACACCATCATGCAGAACCTGCTCCAGCAGGTTGTAAATGTTCTTGGCGTACAGCTCGCTGGCCTGTGCTGCCAGGCTGGAGGGCAGGTTGGTCGGGCCAACCATGACCACGGGACCAACCTTAATGGTCTCACCCGCCTTGGTGCCTTCACAGTTGCCGCCGTTGGGCGCACCCATGTCCACCACAACGGAGCCTTCCTTCATGCCTGCCAGTTGTTCGGCGTCAATCAGGCGTGGGGCCTTGCGACCGGGGACTGCGGCAGTGGTAATGATCAGGTCTGCCTGTGCAATATGCTGCGACAGGGCCGCCCGCACCTTGGCTTTTTCGTCTGCCGTCAGTTCGCGGGCGTAGCCGCCTGCGCCGCGTGCATCAATGCCCGTGTCCACAAACTTGGCGCCCACGGATTCCGCTTCTTCCTTGGTTTCTGGGCGCACGTCGTAGCCTTCGCACACAGCGCCAAGGCGGTGTGCCGTGGCCAGTGCCTGCAACCCTGCAACACCCAAGCCCATGACCAGCACGCGGGCCGCACGCAGCGAGCCTACGGCGGTGGTCATCATGGGCAGGATTTTTTGCATGTGTACACTGCCCAGCAGGGGGGCGTAGTACCCGGCAAGGGCTGCCTGACTGGACAGGGCGTCCATGGCCTGCGCGCGGCTGATGCGGGGGATAAGCTCCATGGCAAACGTTGTGATTTTGCCATCCCGCAACGCCTTGACCAGATCAGGCTGTGTCTGGGCGTAAATGAAGGAGACCAGCAGGGCGCCGGGCTTCATTTTTTTGACGGTCTCGACCGATGGCGGCTGGACGGCCAGCACAATATCCGCATCGGCAACCAGTTTCCCAATATCGGGCTCCTGCGTTACTTCCGCCTTTGTGTAGGCATCGTCGGTGTAGGTTGCAGCACTTCCCGCTCCCTGCTCCAGAACAAGATTTGCCCCAAGCTTGGCTATGCGCTGTGCTACCGCGGGAATCATGGCAACCCGGCGTTCGTCGGGCTGCGTTTCCTTCAGGATGGCAATTTTAACGGTCACGTTCTTTTCCCAATGCATTCTGTATGGGGTGAGGAGGGACCGGGATGGCGGGGTAGAAAAACGGTCGTCCTCCACAACTTCTTCTGGTTGATATGACAAGCATATCTGAAAAAGGTTGCATTGATATGCGTCAAAGAAACCTTTCCCACGGGATATAAAATTATTTTTTTCATTATTGCACTTTATAAATAAGTTTCAGGCGTCATTTCTTCTCATGCGTGGGTGTTCCGTTGTGCGTGTGCCTTTGCCACCCAGGCCCGAACACCGCTTGGCCAGAAGGGGCGGGAAAGCGTGAGGGCGGGCAATTCCATTTGCAGGCGGAATGGTCTAGGGTTCGCGCCATCGAACGCCCCCCGCGCGGGGGAGCGTTTTTGCTGATTTCAACGTGCTCTGAATCAAAGGTGGATTATGGGTTATCGGGTTGCTGTTGTAGGCGCGACAGGTGCAGTGGGACGGGAAATCCTCAAGACACTGGCCGAACGGGAGTTCCCGGTGGATGATATTGTCGCACTGGCCTCCCCCCGCTCCGCGGGACGTGAAGTGTCCTTCGGGGATCGCGTTCTGAAAGTACAGAACCTTGAAACCTTTGATTTCAAGGGCTGGGACGTAGGGCTGTTTTCCCCCGGCGGGTCGGTGTCCGCCAAGTATGCGCCCATTGCGGCCAAGGCTGGCTGTGTTGTGATCGACAACACATCGCACTTCCGCATGGAGCCGGATGTGCCGCTGGTGGTGCCCGAGGTAAACCCCCTCGCCCTTAAGGACATGAAGCGCAACATTATTGCCAACCCGAACTGCTCGACCATTCAGATGGTGGTGGCGCTCAAGCCATTGCACGATCTGTTTACCCTCAAGCGGGTTGTGGTCTCCACGTATCAGGCCGTATCCGGCGCGGGGAAGGATGGCATGGACGAGCTGTTCGCTCAGACCCGTGGCAGCTTTGTGAACGATCCGCCCAAGATCGAACAGTTCCAAAAGCAGATCGCCTTCAACTGCATTCCCCAGATCGACCGGTTCATGGATGACGGTGCGACCAAGGAAGAATGGAAGATGCGAGTCGAGACCAAGAAAATCCTCGATCCGGACGTGGAGGTTCTGGCCACCTGCGTGCGTGTGCCGGTGTTTGTCGGGCACTCCGAAGCGGTTATTGCCGAGTTTGCGGAGCCGGTGGACCTTGAGCGCGCGCGTGAGGCGTTGCGGGAGTCCGAGGGTGTTGTGCTGCTCGACCAGCGCGAAGATGGCGGCTACGTGACCCCGCTTGAATGCGTTGGAGAGGATGCAACCTACGTGTCACGCCTTCGTGTCGACCCGACTGTTCCCCACGGTCTGGCCTTCTGGTGTGTTGCCGATAATCTGCGGAAAGGTGCGGCTCTGAACGCGGTTCAGATTGCTGAAACCATGATTGCACTCGACCTGCTGCCCAGACACGGCTGAGTGAGAATCCTCCCCCTCTCGGTCTCGTGTTGATCCACTGAATTGACCGGGCCGAGGCACGGGGCGTAGGACAAAACCGATGCAAAATGCTGGATGCAACCAGCACTCAGGGATAGACACGGGGTACGAGGCTGACAATGCAGGATATCCGTAAGGCCCTCTATGTAGGGAGCCGAAGTGACGGCACACTGATCCAGCGGCCCATGTCGCCGCACTTGCAGGTGTACCGTTACCGGCTTTCCATGGTTCTTTCCATTTCGAATCGAATCACGGGAGTGATCGCCACGGCCGGTGCCGCACTGGGCGTTTTCTGGCTTGGGGCTGCGGCCAAAGGGCCAAAGTCTTTTGCTACGGCACGTAAGGTAACGGGCAACCCGCTGGGCAAGCTTGTGCTGGTGGGCTGGCTGGCTTCGGTCGTTTACCACACGGTCGGTGGCATCCGCCATCTCATCTGGGATGCGGGTTATCGGTACGACAAGGAAGAACTGAACAAGGATGGCCCAGTGGCGGTGGGTGTTACAGCCGGTGTGAGCACCGTGCTGGCCGTCGCTCTGCTTGCTGTGGCGGGGTGCCGCAGAAGCAAACGCGCCAAAGCCGGGAAGGTGTCCTGACATGAACGCTTCTGTTCCACATATTGAAGTCATGCGCTCCCAGCTTGGGCGTGCACGCGGTCTGGGTGCGGGGCACTCGGGCGTTGGTCACTGGTGGGCCGAGCGCGTTTCCGCCGCCAGTCTGCTGCCGCTTTCCACATGGTTTGTGGTGCAGATGTTCCGCCTTGGCGGGGCGGACCATGCCGAGGTGGTCAAATGGGGCGGCAAGCCCGTGAACGCCACCATGCTGGCGGCACTGATCATTACCACATTCTACCATGCGCAGGTTGGCCTGCAGGTGATTGTGGACGATTACGTGCACGGCAAGGCGCACCTGCCTGCCCGCCTGCTGATCAAGATTGGCACGTCCCTTATGGGGCTGCTTGGCGTGTTCGCTGTGATCAAGCTGGTGGCGCGGAGCAGCACCGGCAAATAAGCCGGGCATCTGCCCAAGTATACAAGAGCCTTGTGCCGCCGATGGAACAGGTCGGATACGCGGTGGCATGAACCTGAACGACTGACAGGCCGAACGCATATGGGAGCGCCGTCACGATGAATGCCAATTCCTCTCCTTCTCGGGGAGCTTACCGGATTGTTGATCACGCATACGATGTTGTGGTCGTGGGTGCAGGTGGTTCGGGCCTGCGTGCAACGCTGGGCATGGGGGCCGCTGGCCTGAGCACCGCTTGCATTACCAAGGTTTTTCCCACCCGTAGCCACACCGTGGCCGCACAGGGTGGTATTGGTGCCTCCCTTGGCAACATGGCCGAGGATAACTGGCGCTGGCATATGTACGACACCGTAAAGGGGTCTGACTGGCTGGGTGATCAGGACGCCATCGAATTCATGGTGCGTGAGGCCGTGCCCGCCGTGCAGGAACTGGAACATTTTGGTGTTCCTTTCTCCCGCACGGAAGAAGGCAAAATTTACCAGCGCCCCTTTGGTGGCCATATGAGCGACTTCGGCAAAGCACCTGTGCCCCGCGCCTGTGCCGCTGCCGACCGCACGGGCCATGCCATTTTGCATACGCTGTACCAGCAGTGCCTTAAACATAATGTTGAGTTCTTTGTCGAATACTTCGCCATTGACCTGATTATGGATGACGAGGGCGCATGCCGCGGCGTTATGGCCTGGTGCCAGGACGATGGCACGATCCATCGCTTCAACGCCAAAACGGTGGTGCTGGCCACGGGTGGTTATGGTCGTGCCTACCAGTCCTGCACATCCGCCCATACCTGTACGGGTGATGGGAACGGCATGGTCATGCGTGCTGGCCTGCCCACGCAGGATATGGAATTTGTTCAGTTCCACCCCACGGGTATTTACCCCGCAGGCTGCCTGCTGACCGAAGGCTGCCGTGGTGAAGGGGGTTACCTGACCAACTCTGAGGGTGAGCGCTTTATGGAGCGTTATGCTCCAACAGCCAAGGACCTCGCCTCGCGCGATGTGGTGTCCCGCGCCATGACGATCGAGATCAAGGAAGGCCGTGGCTGTGGTCCCAAAAAAGACCACATCATGATGCATCTGGAACATCTGGGTTCCGATCTGCTGCATGAACGCCTGCCGGGTATTCTGGAAACATCGCGTATTTTTGCTGGTGTGGACGTTACCAAGGAACCCGTGCCTGTTCTGCCAACCGTGCATTACAATATGGGTGGTATTCCCACCAATATTCACGGCGAAGTGGTGCGCCCCACAGCGGACAACCCCGATGCGGTGGTGCCGGGCCTGATGGCCGTGGGCGAGGCCGCCTGCGTGTCCGTGCATGGTGCGAACCGCCTTGGCACCAACTCTCTGCTCGATCTGATCGTGTTTGGTCGTGCGGCTGCCCGCCGTGCGGCGGAAGTGGTCAAGCCGACGGACTTTGTGCGCCCACTGCCCGCAGGGGCTGGGGAAGCTGCACTCGATCGTCTGGACAAGCTGCGTTACGCCAAGGGTGGGACCAAGGTTTCCGCCATGCGTGACCGCCTCCAGCGCGACATGCAGGCCCATGCCGCCGTGTTCCGTACGCAAGAAAGCCTACAGGAAGGCGTTAACAAGATCCGCGAAATCTGGAGTGGTCTGGGTGACATCTCCGTTTCCGATAGCTCACTGATCTGGAACAGTGACCTGATGGAAGCGCTGGAGTTTGAAAATCTGCTGGCCAATGCGACTGCCACGCTTGAAAGCGGCCTTGCCCGGCACGAAAGCCGTGGCGCGCATGCCCGCGATGATTACCCCGATCGTGATGACAAGGAATGGCTCAAACATTCCGTTTCGTGGCTGGATGACAAGGGCGGCGTCAAGCTGACCTATCGTCCCGTGCATATGAAAACCCTGACCGACGATGTCGAGGTTTTCCCACCCAAAAAGCGCGTTTACTGATCCGCAGGGCAAAGGGAGGCGAACATGGTCGAACTCAGACTGCCGCGTAACAGCACCGTAGGGAAAGGCAAAACCTTTCCCGCTCCGGCCGGCGCAAAAAATGTTAAAACCTTTCAGGTGTACCGCTGGTCCCCTGACGATGGTAAAAACCCGGTCATAGACTCATACGAGCTTGATCTGGATACCATTGGGCCAATGGTGCTGGATGCCATCATCCACATCAAAAATGACGTTGACCCCACACTCACATTCCGGCGCTCCTGCCGCGAAGGGATCTGTGGGTCCTGCGCCATGAACATTGATGGCGAAAACACGCTTGCGTGCCTCAAGCCGATCAAGAGCATTCAGGGCGATGTGCGGATTTACCCGCTGCCCCATATGCCGATTGTCAAGGATCTGGTGTCCAATCTGGATGGTGCTTACGCGCAGCTCCGCTCCATCCAGCCATGGATGCAGTCGGACAGTGCTCCACCACCAGATGGCGAGCGCCGCCAGAGCGTGGAAGAACGCGCCAAGCTGGACGGGATGTGGGAGTGCATTCTGTGCTTCTGCTGCACCACGTCCTGCCCGTCCTACTGGTGGAATGGTGACAAGTATCTCGGCCCGGCCGTGCTGCTTGCCGCATACCGCTGGATTGCAGACAGCCGTGACGAACATACTGGTGAACGTCTGGATTCACTGGAAGACACGTTCAAGCTGTATGCGTGCCGCACCATTATGAACTGCACCCAGACCTGCCCCAAGGGGCTGAACCCGGCCAAGGCCATTGGCCGGATCAAGGAACTGCAGATCGAACGCAAGATCTGAGCCGACAGGCTCAGTCTGGTAAGACTTGGGAACAACCCCGGCAGGAACACCCTCCTGCCGGGGTTGTTTCTATTTCGGGTTGTGCGCTGCCGTGGTGGGCAGGCGCCAATATTGACGTAGGGAGCCGGAGGTGGAACATGGGGGCCAGCCATGCACCCGCATGATGCATAAGGGGGTTTTGTGTTTAACGGCCATCTTTCTTCCCTGACCGGCCGTGCCAGAGCATGGACGGACAGCCTGTTTGTCGACCATGCTATTCTTCGTCTGGTCTGGACCAACTTCCATGCCGTTATTCCGGGCAAGGTGTACCGCTGCAACCACCCGACCCCTGCCCGCCTGCGCCGTGCTGTGCGCAAACTGGGCTTGCGCACATTGGTCAACCTGCGCGGCCATAGGCAATGTGGTTCGGACGCCCTTTCGCGCAGTGCGGCTGCACGTATTGGCATAACCCATCTGGATATGGCGTTTGAAAGCAGGGGCGCTCCGCACAAGGACCGTATTTTGCGGTTTGCGGATATGTACAGCACGTTGCAGTTCCCCATGCTCATGCATTGCAAGTCTGGTGCGGACCGGGCCGGTCTGGCCTCCGCACTGGTTGTTATGTTCGAAGGCGGGAGTGCGGAGCAGGCACTGCGCGAACTTTCGTGGCGGTTCGGGCATTTTCGTGGGTCGCGCACGGGTATTCTGGATGCATTTTTTCTGCGGTATCAGGCTCAGGCGGAAGGGCGCATCCCGTTCATGGACTGGTTGCGCACGGAGTATGATGAGGCCGCGCTCAAGCAGGATTTTGTGGCGGGCCGGATTGCGGCCTTCCTGACCGATCAGGTGCTTAGAAGAGAATAATGCTTCCAAGACAAACATGGTGGCTTGCATGACGGACAAGGGCGCGGTGCTGCGCAATGTTCCGGTTCTGGCTGTTTGTGCGGCTATTCTGTTCTGGGCCAGTGCTTACCCGCTTGTGCGTATGGCGTTGGTGTATGTGCCCCCTGTTCCGCTGGCCTCTGTGCGCTACGCTGTGGCGGGGCTGATTGTGCTGGGCTGGTTTTGCATCCGGCGGCCTGTAACCCCTCAATTGCGCGATATGCCCCGGTTTATACTCTGTGGGGCCGTGGGCATTGCGCTGTACAATATTCTGTTCAACACGGGCGAGCAGACGGTCTCTGCTGGGGCCACCAGCCTGCTTATTAACTTTGCACCGTTCATGTCCGCTTTTGTGGCTGTGGTTTTTCTGGGCGAGACGCTGCCCTTGTGGGGGTGGGTTGGCTCGATCATCAGCTTTACCGGCATTGTACTGATCGGGAGCGGCCAGCCGGGTGGTTTTGCCTTTGGCTCTGGGGCTACGGATGTGCTGGCGGCGGCCTTTTGTTCGGCTTTGTATTTTTTGCTGCAAAAACCCTTGGTCGCACGGTATGGCGCGCTGGCGTCCACCGCGTGGATTTTGCTGATTGGGGCGGCCGTACTGCTCCCTTGGTTGCCAGGGGGCCTTATGGCCCTGCATGCACAAGGCCCATGGCCGTGGCTGCTGGCGTTTTTGCTGGGGCTTTTTCCCGCCGTGCTGGGTTATGCAGCTTGGGCGCATGTGGTGGGGCAGATGGGTGTAGCCCGGTCATCGGGGTTTTTATATCTGCTGGCCCCGACAACCCTGCTGCTTGCTTATGTGATGACGGGTGAAGTCCCGACCCTGAAAACATTGCTTGGCGGGTGTGTGGTCATGTCCGGCGTGGTGCTGATGCAGACTTATGGGCGGCCCCGGCCTGTTGTGCCTACGCTGCCAGATGGCCAGACCTGAGCACTGTGCTTGTGGTTAGGGCGTGCCCCATAAAAAAAACCGCCGCAAGCCAGAGCTTACGGCGGTTTTTTCGTATAAACGGTTGTGCGGGCTTAGATCGGCAGGGTTTTTTCCAGCGTGGTGCTGATCGCCGTCAGGCCCGGCAGAACCTTGCCTTCCAGCCATTCCAGAAAAGCGCCACCTGCGGTTGAGACATAGGTCATGTCATGCAGCACACCAGCATGGCGCAGGGCGGATACGGTATCCCCCCCACCGGCAACGGTTTTGAGTTTGCCAGCTTTGGTCAGTCGGCCAGCTTCCTGCGCAACGGCGTTTGTGCCCTCATCAAACGGAGGGAGTTCAAACACGCCGAGCGGGCCATTCCAGACCAGTGTTTTCAGGCCAGCCAGTTTGCTGTTGAGCAGCTTGACTGTTTCCGGCCCAACATCGAGCGCCATCCAGCCATCGGGAATGGCGTTTGCCGGTACGGTGCTTGTGGGGGCACCCGCCATGAAGTCTTCGGAAATGATCATGTCGACCGGCAGGATCAGGTCGCAGTTTTTGGCTTTGGCCTGCGCCATAATCAGGCGGGCCGTATCCAGCATGTCGTCTTCCTTGAGCGACTTGCCAACACTCAGCCCCTGTGCCGCCAGAAACGTGTTGGCCATGGCCCCGCCAATGGCCAGCATGTCCACCTTGTCCAAAAGGTTTTCAAGCAACTGGAGCTTGGTGGAAATCTTGGCGCCGCCCACAATGGCGCCCACTGGACGTTCGGGGTTTTCCAGCGCGGCATACAGGGCCTGAAGTTCGGCCTCCATCAGGCGGCCACCAAAGGACGGCAGGTGGCTGGCAACCCCTGCCGTGGAGGCATGGGCGCGGTGTGCGGCGGAAAACGCATCGTTTACGTACACATCGCCCAGACTGGCGAGTGCTGCGGAAAGTTCTGCGTCATTCTGCTCCTCACCGGGCTGGAAGCGCGTGTTTTCCAGCAGCAGCACTTCCCCGTCATTCAAGGAGCGGGTTGCGGCTTCCGCATCGGGGCCAATGCAGTCATGCGCAAAGTTGACCGGGCGGCCCAGTGCCGTGGCCAGTGCCGTGGCAATGGGTTTGAGCGACATGGCAGGCACAACCTGCCCCTTGGGCCGGTCAAAATGGCTGAGCAGGATGACCCGCCCACCTTTTTCCGCAAGTTCGCGAATGGTGGGAATAATCCGCTCTATCCGGGTCTGGTCGGTAACCTGACCGTCCTTCATGGGAACATTCAGGTCAACACGGAGCAGGATACGCTTGCCCTTGGGGTCCAGCGTGTCCAGCGTGGCGAAGGGGAGGGTTGTAGCCATTAGAGCGATCCAAACAGGGCTGCCGTATCGGACATACGGTTGGAGAAGCCCCATTCGTTGTCGTACCAGGAGCACACGCGCACCAGCTTGCCGCCATCCACCAACGCTGTCTGTGTGGCGTCAAAGGTGGAAGATGCAATGGCGTGGTTGAAGTCGGAGCTGACCAGAGGGGCTTCGTTATAGGCCAGCGCGTTTTTCATTTTGCCCGAGTCCACAACCGCGCGAATGGCGTTGTTGACCTCTTCCACGCTGCCGGGCGCCGTTTTGGGCACAAAGTCGAGCGAGACAACGGAAACATTGGCCGTGGGCACACGAATGGCCGTGCCATCCAGCTTGCCCTTGAGCTGCGGCAGAACCAGACCCACGGCGCGGGCCGCCCCCGTGGAGGTGGGGATCATGTTCATGCCAGCAGCGCGGGCGCGGCGCAGGTCCTTGTGCAGGGTGTCCACCGTGCGCTGGTCGCCGGTGTAGGAGTGAATGGTCACCATGTAACCACGCTCGATGCCAAAGGCATCTTCCATCACCTTGGCAACAGGGGCCAGACAGTTGGTGGTGCATGATGCGTTGGAAATAACGGTCATGTCCGATGTCAGCACATTTTCATTCACGCCGAACACGATGGTGGCGTCCACATCCGTGGCCGGGGCGGAAACAATAACCTTGCGTGCGCCAGCAGCCAGCAGCAGGGCGGCTTTTTCCTTGGTGGTGAACAGGCCAGTGCATTCCATGGCCACGTCCACGCCAGCAAAAGGCACTTTGGAGGGGTCACGCTCGGCGGAAACGGTAATCGGGTCCCATGTGCGGCCATTGGCGGAAATGATCAGCTTGCCATTTTCCACCCGAACGTCCGCAGGCAGGCGGCCATGCACGCTGTCATAGCTCAGGAGGTGGGCGTTATCTTCAACGCTGCCCAGATCGTTAATGGCAACCGGCACCACGTCCGTGCGCCCGCTTTCAATAATGCCGCGCAGCACAAGGCGACCGATACGTCCAAAGCCATTGATGGCGATTTTGACTGCCATGGGATGTGTCTCCGTATTTTTTATAATCTTGTTATCGTTAGTGACATGTCCAGGTCTTCCAGCCGGGACGGGGTTGGGGCGGTCGGGGACGAGTCCTTTTGCGCTCCAGATGCAAGAAAACGCGCAAGCACTTTCTCGCAGATCGCTCCGGCTGTAATGCCAAAGCGTTCATACACCGCGTTGGCAGGGGCGGATATGCCAAAATCATCCATGCCAACGAAAATTCCATCCGTTCCCAGCCAGCGTTCCCAGCCAAAGCTGCTTGCTGCCTCTATTCCCACACGCAGGCCTTCGTGGCCCAGTACGGCTGTGCGGTAGGCGGGGGGCTGCTGTGCAAAAACCTCCCAGCAGGGGATGGACACAACGGCCACGTTCAGCCCCCGCTCGGCCAGATGCTGCCCTGCCTGCGTGGCAATGGCAACCTCGGGGCCGGACGCCATGAGTGTGACGTGCCGCGCCCCTGCCCCACAGCTTATAAGGTAACCACCATGGGAGGGGCCGCCATAATGCCCCACCCGCCTGCTGGCGCGCGCGGGTGGGGGGTGGGGGCACAGGATCAGCAGGGCCGGGCCTTGTGGCCAGCTCAGGGCCGCCTGCCAGCAGGCAAAGGTTTCCTCTGCACAGGCGGGGCGGAACACAGCCAGATGCGGCATGGCGCGCAGGCTGGCCAGTTGTTCCACGGGTTGCCAGCCGCCCCCGTTATCACTCAGGGCCAGTCCATCATCGGTTAGCAGGTAGAGCACCTTGCTGCGCATGAGGGCTGTCATGCGCAGGGCGGAGCGCATGCGGTCAATGGTCATCATACCCGCGACCCCGCACGGCAGAATGCCGCCATGGCGGGCCATGCCATTCAGCATGCCCGCCATGCCATGCTCCTGTATGCCGCAAGGCTGCGCGGTATGGATAAAGGGCACGGGCAGGTTGGCGCGGCGTGAACTTCTGGTGCTGGAGGTGGCGGCCAGAATGGCCACGTCCTGGCGCAGCATTGTAAGGGAGCGCAACCCGGCAAAAGCCGCCTGCTGGGAGGACCCATCGGGCGCTGCGCGCATGGTCTGCCGCCATAGCCGCCCCCAGTCCTCGCGCATGGTCTGGCGGGCCTTGCCGGACTGGTCACGCTCAAAATCCGCGCGTGCGCGGTGCTGGGCCAGCCTGCGCAACCATGAGCGGCGGATGGAACTCCCCCGCCGGGCGGTGGGGCTCCACGGGCCGGTCAGCTCTTCTTCTGGCGGCAGGTCGGCCAAGGTGGGGCAGCATTCGGGCATGCACGCCAGCAGGGTGGGCTTTCTGGCCCGCAACGTGGCCTGAAGTGCCGCCATGATGCCACCAAGGTCATGCGCGCGCACTTTGCGCACACTCCACCCCGATGCGCCAAACCGGGCCAGTGAGTCCGAAAAATCCGCAGGGTCGGTCAAAGGGGACGGGCAGACCAGAACGGCCATGCGGTTCAGGCCAAAGCGGCTGGCAAGCTGTGCGGCCTCCAACGCAACCCCTGTGGCCAGATCACTGTCGCGCGCGACAACCCATGTACGGTGGTTAACCAGCGAGCGCCCGTAATGGCTGGCCAGTTGCTGCTCGGCCAACGCCATGCCTGCGGCTGCCGCCATGCCCTGCCCGGCTGGCCCGGTTGCAATTTCCACCGCCGGATGCTGGCCGTATTCCAGCATGGGGCCGAGGTCCTGCGTATCGGGCGTAGTCAGCCGCAGCATGGCGGCCAGCAGGGGCAGCATGGCGGAGGAGGGCACAACGCAGCGGTCCCTGTCCGGCCAGTTGGGCACGGCGGGGTCAAAGCGGAGGATGCGGCACCACAGGGCTGTCATGGGCAGGCACAGGGTCTGGAGTTCAGCCTGCGTGTCTGCCTCCGTGGTACTGGAGGCCATCAGTGCGCGTGCAGCCTTGTCCATGCGCAGCACAAGCGCGTCCTGCGTGGGGGAGGAAGATGGGGTCGTATGGTCTGGAGTAGAGGTGCTGGCCATCAGCCCTGTGTCTGTCAGAGGGGGTGCTGTACAGGTGCTCCCGGCGCAACTGGTCCGGTGCTGTCAGGCAGTTAACCCCAGAGCAAACGGTTACCGCAAGAGGCAGTTTTACACCGCGATACGTGTTTTTAGGGGCAGGAGAGCGGTGTAAGGGCTTGCGCCGGGCGCGTGGGAGCGCGAAAGAAGAGGCAAGAGTCCTGCAAAATATGTGCGTCTGGCGCGCTATCAGTCTCAGCGGAGAATGGGTCCGGTCATGCTGTCTGTTTTTCATGCCGCAGAAAAGGGGTGTGCTTTTCGGGCCGCTCTGGCCATCTGCCTGCTAACAGGTATGGCCGGGTGCAAACCGCTGGACCAGAGAACTTTCGATCCTTCCGCCAGTGTGGAGCCTCAGCCGTATATTCCTCCGCCACCACCCGGCCCGCCGCCCGTGCCACCTCTGATCGAACTGGTGGCCGGTACGCCGCAGGCGGAATGGAAGGCTCCAGTGGACCAGATTGCCCGCAAGGCTCTTGCGCGTAAAAAGGAAGTGCTCTTTGTTGTAAGCTGTCTGGTGCCACAGCAGACGGAGCCAGATCAGGCAGGGCAGGAGGCGGAACAGACCGCCTTGCAAACACTGGTCCAGCATGATGGACATGCCGTTATGCAGGAACTGATTGACGCAGGTGCTCCAGAAGCACAGGTGGAAATGTCCGCTATGCCGGATTCGTCGGTGACGAAGCCAACCGTACGGGTGTATGTGCGATAGGTTGCCTAACCGAAACACAACAGATGAAGACAAAAGGCCAGACGGCCGATGGGTAAGCCCATGCCCCGACCGTTTCTGACGAGAAGCGAGGAGAAACCAAGCGTGGGAGCGATCAAGAACGCCCGGCATCCTTTTTACGAGCATTGCGAGGAGGCGCTGGGGCGGATCAAGCAACAGGGGCGTTACAGAACCTTTACGCCACTGGCGCGTCAGGCGGAGCGTTTTCCCCTGTATGAGGAATACGTAGCCAACATGCCTGAAGGGCGTGAGGTTATCGTCTGGTCCACCAACGACTATCTGGGTATGGGCGTTGTGCCCGAAGTGCAGGATGCTGCCATTGCCGCCATACGCGAGCACGGTGCGGGAGCGGGGGGTACGCGCAACATTGCAGGCACCAGCCCGCTGCATAACCAGTTGGAAGCCGAGCTTGCCGCCCTGCATGGCAAGGAAGCCGGGCTGCTCTTTATTTCTGGCTATGTGTCCAATCAGGCCAGCCTACAGACCATTCTGATGTCCATGCCCGGTTGGATCTGTTTTTCCGACCGCCTGAACCATGCCTCCATGATTGCGGGCATTAAAGGGGCGCGGGGTTCGCAGACCGTTATTTTTGAACATAACGACCTGCAGGATCTGGAGGCAAAACTGGCGGCCGCTCCAGCGGATGCCCCCAAGCTGATCGCGTTTGAGAGCGTGTACTCCATGGATGGAGATATGTCCGATATTGGCGCGATCTGTGCTTTGGCCAGAAAATACAACGCTCTGACCTATCTGGACGAAGTGCATGCCGTGGGGCTGTACGGGCAGGAAGGGGGCGGTGTTTCGCAGCGCGATGGTGTTGCTGATCAGGTGGATATTATCGAGGGCACGCTGGCCAAGGGCTTTGGCGTGCATGGCGGTTACATTACCGCATCGGCCGAGATTGTGGATTTTCTGCGCTCAACGGCTTCGGGGTTCATCTTTACAACTGCGCTGCCTCCGTCCGTAGTTGGGGCGGCGCTGGCCAGTGTGCGTAAGGTGCGGGCGGAAAACTGGCGGCGCGAGTCCCTGTTCGAGCGCGTGCATACCATGCGCCAGCGCCTGCGGGCCGCAGGTGTGCCCTTTACCATGACGCCAAGCCACATTGTTCCCATTCCTATTGGGGATGCCGAGCGCTGCAAGCGGATATGCCGCCGCCTGCTGGTGGAGTTTGGCCATTATGCAACGCCGATCAACTATCCGACCGTGCCGGAGGGAACCGAGCGCCTGCGCCTGACACCCGGACCTTTCCATACGGATGAGATGATGGACGATATGGTGCGCGCACTCTCCCTTCTGCTGCGTGAGGAGGGCATTATTCCCGAGCATATGGCGCAAAAGGTTGAAAAAGTGGCCTGACTATCCTGCCCGAAATAAAAAAGGGCACAGGCCAGTCAAAAACCCCTCCATGTAAATGGAGGGGTTTTTTATTGCAGGTTATAATGTGCAGGCAGGCAGTTCATGCTGGTTGTGATCTGTGCAAGTTCGGAAACATTGATGAACAGATTGTCGCAAATGGCGTTAGTGTTATGAACAGTCTCATTATTTTTTGCTGTTGAGACGTTCAGTTTCTGCATAATTTGGTGGAGTTGGTGTATTTCTTCTTTTTGTGCAATGGCGGTTTGTTCAAACTCCTTAAATGAATCACTTATTTTTTCAACGTGATGAATAATTCCAGCCAATGTCTGGGAGTTATCATTCATGGAGTCCGAGCAGGTGCTTATGGCATCTTGTGAATAGATAATGAGTTTTCTTGTCCGTTGCAGGGATTCCGATGTTATGCGGGACAGATTGCGTATTTCCTGCGCCACAACGCCAAAGCCCGCACCATAGCTGCCTGCTTTGGCGGCTTCGATTGTGGCATTGATGCCCAGAATATTGATCTGGGATGCAATGCTTTTCATAATATTCAGAATTTTTCCAATATCTTCGGATGCTTCCGATATTTTTTTGAACTTTTCGATGGTGTCATTAATTTTAATGCACGATTCACGAATATTAACGGATGCGTGCTGAACATAATTTCTGGATTGCTCCATTTTTATGTTCTGATCTTCTGTTTTTTGAATGGTAGATTTTATTCTCTGGTCTGATTCAAGGAGATGCATATTCTGGGTGCTGTTCCGCTCGGACAGATTTTCAGATTCGTCCTTGAGATTGCGGGATTCTGTATTGATCGAATGTGTAGCGGTCTGAATTTTATTCAGTGTTTCGTGGAGTGTTCTGGTTCTGGTCTGCAAGGTATCGGAAATGCGATTACTGTGTATGTAGGACATCCGCATAAGGTCAAAGGGCGTTGCGGTGCCGACATAGGATTTATTATCGGTAATAATAAAAGATTTGTTAATATCGGATATTTTGTTGTTCAGGATCTGTTTTGTAAAATCAAGAATGGGAGTTTTGGCTTCCACTGTTAATGGATTGTCGTCCATGAGCAGTGTAACAGGCCGCTTGTGGTACAGCGCGTAGGAAAACGGGCTGGACATGAGGGAAAGGAACCTTTGCCTTTCCACCACGCCAATAGGCATGTTCTGGGTATTGATAATGCAAATATGATGGGTGTCTGGATGATTTTTGAAAATATCCATCACCGCGCTGCCAGATTCTGTCGGACAGAGTCTGAACCCATCTTGCGCGAGGGAACCCATGCAGAGCTGATCGAATTGTTGCGGCAGGGTCATTGGTCAATTTTTTGTTAAAATAGAAGGATTTATGAAGATAAGATCAGTTTTTGCGGGGAGTAAAGTGACAGTTTTATGTCGGGTTGCGCGCGGTCTTTTACACGTCATACAGCGGGTGTCTATGGAAGTAGAGCGGGCAAGTCTTTATCAAATCTTGTTATGTCATAACAGAGAATATGAATTTAATGTGATATTTTTGTAAATATTGCTTTTTTATGCGGGCGGATTGCACGAATCGCAGGGCAATATGTGCGATGCAGCATAAGGTGCGCCGAATATGGGCTTTACAGACCAGACGGTTTTCTTCGTTCGAATTGGAGCAGGCTGGGCAATAACGTGCAGCCCAATCCAGTGCCTTATGCCACATCAGGTTAGCCGGATTATGCAGTGCGTAGGGAACGGGGGCGTATTGGCCCTTAAGCCGCTGCTGCCCATAGGTGCATACATTATAAACCCTGAGCGGTGTGTGCACGGGGTATGGCTGCCTATGGTGGAGCGGGGGGCTCGTTTTGGCCAGTCGTTTGGGGGGGGTATAAGCTCACAAGGGGAGATTTGCGCCTTCCCTTGTGAGCGTTGGTTGCGGGGCTTTGTGAATCAGTTTTTGTAGTCAGGCTGTTCCCGGTCAAGTTTGCGGCGCAGCGCTTTCCAGATCATCTGGCCCTGATCGGGGTCGGTATCAAACTGGTTTTTGGCGCGGAGCAGCTTTTCTTCCGATGGGATGTGGAGCGGCACGCCAGTGGATTGTGCTGCAATCTGGATTTTGCAGGCCTGTTCCATATAGTACATGCGGTAGAAGGCTTGGGCGACTGTGCTGCCAACGGTCAGTAGACCGTGGTTTTGCAAAATAATGGCGTTGCGTGTGCCAAGGTCGCGCACAAGGCGTTCACGCTCGCTCAGATTGTCATCCGCGGCAATGCCTTCATAGGCATGGAAGGCAACCACGCCATAAAATTCAATATTGATCTGGTTAAGCGGGAGAATGCCTTTGTCCTGCGCCGCAATAACCATGCCTGCAAGGGTATGGGTGTGCATAACACATGCTGCATCCGGCCGGTTGCCATGGACGGCGGAATGGATAACAAACCCGGCGGGGTTGATGTTCCAGCTTGTTTTCTGCTGTGGCACACCGTCCGCGTCCACAATAACCAGACTGCTGGCTGTAATTTCTTCAAACAGAAGCCCGTATGGGTTGACCAGATAGCGGTGCCCTTCACCGGGCAGGCGGACGGAAAGGTGAGTATAGACCATATCCGTCATGTTAAAATGCGCCATAAGCCGATATGCGGCTGCCAGGTCCTCGCGCAGTTCCTGTTCTGTCTGCTGTACCGTCATTGGTGTGTTATCCTTAAATGCAAAAGGTGGTTCAGGTTGATGCAACGCGTTTGAAATGTCCGAAAGTTGCAGTCCTGCGTGCTCCTTCGGGGAGTGAGAGGTCCCCTTTTTCAACCTTGCGAACCAGATACTGGTATGTTTGCAAGGCTTGCGCCCACATATGCTCGCCAATGGTTATGGTCTCATAGGACGCATCATCATTTTTGGCAAAAGCAGGTAGGGGGCGGATCTGGGTGTGGTAGTCACATGCATAAAAGAGCGGAAAAGAATAACGCTCTTCAGCCACTTTGCGGACCCTGTGTGCCGTGGCCACAAATTCGCCTGCGGTCATAACTTCAAGCATGTCGCCAATATTGACAACAAAAGCACCGGGGATTGGGGGGGCGTCAATCCAGTCTCCATGACCGTTCATAACTTCCAGCCCCGGCTTGTCCGCCAGCAGGATTGTAAAACATTCGTAGTCTGTATGGGCGCCAATGCCGGGGGCATCCTGCGCGTGTGCATCGTGCGGATAATGGATCATACGCAGTTTGGAGGGCGGAAAGTTGGCGACGGAATCAAAGTAGTTTTCATCCAGCCCTAAAGCCAGAGCAAAACCGCGGAAGAGTGTGCGCCCCAGATCAAAAACCGCGCCATAGTAGGCTTCTGCCGCTGCGCGAAAATTGGGGAGGTCAGGCCAGTTGTTGGGGCCGAGGAGCGGGGTCCCGGCCTGCACCAGCGGATGGTTGGCTGGAACTTCGTAGCCAATATCAAACGCTTCCTTGTGGTCGGGGCGGCCTGCGGAATACACTTCCTCTCCCTCGGGCACAAAGCCTTTGTGGGTGGCGGATGTGCCAATGTAGTATTCCATTTTCTTGTCAAAAGGCTGGGCAAAAAAATCACGCGCGGCTTTGCGGACGCCCTCGATCAGCTCTGCTGGAACACTATGGCCGGAGATAAAGAGAAAGCCGACATTACGCGCAGCATCGCCCAGTTTTTCTGCCACGGCCTTGCGGTGTGCAAGATCGGGGCTGTACAGGCCGCTAATATCAATAACGGGAATACGGGTGAACGTTTCAGTGGTGGTGGAAGCGGACATCACCCCAGATCCTTCTTGCTGCCATAGTCTAACATGGCGTGTTGAAAATGCTGGCGCTCGGTCTGGCCAGTCCAGATGTTGAGAGACCACAGATCGGCTACGGGCATATTGGTAAATGGCAGGGTATGCAGGTAACCGTCTGGCCCACATTCAGGGGTCATGGTGGTGGTGGTGTAGCCACGTGCCTGCTGGCTTTGCCAGATCTGTTGCCAGATGTTCTGGTGGAAGCGTAAAGCCGGTGCATATTCCGGAGCACCCGGATGGGGTGCCTGTGGCCCCTGATCATACCCCACGCGGGCCTGAATGTGGTGCACCCGCGTGATAAAGGCTGAAAGGTCATCTGCGGGGTCATCCAGCAGGCGTTCACAACAGACAACCCAGTGGCTTATGTCGGCTGTAAACAGCATGTCGGGCAACTGGGCAATCACATCCAGCGTGACCCATGGTGTTGCCAGAATGCGGGAGCGGTGTGTTTCAAAGCAGCAAAGTATATTTGCAGACCGGCAGATTTCCTGTGCCTGCGCAATAAAATCGACCTGCTGGGTGGCGGGCCAGCGGTCATTTCCCCCCAGAATGGTGACAAAACGGGGGTTCATGTGCAAGGCGCGGTCTACCGCACTACGCAGGTCGTCCAGATGGTTTTGTACGGTCGCACTCTGGTTGGGAATAACGCCACCGCCAGTCATGGCGATGGCAATGTAGGGTGCGGCCTCCTCACGCAGGATGGTGGCGCACTCTTGGGTTGCAGTCAGTGTCGGGGGAATACGGGCTTCCAGACCGTCAAAACCGGCGGCCCGGGCTTGCGCCAGTGGGTGGTCCCACCGGCGGTTATCCCCCCATAAAGTACGGAAAAGTTCAAATTTCATCATCGCTTTCCCGGTTTTGGTTAGGTTTTAGAAGTTGTAGTGCAGGTCACAGCCGACCCAGCGGGGTGTTTGAATGTACTGGGCGCGGTTTCCATCGCTTCCGGTAAAGGAGTAGGTGGAACCATGGTTGTCCTGCAGGTTGTCAACATAGATGGCGGCAGTCCATTTGCCGGTTTTGGGGCCGACTTCCATACGCAGGCCAAGGGCGCTGATCTTGTCAGTTTTTGCGTTGTTGTCCCCCAATGCGGCCCACATATTATCTTTCCATGTGTAGCTTGCCTGCAATGTGGTGCGGTAGCGGTTAAAGTCGATATTGTAGCGTGCAACGGCACTCCACGAGAACCGCGGAGAGAACGGAAGCTGAGAGTTGTGCGCAATGGTTGGATCAAGGGTCAGGCCGGGGAGCGAGCTAACCGGGCTTTTGATCTGCGCATCCAGGTAGGCAAAGGAGCCGTGTAGATCCAGATTGGGAATAACGTTGTGCAAGGTGGTGGAAACTTCGCCACCCCGAGTGCGCGCACGGGGAATGGTGCCCAGTGTTAGGGAGTTGCTGGTAATGTTCGGGTTTGCATAAGGCTTGAAAGTGCCAAAAAAGAGCGTCTGACGATTATGATATTCATAGTCGAACAGGGAGCCTTCCAGAATAACCTTGTTGTGCAGCAAGGAGGATTTAATGCCGACTTCGTAAGCAATTAGGTTTTCAGGGCGGACGTAATCCAGTGCGGCGGGTGCGAGCACAGGTGCTGCAAAGTAGCTGCCAGCCTTATACCCGTTGGAAATGGTACCGTAAGCGTATGTTCCGGGCACAATCTGGTAGCGCAGGCCAACACGTCCGGTAAAGCGTTCGTAGTCGTGGCGTTCGTTCAGATGATTGATCTGGCCATTAAGCGTTGCATTGTAAGGAGCCGCAAGGCGCGGGCTGCCTGGTCCAATGGCCGAGTATCTTGAGCCGCCATTAAAGCCACGCTCGTCATAGGAAAAACGACCTGAGGCAATAAAGTCGAGCTTTTTTGTAATGTTGGTGACCGTGTTGACGTACACGCCGGTGGACAGGTTCTGTTGCGAAAAATGGTTGGTCAGATTGACCATGCTGCCGGGGTCATCCAGACGGTAGCTGGTATAACTGCCGTCAATCTTGTCATAAGATTCGTAAACACCAACGGTCAGGTGGAAGATTTTGGCCAGATTCATACGCAGGTGCATGTCATGAGACTGGGCAATGGCTGTATCATTCCAGCGGTAGTCAGCATATTTTGTGCCAACACCGGCTGATGTGGTGCCCAGACCATCATAGTTGTCCAGATCGTTACGGCGATAGAAGTCAATCCCCGTTGTGGACGCGAACGTGCCGAAATCAAAAGCCTTGGTATAGTTGAGCGAGACACCCCCACCGTTTTCGTTGCGCTGGGGGGGCGTGTTGCCAACATTAACGGCATGCGGGTTGGGGTTTGCCCCCGTGCCGCCATCGGAGATCGAGCCGAGATCCTGCGGGGATGTGGACGTGCCCTTATCGCGCGTATAGTGGATGTTCAGCAAGAAGGAGGATGTATCGTCAACCGTAAACTTGGTCAGGTTACGGATTGCCAGCAGATCCTGCGAGCCATAACGCGCCCCAGTCGTAATATCTTTCTGCCAGCCATCACCTTTGACATAGTTAAAGGCCAGACGGTTGGAAATCTTGCTTGTAATGGGGGTGTTAATGGCAAAGCGGCCACGGCTTGTATTGTAGCTGCCGTAACCCCATTCCGCATAACCACCAAATTTGTCTGATGGTTTTACAGACTGGATGTTAATGCTGCCACCTGTGGTGCTGCGCCCCATGTCAAAGCCCTGTGGACCTTTTTCTGTTGCAACGCTTTCCACATCAAGCATCTGGCCTGTGTAGAACACAGGAAAAGGAGCCAGAACACCATCCAGATAAATCCCGATCCCGCCCATGTTGGTGCCAACATAGTCATCCAGACCAACGCCACGGATGGAAAAAATGGGGGCAGAACCCGATACGGCGTTAGTGGCCGTTACACCGGGGGTGAAGGAGGCAATGTCCTTGGGGTTTTCAAGGTGGAGAGAGCGCAGTTCCTGCCCACTGATCACATTAACCGTGGTGGGTTCGGACAGGTAGCGGTGTGTATGGGACTGCGTGACTTCGACATCCTCGGAACCCCCCTGGCGCGGCGCCAGATTTTTGCGCCGTGGGGCCTTGCCCGCATGGTTGTGGCCTGCAGCAATATGGCTTGTATCTGCGGGTGGTGGGCTGGCGGCAGGCGTTGCGGCCGTTGCGATTGGTGAGGTGGATGTCAAAAGCAGGCAGGGCAGAGCTGGCAGGGTAACATACGCTGGAACCGAAGCCAGAAGACGGAAGGACCGACGTAAAAATAAGGATTTCATGCCCGGATTCCTGATTTTATTCCAGTTGGGACCGGCGCTGGGCTTCAGAGGCAACCGGTTTTTTCATTTCCATTTGATAACGAAATATCCGGCGTATTCGTTTGAAAATGACTAAATCATACTTTTGTTTGCGGGCATGCGGCCGTATGGGCCGTCAATAACGGAGCATCTGGTTAAGAAAATTCTGTGCTCTGTCCGTTTGGGGGGCGGTAAAAAAAGTTTCAGGTGGAGTAATTTCTACAATTTTCCCCTGATCCATAAAAATAATACGGTCCGCAATGCGGCGGCTAAAGGCCATTTCATGGGTGACGCAAACGGTTGTAATGCCCTGTTCCGCCAGTTCATCCATAATGCCGACCACGCCTACAATGGCTTCGGGGTCCAAGGCTGCTGTTGGTTCATCAAACAGCATCACTTCTGGCTGCATGCACAGCGCACGGGCAATGGCCACGCGTTGCTGTTGGCCACCAGAAAGCTGAATGGGGTATTTGTCCGCCTGATCGGGAATGCCCACCAGATCAAGGTAACGGCGGGCCAGAGTCGTGGCCTCTAGACGGGTCATGCGTTTGACCCGCATGGGGGCAAGAATGCAGTTTTCCAGCACACTCAGGTGCGGGAACAGGTTGTAGTTCTGGAAAACCATCCCCACCATGCACCGGAGTTGAATGGGGTCGGTCTTGTCGTTGATCAGCTTGCCATCAATGGTGAGCATACCGCTGTCATGTGGTTCAATCCGGTTAAGTGTGCGGATCAGGGTGGATTTTCCCGACCCGGACGGCCCCAGCACCACAATTTTTTCACCACGGCTTACGTCAAAGTCCACACGGTCAAGGGCTACAAACTTGCCAAACAGTTTGCTCATGCCCCGTACGGAGATCATGGGAGGGTTTGTGGTTTCATGCTGCATTGGAAGCAACCTTTTTGCGGTCGGACCAGGAAAAACGTCGCTCTACCCGTTTTTGCAGGAAGAGAAAAAAGAAGACCATAACAAGATAGTAAATAAGGGCCGCGGCATAATATTCGGTAAAAGCAAATGTCCGCGCGACCTGTATCTGCGTTACGGCCAGAAGTTCCTGCAACGAAATGACTGACGCCAGCGATGTAATTTTTAACAGGTTGATAAACTCGTTAATGGTCGGCGGCAGGGCAATGCGGAATGCCTGTGGAAAAATAACGCGCCAGTAAATATCGCGTCGGCTCAGGCCCAAAGCGCTTGCGCCTAATTCCTGCCCCGGATCAACCGCACTCAGGGCGGCGCGGTTAATTTCAACCTGATAAGCGGATTCGTTAATGGACAGCGCCAGAATGGTCGCCAAAAAAGGAGTAAACCACTGTTCCCGAAAAATAGGGAAAAACTGCGGCACCGCGTTCCAGATAAACAGGAGCTGGAGCAGCGTTGGCGCCGCCCGGAACAGCGAGACATACCCTTCGAGTGCAATTTTAAGCACGGATTGTTGTGGGTTGTTGAGCACAATGGCGATGGGGACAGATAGTGTAATGGCAATAATGTGCGAAATAAGCGCCACGCTGAGCGTAATCAGCGCGCCATGCAGGAAAGCCGTGGACGTTAGGGCGGAGAAGAAGGCCGACCAGTCAAACATGCCGCTGGCGGCTGCCTCGTCCGGTCCATTTTTGGTGGACTGGTCGGTTACAGACCATTTGGTACGGAGCGTTTGCAAGGAACCATCGGCATCCAGCGCCGAAATGGCGTTTTGCAGCAGTGTTCGGTCCTGCGCGTTCTGGCGGATATAAATGGCAAAATGGCGGTAGTCGGGAATGTCGGGGGTAATCAGCACATGCAGTTTGTCGTGGAGTTGGCGCATGCGGTAGAACAGCTCCACATCCTGACTGACAAAGGCAAACACACGCCCGATCAGCACCTGCTGCACAACCTGCTCTTCGGTTGGATATTGCTGGATAATCATGGGGGGCTTGCCCGCAGCCACCAGAGCATCGTTTACAACGCCCAGTCGGGTGACGTAGCTGGTGCCCGATTCCACCGCAACGTCCTTGCCCGAGAGTTCGTCCATGCTGCTGAGGGCAGGCGTGCCCTTGCGCCCGACAACAACCAGAGCCGTGTCCTGATACGAGACGGCGTCAAAACTCTTTTCCCGCGCAGGTGTGCGGATAATCCCGCTCATGACCAGACCGCACCGTTGGGCGGAAAGGCTGGGGAACAGACCTGTAAAATCCATTGTTATAACGGATAGGCGGGCATGCCAGCGCGTGGCCAGCGCTTGGGCCACGTCTATGTCAAACCCCTCAGGGTGGGAGACATCCTGCCCTTTAACAAATGTCATTGGAGGGAGTGTGGGGTTGGTGCAGACGGTCAGTGTGCCGTCTTGCACAAACGAGGGAACCTGTTCGGCATAGGCCGCACCGTGCGCTCCAATGGGCGCGCCAAGTGCTACCGCAAGGGCGGCCGCACGGCGGAACCTGCGCATGAGCGGCAGGCGGGAGAAAAAGCTGGTCATTAATATGAAGCTTCCAGAAGGGTACGGAACGTCTCGACCATCAGACTGGTTTCGGGGGACGTGCGCGCCAGAAAATGACAGCAGGTGATCAGGCGTAGATCGTTAAAAACAATCCGGCGCAGCAGCCCCTGCGCAACAAGGGGAGCTGCAAAAATTTCGGGCAGAAAACCAATGTAACTGCCAGAAAGAATAAGGAGCGCGCGCGCATCTACCTTGTCGGCCTTGGCGCGGTAGGTAAAGAGCGGACGGATTTCCTCCCACCTGTCGGACGTGGCGGCATCGGCCACACTGACCATGCTGTGGCTGGTCAGAACATCCAGCGTGATGTCCTCTTCCGGCATGTGGAAAAGAGGATGGCGCGCGCCGCAGAACAGGAAGGAAGCCTCCGCCACAAGCGGGCGGCAGCCCATGGGGGCCTGCCCCTGTGCGTACAGGGCTATGCCTGCCGTTGCCTGCCCGGTCATGACCGCAACCTCGACCTCCTTGGTGGAGGCGGAATGCAGGTTCATGAACACGCCGGGGTGGCTTTGCGTAAAGGTGTGAATGGCTTTGACCAGCGGTGTCTCGCCATGGGTCTGTATGTTGTCCGGCACATACAGGTTGAACGTGCCGCTCAGCATGCCACTGGTCTGGTTGATCTGCTGACGGAAGTGCTCAAGACTGACAAAAAGCTTGCGGGTGGCCTCCAGCACTTCGCGCCCTTCATCCGTCAGGGCAAAGCCACTGCGGCCACGCAGGCAGATGGTCAGGCCCAGACGGGTTTCCAGTGCGGAAATGTCCAGACTGATGGATGATTTGCTTTTGCCCAGCGTAATTTCGGCCGCACTGAAGCCCCCCTGCTCCGCCACTGTGTGAAAGACACGCAGCAACCGCAGGTCAATTTCTGAAACATGCCCCTGAAAACCACGAGGTCTCTTTCTGATGCCGGGTGTTTTGTGGCTGCTTCCCGTCATGGATCGAATGCTCCTGTCAGATAGGGCGTCAAGAAGAGGGCGGAGGGTGCTGCCAAAAGCTCCTGTTCTATGCTGGCAAACCGGTATCGTTATTCATCCAGAACAATTATGGCGTGTAAAATATACGATGGGAAGAGAGAACAGGTGCCGTGCATAAACATGCATGCCCCAGAATATGGGAGAATGACGGTTTTCTGCGTTGTTGAGATATGTTTGCGAAAAAACTAAAGTAAACTCATGTCTGTTCATATTGGGTCCGAAACGAGGCTCGGATAGCCTGCGGGAGAAAACAGATACCTTGGGGATTTTTAAGACATGGCTGCAAACAGGTGGTTTATTGATAGTGAAACCGGTGTGCTGACAGATGTTCTTTTATGCCCGCCAGATTACTATGAATGGATTCCGAGCAACGACATCGCCATTCAGACCATGGCAGGCGGTGGCAGCATTGATCGCAGCATTCTGAGCAGCCAGTTCAATGAACTGGTCGCAACCCTTAAGGGGGCAGATGTTTCCTGTCATTTTCTCACACCGCATGAGGGCATGCCATACGAGGTTTACACGCGGGACAGCTCACAGACCACGCCTTTTGGCACGGTGGTCACCAGCCTTTCCCGCCCCGAGCGGGTGGGGGAAGAAAAGGAAATCCGCACGTTCTATGCACCAGATGAAATCTGGCGCACCTGCACCGCAGGCCGGATTGAAGGGGGGGATATTCATATTATCCGCCCCGGCCTTCTGGCTGTAGGGGTGAGTGGTGGACGCACGGATACAAAGGGTGCTGCCGAGTTTATCAGCTGGTTTGAAGAAGCAGGCTGGACCTGCCGCATGATCCACTTTCCCGAACATTTCCTGCATCTGGACGTTATTTTTTGCATGGTGGCGGAAAATCTTGCAATCGCTGCGGTGGACGTGCTGGACGAGGCTGATCTGGAATGGTTCCGTGAGCAAGGTATTCGCATTCTGCCTGTAACCTACCGCGAGGCCATGCGGGACATGGGGTGCAATGTGCTGGCGCTGGGGCGCGATCGGGTTGTAAGCCCGCGCCATTCCACCCGCATTAACGCCATGCTGCGCGCTGAAGGACTGAGCGTGCTTGATCCCGAGCTGAACCAGTTCTCCCGCGGTGGTGGCAGTATCCATTGCATGACCATGCCTTTGCGCCGTCAGTCTTTGCAAACGGCATAAAACAGCCAGTAAGGGAGCGGGGGCAAATGCCAGCACGGATTGTTATCAGCGCGGATGGCGAACAGGCGTTTGAGAGCTGGCGTCAGGCTTTCGCGGTTGTCGCTCCTGATCTGGATGTCTGCTCATGGTACGACCCCGCGTGGCAGGCTGGCGCGGATGATTACGCGCTGGTCTGGCAGCCCGAGCCTGAACATATGGAACGCCTTGCGGGCATGAAGGGTATTGTGTGCACGGGGGCCGGGGTGGACCACCTTCTTGCTCACGCGCATTTTCCACGCGCTGTGCCGCTTGTGCGAATGGGTGGGGAGCAGACCGCCCGCCTGATGGCGGATTATGTGCTGTGGGCGGTTATCGGCCTGCTGCGGGATGCGCGGACATGGGCCGTGCAGCAGCAGCAGGGCATATGGCGCAACAATGTGTGCAGCCGTACGTCCAGCACAACCAGAGTTGGCATTATGGGGCTTGGCCACCTTGGGGCCTATGTGGCGCAGGCACTGGCCCATGTCGGATTTTGTGTATCCGGCTGGAAGCGCACACCCGCCACGCTGGATGGTGTGGCTGTGTGGAGTGGTGTGGACAAACTCCCCAATTTTCTGGCCGAGCTGGATGTGTTGGTCAATCTTTTGCCCGCAACCCCCGCAACGGATGGGTTGATCAACTACGCGTTGCTCAGCCACCTGCCCAAAGGGGCGGGTTTTGTAAATGTGGGGCGTGGACGCCATGTGGTGCAGAGCGATCTGCTCCGCGCACTGGATGATGGAACCGTGTGTGGCGCGGTGCTGGATGTGGTCACACCCGAGCCTTTGCCGCAAGCAGACAGCCTGTGGCACCATCCGCGCCTGACAATAACGCCCCATGTCGCATCGGAAGCAGCGCGGGAGGTACAGGCCCGCTACGTGGCCGATGTGGTGCGTTGTCTGGCACGGGGGGAAAAACCCGCGTTGTTGTGCGATGTCACGCGTGGTTACTGAAAATACAATAGCTTGAAACGGGGAATGGACAGGATATGAGCCAGTACGCCGATCTGACAGTGAATGGACAGGCCCTGTGGCATGATCTTGTCACAACCGCAGCCTTTGGCGGAACGGAAAAAGGCGGTGTGTGCCGCCTTGCCCTGACGGATGAGGACCAGCAGGTTCGCGCATGGTTTGAGCAGACATGTACCGCACTGGGCTGTACGGTAAGCTATGATTCCATGGGCAACCAGTTTGCCCGCCGCCCCGGAACCCGCACCGACCTGCCCCCGATTATGATGGGGAGCCATCTGGATACACAGGTCACAGGTGGACGCTTCGATGGCATTCTGGGCGTGCTGGGCGGTATTGCCGTTCTGCGGACACTGCATGAAAAAGGGATAAGCACCGACCACCCGCTAGAGGTTGTAAACTGGACAAATGAGGAGGGTGCCCGTTTTACCCCGCCCATGCTGGCCTCTGGTGTTTTTGGTGGTGCCTTTACCGAGGAGTTTGCCGGTGGCAGGGCCGATGCGGCAGGCATGACCTTGCGGCACGAACTTGAGCGTGGTGGTTTTGTGGGTGCGGAAAAATGTGGCCAGCACCCGGCTGCGGCGTATTTTGAGCTGCATATTGAGCAAGGACCGGTGCTGGAGGCAGAAGAACGCACCATAGGCGTTGTAACGGGTGTGCAGGGTATGCGCTGGTACGAGGTTAGCGTGCGGGGGCGGTCGGCCCATGCCGGTACAACCCCCATGCCCATGCGTAAGGATGCCCTGCTGGCAGCAGCCCGCATGATCGAGCAGGTGAACGCCGTGGCACAGGCCCATGCGCCGGATGGGTTAAGCACAATTGGCATTATTACCGCACTCCCTGCCAGCAGTAATGTGGTCCCGCGGGAGGTGCGCTTTACTGTGGATTTGCGTAACCCGTCCGAACCGGTGTTGCAGACCATGGAAGAGGATTTTTTGCAGCGGATGCAAAACTGCGCGCGGGAAAACGATGTGCAGGTAACGGTGACACCAACATGGAACTCCCCAGCCGTACATTTTGACCCACGTTGTATTGCCAGCGTTAAGGAGAGTACAAAAGAACTAGGTTATACCATGCGCGATATTGTTTCGGGTGCTGGGCATGATGCCGTGTACGTCTCCCGTGTTGTGCCGACAGCCATGGTGTTTGTGCCGTGCCTGCATGGTATTAGCCACAACGAGGCAGAAAGTGCTACGCCAGAGGATGTTACAGCGGGCAGCAATGTTCTGCTGCATGCCGTATTGAAAGCCGACAAGGTTTTTTAGAAAATCTGTTTTTCAGTGTGTATTTTTGTATAATGCATGTTTGAGTGCTGTTGCCACAGCGGGTTGTCCAAAAAAAGGGATGGGGGAATTGAATGTCCTCCATCCCTTTTTTCATGTCTTGGGGTTTGGAAAAGGGGTTTATGGAAGCAGCAGGGAAACCTGTTCCATGGCTTTGCAAAAGACCTGCACATTACTGGCAGAGCCAACGGTAATTCTGGAGCATGTTGGCCATATATCCCAGCTCCGTCCAATTATCACACCGTTTTTCGCAAAGGTGGAAACAATCGGGCCGGGGGGCTTGCGCCAGTCAGCCATAATCATGTTGGCTTCACTTGGAATGGTCCGCACACCGTAATGGGTCAGGCAATCCTGCATGGTTTTACGGTTCTGTTTTGTTTCTGCCCGGCGTTTGGCAATTTCAGACGGGTCTTTCAGGCTGTCGGTACCAATGGCCGTTGCTGGAACAGACAGCATGGTTGTCTGGTAAATGCCATCATAACGCATCATTCTGTTTTGCAGGCTGGGGTGGGCGATGCTTAACCCCAGACGAAGCCCGGCCATGCCAAATAATTTGGAAAAAGTGCGTAAAACAATCAGATTACGGCACGACCCCAGCAAAGAGACAGCAGAGGGCGCATTGCTGAAGTGCAGATAGGCCTCGTCCACCACCAGAACGGAGTTTGCGGGAATATTGCGCGCGAGCCATGCAATATCGGATAACGGCGTTACGGTGCCGGTCGGGTTATTGGGGCTGCATATGTAGTACATGCCAGCATGCGGGTTGGCCTTGAGCATGGCCCTTACATCCGCCTTATAACCGTTGTCCGGGCGTAAAGGGACTTTGGTCAGGGGGATTTGCAACCATTCCGCAACGCCCCAGACTGTCTCGTAAGTCGGGTCGCAGGTTACAAGGCCCTGTGTTGGGGAACAGAAGGAAATGACCGTCCTGCACAGCGGGTCGCTCGAACCCGGCCACGGGGTTATGAGTTCTGGGGCAATATGGTCGTAGGCTGCGGCTGTTTCAACCAGTGTCTGGCGTTCCTGGCCCGTCAGGTAACGGTTGCCGTTCAGTAACGCTTTTTGCCCCGCAGGCAGTGCGGAGGGGAAAGGCCCGGTCCAGAATTCATTACCATTGAGCAAAATGGAGCCGGGCGGATAGGTCCCGCCAACGGGCAGGGTATCCGCACGGCTTCTGTGCCATGGCATGCCTGCTACAGCCGCACCTGCACCAAGCACAAGGGCAATGCGACCGATCTGCCTGCGCGAAAAACCACGCTCCTGAAACTCCTGCTGTGTTTGCGGTGGCAAAGGGGCTGCCATGGCGTGTCTCCTGTTGGAAAAAGGAAGAGATTACGGGCCAGCATATCTAGGGCTGGTGCAGACGAGCATGATAACCAGAGTAGAAGGGCCATGAAGGCAGGGAAAAGAGAAGAATGGAAAAGTTCACTTTTGTTGTAACGGATTTTGCCCGATATATTTCTTGATCGTATCGAAAAATAAGCCGCGAACACAAGCGCGGGGTCATAAAATAAATATATTTTGAAAATAAAGTGATCAGAGCAGCCGTTGTTTTTGCCGCATGTTTGATCGTCTGGAGGCTCAGTTATGGCAGAATGGATAATTCATTCTCCACACAGCGTCTTACACACTCTGTTGACGGTACGGGTGTCTATTCGTTGGCTCACTCCGGGTTTAACGCCGGAGTGGGTCAAGGGGCATCGCGCTTATGCCGCCCTGTCCGCACTTTACGTTGCGGACAGGCTTCAACTTCGCTTTCAAAAACTGAAAGACTGGTTTTAGTGCTGTTGTTTAAGCTTTTCGACAGCAGCTTTCAGGTCGTCCAGCGAGACCGCGCCGGGAATGATCTGCTGTTCGCCAATAATAAAGGTCGGGGTGCCGTCCAGATCAATCGAGCGGGCAAGGGCCACATTCTGGGCCAGAGCCGTGGCAACGGCGGGGCTTTTCATGTCCCTGACCAGCCGGTCCGCGTCCAGCCCGGCCTGTTTGGCGGCGTGGCGAATCCGCTCCACTCCGGGGGCGGAGGGGTCTGCCATAAGGGCCTGCTGGAACGGCTTGTAGCCATTTTGCAAGCCGGCCGCCACAATGGCCTGAGAATCCAGAACACTGTTCGGACCCAGCACGGGAATAACTTTTTCCACCAGTCTCAGGTCCGGTTCCGCCGCGACCAGTGCATCCAGATCAGGCAGAACCTTGCGGCAGTAGGGGCAGCGCGGGTCATAAAATTCGACCACGCTCAGGGTGCCGTGGGGGTTGCCCAGAACAATGTCGGTCGTGCTGTTGCCAAACTGCGCTTTGTTGTGGCGCACAACGTCCAGCGCGGATGTTGCCTTTTGTTCCGATGCCTTGCTCTGCATGGCGGCAACGGCATCGGTCAGGATTGTGGGGTCGGTTTTGAGTGCGTTGCGGACGATCGAGACAATTTCGGCCCGCTGGGCGGGGGTAAAGCTGCCATCGGTTGCAGCCTGCGCGGCGGTTTGCCCACCAAACGCAAACAGGATTGCCAGAGCGCCTGAGGCTGTCAGACGAAAGAGGGATGAGATCAGTTTCTGCATGGTGTCCTTATCCGTAAAACAGGACGCTACGGCGCGCACACCCCTTGGGGCAAGGGAATACAATAGTGTTCTGTGGGCATGATGCCACGCAAGTCTGTTGCTGACAGCGGGAAAGCAGGGTAATCCAGCTATGAGATTATTATAGAAAAAACGTCTGCCCGCCGGACGGGCCCAGAAGTGGAGAGAGCTAGGCGTGGCTGCCCGATTCAACAAACACCGTTCTGTCCTGTCCCGCACCGGTTTGTCCGGTCGTGCCCGCGCGGCAGCGCTTGCTCTTGCCCTGACCAGCACACTGGCCGCCTGCGGGGGGCCAGACCAGCATGTGAGCCAGCCCGTAGTGAGCGGGTTTGTGGGGGAAGTGGCGGCGGATGAGCCACGTGCGGCCCTGATCGCGCGCGATATTCTGGCCAAAGGAGGTAATGCGGCCGATGCGGCGGCGGCACTGGGGCTGGCGCTTTCGGTCTCTCTGCCATCACGCGCTTCTCTGGGTGGGGGTGGAGCCTGCCTTGCATGGCGTCCGGGCGAGTCCACCGGACAGGCATTTGTGTTTGTGCCCCAAGGTGCCAGTCAGGCCGATGCAAAGGCAGACAGGCCCGCATCCGTACCCATGCTGGCACGTGGCCTTTTTCTGATGCAGATGCGCTATGGCAGCGTGGATTTTGCAGACCTTATTGTGCCCGCACGGAACCTTGCCTCGCACGGGGTGCCCGTGGGGGGGCTACTTGCTGCGGATATGGCGGCGGTTCAGTCCTCGCTTTTGGCGGACGATAAAGTGCGTGCGGTCTTTGGTAATGACAGCGGGCATGTTCTTGCGGCGGACGACATACTCGTACAGACCCGTCTGGCTGGCGCGCTCGAACGCATGCGTATTGCTGGGGTGGGGGACCTGTACACAGGGGCTTTGTCCCAGACGTTTATTGAGGGCGCTCAGGCAGCAGGTGGTGGCCTGTCCTCCTCCGACCTGCGTGGGGATGTGCCCGTGGCGGAACCGCCCCTTACGGTACATGCTCGTGGGTTGGATATCAGCTTTCTGCCACCCCCGGCCGATGGTGGGCTTGGCATGGCTGCCGCGTATCTGGCTGGCGGTCATGGTGGGGAGCGTGTTGTGGCGGCATGGCGTGCCCGCCAGAGCGGCAAAGGCAGCAGCGTGAGCGTGGCCGATGCACAAGCACTCCTTAACTCTGGCAGCCTGTCCTCTGGCGGTGCGTTGCCTGCCCTGCCTGCCTCCACATCGTTTGTGGTAACCGACCGGCAGGGGCAGACCGTGGCCTGTGCGCTGAGCATGAACAACCTGTTTGGCACGGGCCGCATTGCGGGTTCGACCGGCATTGTGCTGGGGGCATCGCCCGTGCAAAGGCCGCAGCCATTGCTGGCAGCCGGTATTGTGCGCCAGGGTGGGGAGTTCCGTGCAGCAGCAGCGGCATCGGGGCAGAATGTGGCGGCGGACACGGCCGCTATTGCTCTACAGGCCGCGGTTGCCGGTGTACGCCCGCAGGTGACCAACGGTAATGGCCGCGCCAATTTTGTCTCTTGTCCGGGTGGGCTTGCCTCTGGAACAGGCCGGTGCTTTGGCTGGACAGACCCCAGAGGGTCCGGTCTGGCCGTGGGGAGTGCGCCGGTCGCCCATTAACTGCGGGGTTATCAGCCCTATGGGGTGGTTCGCCGGAATCCGGCGCCACCCTTGCTATGTTTTTGTTTTGTTCTATAATGGAACAAAACGGGTCCAAATTCTTAACGGGACTTGTGTCAAAACCGGGCTTTCGTGGCTGTGCGTTGCGGAGCAAATGTGTTTGTGGCAGGGATTCTAATACCTGAACGAACAGGTTTCAGGCCCGGGGCCGCACGGGGTTCTGGTCGGGTGTTCGGCTCATATGCTGAGGGAATGGTAGAGAATGGATAAGGCAAAGGCGCTGGAAGGCGCTCTTGGGCAGATTGAGCGGGCTTTTGGCAAAGGGTCCGTCATGCGGCTGGGCCAGCGGCCCAAGGAACAGTCAGATGTCATCTCCACCGGCTCGCTTGGGCTGGATATTGCTCTGGGCATTGGTGGCCTGCCACGCGGTCGTGTGGTGGAAATTTATGGGCCGGAAAGCTCGGGCAAAACCACTCTGGCCCTGCATGCCATTGCGGAAGCCCAAAAACGGGGCGGCACATGTGCGTTTATTGACGCCGAACACGCGCTGGACCCCGGCTACGCCAAAAAGCTGGGTGTGGACGTTGATAACCTGCTGATCAGCCAGCCCGATGCAGGCGAACAAGCGCTCGAAATTGCCGATACTCTGGTCCGCTCCGGTGCGATTGATGTGCTGGTGGTGGATAGTGTGGCAGCCCTTGTGCCCCGTGCCGAACTTGAAGGCGATATGGGCGACAGCCACGTAGGCCTGCATGCCCGGCTTATGAGCCAGGCGCTGCGTAAGCTGACCGGCACGGTTGCACGCTCGAACACGCTGATGATCTTTTTGAACCAGATCCGGCTCAAAATTGGCGTGATGTTCGGCAACCCCGAAACCACAACGGGCGGCAACGCGCTCAAGTTCTATTCGTCTGTCCGTCTGGACATCCGTCGGATTGGCTCGATCAAGGACAAGGACGAAGTCACGGGCAACCAGACGCGGGTCAAGGTGGTCAAAAACAAAATGGCCCCACCGTTCCGGCAGGTCGAGTTTGACATCATGTACGGCGAGGGCATTAGCAAAGTGGGCGAGCTGATCGACCTTGGTGTCAAGGCCGCTGTGGTGGAAAAATCCGGTGCGTGGTTCTCCTACGATAGCCAGCGTATTGGTCAGGGGCGTGAGAACGCCAAGCAGTTCCTGCGTGACCACCCCGAAATGGCGGCTGATATTGAACGCAAGGTGCGTGAACACGCAGGCGTTGTGGCTGAAGCCATGATGGTCGCCCCCGAGCATGATGCCGAGGGCGAGGACTAACTACCCAACAGCGCGGGAGAGCAGGCTGGCCTGCGGGTCGTAAGAGGCCAGAATGGCCTGCTCTTCCGCGCTGATCGCCTCTGGCGTAAATCCCTGCCGCGCCCAGAATTGCAGGGCATGGCGGGTGGAGGTCAGGGTGAGCACACCCAGCCCGGCCATGCGGGCGGCCTCTTGTGCACGGGTAATAGCCATTTGGGCGTACCCCCTGCCGCGCCCTTGCGGGGCAACCACCAGATCATGAATATACCAGCGGTCAGCCGGTGTGGGCAAAGAACCCAGTAAGGTATTGAGCGGAGGGGAGAGCAATCCCCGCCACGGATGGCTGATCAGATAGCCACCAAGCTGCCCATCCAGGAACAGGCTCAGGCAGCCTGCGGGGGCAAGGCGCAGGCGTTCGGCAAAAATATCTGTATCTTCGGGGTAGTCAGGGTGCACACTGGCGGCCAGTGCTGTAACGTGACCAAGATCATCTGGCGCCATCAAACGCCAGGTGGTATCTGCGCGCAAAGTGTTCATACCAAGGTTCCGCTGTTTATGCGTGGTGTTGCACGGAGCCACTTATGACTGAAAAGCAGAGATCATGACAGGGCGACTGAGACTGACATTGCGGGTTGATGCCGATGGACGTGCCGCATTGGGGCACGGCAAGGTCCGCCTGCTGGAGCAGTTGGCCGAAACAGGCTCCATTTCTGCCGCCGGGCGCGCCATGGGCATGTCCTACAGGCGCACATGGCTTTTGGTGGACAACCTGAACCAGCTTTTTGTGGAACCACTGGTCATGACCAGACCCGGTGGTGGGGGAGGCGCGTTCCTGACCGAAACAGGCAAAACCGTTCTGGCCCTTTACCGCCAGATCGAGAGCGATGCGGCGCAGGCAACCCGTTCGGGTCTCAGCCAGATGGAGGCTCTGCTCGCGCCGGTGGCGGAATGCCTCCAAAAAACCTTATCTGAGTGACAAATTGCATGGCGCAGGTACAATTGCGCCAGATTATGAGCAGGCAACAAGCGGGAGATTAAAGTGTCATCAAACGTACAGCGACGAGGGGTCATTCGGGCCGGGGCGGGCGTGACTTTGGCATCGCTCGTTGGTGGAGTCGCCCGCAAGGCGCGTGCGGAAGGGCTGAGTGGGGCCACCGGCAAGTTTGATGACAGCACCGTAATCCAGATTGCCCGCAGGCTGGCAAATGCGGAGTATCATCCACCGGGGCAGAGCCTGCCCAAAGCGCTGGATAACCTGACGTTTGACCAGTATCGCGGGATTGCCTACCGGCCCGACCGCGCCTTGTGGACGGGGGATAATCTGGCGTTCGACGTGGAGTTTTTCCCCCGTGGTTTTCTCTATCGCCCGCGCATAGAAATTTACGAGGTCAGGGACGGGCAGGCTGGAGTTGTGCCTTATTCCCCCGACCTGTTCACCTATTCCGACCCGGCCTTGCGGGTTACGGACGATCTGGGTTTTGCCGGAGTGCGGTTGCGGACGGCCATTAACACGCCGGGTGTTATGGAAGAGTTCTGCGTATTTTTGGGGGCGTCCTACTTCCGCGCCGTGGCCAAGGGGCAGGATTATGGGCTTTCCGCCCGTGGGTTTGCCAATGGCACGGGGGACCCAAAGGGCGAGGAGTTTGCCCTTTTCCGCGCATTCTGGCTGGAAAAACCGCAACCGGGCGTGCAGTCCGTGGTTGTGCATGCCCTGCTGGACAGCCCAACGGTAACAGGCGCTTTCCGCTTTACCATCCGTCCGGGCGACAACACCGTGTTTGACGTGCAGACAACTCTGTTCCCACGCGCCAAGATCGAACAGTCCGGTATAGCGCCCCTGACCGGCATGTTCTATTTTGATGTGAACGACCATAACCATGTGGATGACTGGCGTCCCGCCGCGCATGACAGCGAAGCCCTGCAAATGTGGACAGGTGCGGACCAGCAACTCTACCGCCCATTGCGGAACCCGCTGGACCTCCAGTTTTCAACTTTCTCCGATGTCTCCCCTCGTGGGTTCGGGCTGATGCAGCGCAGGCGCGCATTCCATGACTACGAGGATCTGGCCCTGCATTACGAAAGGCGGCCTTCCCTCTGGATCGAACCGATCGGGGACTGGGGGGCAGGCTGGGTTGATCTGGTGGAAATTCCCACCCCGAACGAAGTGAACGATAACATCGTCTCCTTCTGGCGGCCCAAGGAACCGTTGCGCGCGGGGCAGGAATACCACTTTACCTACCGCATGTACTGGGGGTGGGATGCGCCCTTCCCCACACCATTGGCCCGAATTGGGGCAACCCGCGTTGGCTCGGTGGTGGATAATAACGATGCTCGCTTTTTTGCCATCGACTTTATGGGCACACCCTTTGAGCATCTGCCAAAGGATACCCATTTCCATGTCACGCCCAAAACATCGGCGGGTAAAATCCAGAATGTGGTGGTCGAGCCTAATCCGGCGATCAATGGCATCCGCACGACCTTTGAATTTATTCCCGGAGACGCCAAGGTGGCGGACCTGAGTGCGGCGCTGGAAACCGATGCCGGTCCCATTTCCGAACAGTGGCTGTATCGGTGGACGCCCTGATTATGCCGGAGCAGAATACGGGCACGCACGTGCCGCCGTTTGAGGCCCTGCCCCCGGAAGCGCAACTGGATATGCCGGTCCAGAACCTGCAAAAACCTGCCAATATGGAAGGGCGCGGGCGGATACCCGCCACATCGCCCTCCAGTATTGCGTTGCGCCGCTTTTCGGTTATCGGGTCCGCTCTGGCACTGACCGCCTACGGTGCATGGCGCACACATATGGTTATGGACGAGGCCGGTGTGTCCGCCTTGGGCGTGATCATGCTTGTGCTGTTTATTACGCTGTTCATGTGGATAGCCCTTGCGTTTACCTCATCGGTGGCGGGGTTCTGCTCACTGGTTGCGCATGGTGGCCTTGGTCTTGGCATCCGCCGCACAGGCCCCCTGCCCCAGCTTACCCGCAGAACCGCCCTGTTGCTGCCAACCTATAACGAGCCTCCACACCGCGTTATGGCCGGATTGCGGGCTATTTACAGCAGTCTGGAAGAAACCGGACAACTGGCGCAGTTCGACCTGTTCATCCTTTCCGACACCACAAATCCGGATGTATGGGTCAAGGAAGAAGCCGCCTTTCTGGCCCTGCGAGAGCAGGTAGGCGGGCATGAGCGTATTTTTTACCGCCGCAGGCATAATAATGTGGAGCGCAAGGCGGGCAATGTGGGGGAATGGGTGCGCCGTTTTGGCGGTGCCTATGACCACATGGTTACGCTGGATGCGGATTCCGTTATGTCCGGTCAAACGCTGGTGCGCATGGCCGATGCCATGGAGCGTAACCCCGGCGTGGGGCTGATCCAGACTTTGCCCGTTATTGTGGGGGGCACCACTTTGTTTGCCCGGTTGCAACAGTTTGCGGGCCGGGTTTATGGCCCCATTATTGCATACGGCATTGCATGGTGGCACGGCGCGGAGGGGAACTACTGGGGGCATAACGCCATTATCCGCACCCGCGCCTTTGCCAGTCAGGCCGGTTTGCCCCATGTGCCGGGCAAGCCGCCCTTTGGCGGGCATATTCTGAGCCATGACTTTGTGGAAGCGGCTTTAATGCGCCGTGGTGGCTGGGCCATTCACATGATCCCGGCACTGGATGGATCGTATGAGGAAAGTCCGCCATCGCTGACCGATGTGGCCATTCGTGACCGGCGCTGGTGCCAGGGTAACCTGCAACACGTCAAGGTGCTGCCCACCAGGGGGCTGCACTGGGTCAGTCGTATGCATATGGTTGTGGGGATTGGTGCGTATGTGACCTCCCCCCTCTGGTTGGTGTTCCTGCTGACCGGGATTCTGATTTCGCTTCAGGCGCATTTTCAACGCCCCGAATATTTTGGGGATACCAAACTCCTGTACCCGCACTGGCCGCATGTGGACCCGGTGCAGGCTAAATACGTGTTTATTGGCACAATGGTTGTGCTGCTTGCGCCCAAGCTGCTGGCCTATATTGCGCTGCTGCTGGACCCGGAAATGCGGCGCGGCAGCGGTGGGCCGGTGCGCGCGGCCCTGTCCGTGCTGGTGGAAACATTGATTGGCGGCCTGATCGCCCCGATTGCGATGTTGATCCAGACATCGGGGGTGATTTCCATTCTGAGCGGTCACGATTCCGGCTGGAACACGCAGCGGCGTGATGATGGCGGGATTCCGTTTATGGAGGTGGCGCGCCAGTACGCGCGCTTTACCCTGTTCGGGCTGGTGCTGGGGGTTGGGGCATGGGTTGTTTCTCCTTCCCTGTTTTTTTGGATGACGCCGGTTCTGCTCGGGCTGGTGTTTTCCATCCCTCTTGTGGCGTTTACCAGTAGCCGGGGGGTCGGGCTTGGTTTCCGGCGGGCCGGGCTTTTGCTGGTGCCGGAAGAAACACACATGCCAGACGTTCTGCAAAAGCTGGAGCAGGAAGAGGCAAAAGACCAGACCCCAACCCTGCCAGATGATGCCCTGCGCGCCCTGCGGGCTGATCAGGCGTTGTGTCAGGCGCATATTGCCATGCTGCCAGCCGAGCGTAAGGCGGGGGACCCCATTAATGCTGACCAGCTTGTGGGGCTGGTCAAACTGGCCGAAGCACCCAGCCTGCCTGATGCGGAAAGCCGCCTGACGGTTAAGGAAAAAGCCGCCGTGCTCGGGAGCCGCAAAGGTGTGGACCTGATCCTGCATCTGCCCGAGTCGTAAAATTACAGCAGGGCAGGTGGTTCCATTAAGGAGGCAGGCGGGGGAGTAGGGTGTTCAGGCAATCCGCACCCCCGCGACCCAGACTTCCTGCACGTTCAGGTCAGCATCCATAACAACAAAATCGGCGCGTTTGCCTGTGTGCAGGGTGCCCCGGTCGTGCAAGCCAAGATAGTGCGCCGGGTTGCGGGTCAGCAGCACTGCCGCCTGATGCAAAGGAAGGCCTGCCTGCACAGCATTGCGCAAGGCGGTATCAAGGGTCAGCACGCTACCGGCCAGATGACCGCCGGGTAGGCGCACGGTGCCCTGCTCCACCATAACCTCCTGCCCACCCAAAAGGCTTGGGCCATCTGGCAGTCCGGCAGCCCGCATGGCGTCTGTTACAAACAGCAGCCGTTCGGGCATAACGCGCTGGGCCAGCCGGAATGTGGCGGGGTGGACGTGGTGTGTGTCAAAAATCAATTCGGCGTAGGCATCGCTGCACATCAGGGCGGTGGCCGGTCCGGGTTTGCGGCTTTCTATACCGGCCATGGCGTTGAACAGGTGGGTCGCACCTGTTGTGCCCCCTGCTGAACAGATATGGCAGATGGCCTGCTCGGTCTGTTCATACCCGGCAAGGGTGTGCCCAAGGCTGACCCGCACACCAGCGCTTGCAAAAAGCTGCATGGCTTCCTGAGCATGAGGGAGTTCGGGGGCAAGAGTAACAACCCGCACACAGTTAAAGGCCAGAACTTCTGCCACACGTGCGGGTGCAGGGGCCATGGCGTAAGGCGGTTGCGCGCCCAGCTTGTGGGGGCTGACAAAGGGACCCTCCAGATGTGCCCCATGCACATATGGCCCGTTTGGTAGGGTTGTACCACTTAGTTCGGCAATGGCGGCAAGGGCGTCCAGCACGTCCGCCCACGGGCTGGTAATGGTGGTGGGCAGAATGGTGGTGGTGCCATGCTGGGCATGGAAACGGGCCAGAGTGTGAATGGCCTGCACGCCGTCCATTGTATCAGCCCCGTTGCCGCCGTGTACGTGGCAGTCAATAAAACCGGGCAGAATATAACGCTCAGGTATGGCGGTGCTGTCCGGTATTATGGACTGCATATGTTGGGCAAAAGCAATACGTCCGGGCATAATGCGGTCGGGTAGGACAAGATGCCCTTTGAGTTCAGCCATGGTTCAGATTTCTTTTGCCACAAGAAGGGGTTTGTTTAGATTTTTGTCCGTGAAGTGGTGTGCGTATAAGGCGACCAGTCCGTAAGACAGAAGTGCGAGGCAGGCGAATGCCGCCTGAAAACCCATGAAAGGTTTCAAAAGAACAAAAAGTTGCGGCATAACGCCACCTCCGCAATACGCCATGACCAGAAAAGCCGAAACCTGTGCAGTATGCTGGCCAGAGCCTTTGAGCGCGAGTGGAAACAGGGATGGAAAAATCATGGAGTTTGCAAAGCCGAGCAATGTTACGCATGCAACGGATAAGTACCCATGCGTAACCCATGCCGCCAGACTAAGCAAAGCGCCACATAAGCAAGAGAGGGGAAGGTAACGGTCCTGCGTGATAAAACGGGGGGACAGAACAAGCCCCGCACCATACCCGCAGAGCATGAAAAAAAGAGTCAGGGACGTAAAAAACTTTGTCTGATCAAGGGGAATGCCAAACCCTTGTGCGTAGGTGCCCACAGCATCCCCGGAGAGAACCTCCACCCCGACATAAAAAAACATCGCTCCAGCACCCAGCCGCGTTCGGCTGCTGAGTGATGTAATCAGTGTTTTGACAAAATGTTTTTCTGTATCGTTATTTTTGAGAATATCTGTTCGTATTTCCGGCAGGGATGAGCGCATAACCCACAGCGCGGTCAGGGCCAGTAAAAAGGCCATGCCCATATAGGGCCAGTAAATGGCATTGAGAAAACTCTGCTGGACAGATGTTCTGTAAGCCGGGTCAGTCAATGTTGGCAGTGTTGCGGATATGCTGGCAATATGGCGCATGGCCAGTGTGGCCAGTGCAATGGGGGCAACAATGCCACCAACCTTGTTGCATATGCCCATAATGGCAATGCGTTGCGCACTCCGGTTATCCGGGCCAAGGAAGCTGACATAGGGGTTTATGGCCACCTGCAACAGGGCAAGACCGGCCCCAAGCACCAGAAATCCCGCTAAAGCGCCGGGGTAGGACCTGGCATGCAGGCATTGCCCGGTGAGCATCATCCCCCCTGCCATAACCAGCAAGGCGTAAACCAGCCCGTTTTTCAAGCCGGTGCGCGTGACGCTCAGGCTCGCGGGGATGGAAAATATGAAATAGGAAAAATAGAAAACAAGCGGCACCAGAAAAGCCGCCAGATCGTTAAGGGTAAACGCTACCCGCACAAAGGAAATAAGTGGCCCGTTCAGCCATGTTACAAACCCGACAATAAAGAACAGCACAGCGCTCAGCACCAGTGGCCGCCACCCGTAGGGTCCCGCGGGGCAGGGGATGCGCGCGGCGCCGGTGGTCTGGGTGGGGGGCTGTGGCATGTCCGGCTATGGCCCGTTTGAGGGGGGAGATGTCGTGGAAGGGGCTAGTCGGCTGCCTGTGTATCCTTGGAGGGCAGGCTGTCTATTTTTTCGCAGGAGCGGCGGAGTTCGGTAGAGGGGTTGGGACTCTCGCACAGTTTTTCCACATCGGCGGCGCAGGCTTCGATCGAATTTTCAAAGTCGGATTCGAGCACGTCCTCGGCAACCGTCAGGTCCTGATTGCGAGTGTTTTCCTCATCTTTTTGCAAAAGGTCCTGTGTTTTGTGCAGTTCCTTGAGCGATTCAATGCACGCAGGCCCCGCCGCATCGGGTTTGAAGTGCAGAACGGCCAGTTCCTTTTGCAACTGTACGTTGTTGATGTTGTTGCGTGGCGCTGTTTCATCGTCAGCCCAAACGGGGGAGACCGCAGCCAGACCACCAGCCAGAAGAACAGATGCCATAGCGGCATGATACAAACGAAAACCGGACACGAGCACAATTCTCCTGAGTCTGCGACGGTGCGCACCAATTATCCTGTTTTCTAGCCCGTCTGTGTTGGAGAGGTAAAGAAACAACCCCGAAAAGGTGCCAGCAGGCTTGGCATGGGCTGGGGTTTGGTGCTAGGTGTGACCTCGGAAAGTCGGCGGTGGACGGACACCTTGCTAAACCGGTCAGGTCCGGAAGGAAGCAGCCATGGTGAGTTTCGTCCGGGTCATTGTTCGGCTTTCCACCTTAATTTTCCGCCCTTGTGGATCAGACCATTTTGCACCGGTTGTGCCGGGTATGCAGGGCGTGACCTTACATTCTTCGGGCAAGGCATGAGCGATACGACTGACGAGCAGTTCCCTCACGACGAGGGGCTTCCCAGTCCGGAACCGGAAGGCCCCGGTCTGTTTGGCGAGGCCGAACCGCCCGCCCCTGCCGCCACGCCCCAGCCCCCAGCGCCCACGACCGCAACGCTGCCCTACCGGGTGCTTGCGCGCAAATACCGCCCCACCACCTTTGATGACCTGATCGGTCAGGAGGCCATGGTCCGCACCTTGCGCAATGCGTTTGCGCTGGGGCGGGTCGCCCATGCCTTTATGCTCACAGGGGTGCGTGGTGTGGGCAAAACCACCACTGCGCGCATTATTGCCCGTGCCCTGAACTGCACCGGGCCAGACGGCAAGGGTGGCCCCACGGCCGACCCCTGTGGCGTATGCCCCAACTGCGTTGCCATTCTGGCCGACCGCCACCCCGATGTGCTGGAAATGGACGCCGCCTCCCGCACAGGGGTGGATGATGTGCGCGAGATCATAGAGGCCACGCGTTTTCGTCCCATGCAGGGGCGGATGAAGGTCTTTATTATCGACGAAGTGCATATGCTCTCGCGCAATGCCTTTAACGCCCTGCTCAAAACGCTGGAGGAGCCTCCGGCACAGGTCACGTTCATTTTTGCTACGACCGAACTGCGCAAGGTGCCGGTGACCGTACTGTCACGCTGCCAGCGGTTTGACCTGCGGCGCGTGCCGCAGGCCGAACTGGCCGGGCTGTTCGCGCGGATCGCGCAAAAGGAACAGGTCCGCCTGTCTGACGATGCACTGGCCCTGATCGCCCGCGCAGCAGATGGCTCGGTGCGTGATGGTCTTTCCCTGCTGGATCAGGCCATTGCACAGGGGAGCAGTCTGACGGATGAAGGCGGGGTTATAGGCGCCTCCATTGTGAGCGACATGCTGGGTCTGGCTGACCGCGAGGTGGTGTTCGACCTGCTCGAAGCCGTGTTGACCGGCAAGCCCGATACAGCCCTTGCCCTGCTGGATGGAGCCTACGCCCGTGGGGCGGACCCCGGCCTTGTGCTGGGGGACATGCTGGAGCTTGTACACATTATCTCGCGCCTGCGGGCTGTGCCCGGTTTGGGGGACTCGGCGGATATGCCAGAGGCCGAGCGGGTGCGCGGCACGCATATGGCCAGCACGTTTGCTGTGCCCGTGCTCATGCGGGCATGGCAGATGCTGGTCAAGGGTGTGCGGGAAGTGGAAAGCGCGCCAGACCGGCGCGCAGCGGCGGATATGGTGCTCATCCGCCTGTGCTATGTGGCCGACCTGCCATCGCCCGAGGATCTGGTCAAACGTCTGAGCGGCACATCGGATGAGGGCGCGCGCGGTGCGGCCCCTGTTGCCCCATCCGCCCCACCGACTGGTGGAACCTTCGCACAGGCGGGGGGGCAGGCCGGGGCGTCCAGTCCGGCTGTAACGGGCACGTTTGTTGCGCCACAGGCCGAACCGCCGGGCAGCACAGGGCATGAGCCACCGCGCCTGCGCATGGTCAGCTCCGGCGGTGTGGCCGTGGCCCAGCCCGAGCCGGTTATGGCGCCTGTGGTGCAGCCCGTGGCCCCGGCGGAACCCGCAGCACCCCCCATTCCACGCACATGGCGGGAGGCCGTGGCGTTGGTCAAGGACCAGCGCGAGGCCATTCTGCACGGGCAACTGCGCCATGCGACCCATCTGATCTCTTTTACGCAGGGCCGGATTGTTCTGCGGTTCGAGCGCGGAGTCCCCGGCGATGTTGTGCCCCAGCTCCGCCGTGTGCTGGACCGCGCAACGGGTATGAGCTGGCGGATAGAGACCGGGCCGGAGGAAGGCGAACCCACGCTGGATGTGCAAGGGGCGGAGGTCATTCAGTTCCGGCGGCGCGAGGCAGAGGCCCACCCGCTGGTCCGTGCGATTTTGAACGCGTTCCCCGATGCACAACTGGGCGAGGTGCGCGACCATGGGCTGGATGATTACGGCCTGCCGCCAGAAGAACCCCCCGAACTGCTGTTCGCCCCCCTTGACGCGCAACCGCTGGATGAGGACGACCGGCCCTTCGACCCCGGAGCCTCGCAGGACTGAAGTGAGCAGGCCGGGCTGGCAAAACAGCGCGTTCTGGGCCAGATAAAGAACAGGTGATGCGCCGCAGGGGTGCGCCATAGCCGCACCATGCGGCAGACAGACAAGCTTAGGGGATGACCATGAAGAACCTTGCCTCACTGATGAAGCAGGCCACGCAGATGCAGTCCAAGATGGAAGCCATGCAGAGCACACTGGAAGCCATGAGCATAGATGGCTCCGCTGGTGCAGGCATGGTCAGCGTTGTGCTGAGCGGCAAGGGCGACATGCGCTCCATCAAGATCGACCCCAAGCTTGCGGACCCGACCGAAATGGAAATGTTGCAAGACCTGATTGTGGCCGCCTGTGCGGATGCGCGCAAAAAGCTGGACGAAAAAGCCGCCGAGGAAATGCAGAAGGTCACAGGGGGCCTTAACCTGCCCGCAGGCATGAAGCTGCCGTTCTGATCCACAGACAAAACCGACCTTGAGCGCGGGGGAAAGCAGGCGGGCATGGGTGGTCAGGAAATAGAGCAGCTTATTCGCCTGCTGGGGCGTCTGCCGGGCTTTGGCCCGCGTTCGGCCCGGCGGGTGGCGTTATACCTGCTCCGCGAACCCCATACACGGCTGGCGCCTCTGGCCCGCGCCATGGAACGGGCGGGGGAAGCCATTCGCACCTGCTCGTCATGCGGGAATCTGGATACATCAGACCCGTGCCATATCTGCGCTGACCCGCTGCGGGATAAGGGGCTGGTCTGCGTGGTGGAAACGGTGGGCGACCTGTGGGCGCTTGAGCGTGCGGGGGTTCACCGTGGTGTTTATCAGGTTCTGGGGGGCACCCTGTCCCCACTGGCGGGTGTGGGGCCTGAAGACCTGAATGTGGCAGCCCTGCTGACCCGCCTGCACGAAGGCACTGTGCGCGAGGTTATTCTGGCCCTTGGGGCCACGGTAGAGGGCGCCACCACCATGCACTGGCTGATGGACCAGCTTGAAACGTATGAGGGGCTGACCGTTAGCCGTGTGGCGCAGGGTGTGCCCATGGGTGGTGCGCTGGATGTGCTTGATGACGGCACATTGGCCGCAGCCTTGGGTGCCCGCCGCCCCGCCTGAGAACTCACGCCAGCAAAAAGGATACAACCATGCCCGTGGACATGCTGCCGATCAGTGCGGCCATACCGCGCCGCGCTCTGGTGAGCGGGGGCGGCGCACGGCTGGGCCGGGCCATTGTGCTGGGGCTTGCCCGTGCCGGGTTTGACGTGGCCATCCATTACCGCAGCAACAGGGCCGAAGCGGAGGATACGTTGCAGGCCGTGCGCGCACTGGGCCGCACAGGCTGTGTGCTTCAGGCCGACCTCATGCGCGAGGAGCAGGTGCAGGCCCTGTATGGGCAGGCCACGCAAGCACTTGGCGGTCCCTTGGGGGTTCTGGTCAACAATGCGTCCACTTTTGAGCGGGATGAGTGGGATGATACCTCGCTTGAAAGCTGGATGATGCATATGAAGCCCAACCTGCGCGCACCCTTTGTGCTGATTCAGGCGTTTGCAAAGGGGTTGCCACAGGGGGCGCAGGGTATGGTGCTGAACATGCTGGACGAACGGGTGTGGTCTCTGACCCCCCATTTTGTCAGTTACACCGTGTCCAAAAGTGCGTTGTGGACGCTTACGCAGACCATGGCGCTGGCGCTGGCTCCCAAGGGGATCAGGGTCAACGCTGTTGGTCCCGGCCCCGCCCTGCCCAGCCCCAGACAGACGCAGGAGCAGTTTGCGCGCCAGTGTGCCTCGGTGCCGCTGGCCCACGGGACCTCGCCTGATGAGGTCGCGCTGGCGGCTCTGGCCCTTTTGGCCCTGCCCTCCGTTACCGGGCAGATGCTTGCTCTGGATGGTGGGCAGCACATGCAATGGTCTCCGGCCCCATTGGCCGGACATGCCTTGGAAGAATAAAAGAATGGCCGTTTTTGCTCCGTGGGCGGACCAGCCGCCGCTGCGTTGCCTGTTTTTGAAGAACATGGTGCTCGATGCCCATATTGGCGTGTTCCCCCATGAGCAGGGTGTAACCCAGCGCATTCGGGTGTCTGTCCATTTTGGGGTGGATGACCGCACGGATCTGGAGGTCGGGCCGGATGACCTGAGCCGCACGGTCTCGTACGAGCGGGTGGTCCAGCTTGTGCACCGCATTGTGCGCGAAGGGCATGTGCGGCTGGTGGAAACACTGGCCGAGCGGATTGCTTCGGGCGTTCTCAGTGACGACCGCGTGCGCGTTGTGCGGGTGCGCATAGAAAAACTGGATGTGTTTGAGGAAATAGAAGCCGTGGGTGTGGAAATAGAGCGCCGCCCCGCATGTGTGTGACGCCCTACGGGATGACCTGACTGGCATAAAAAAAGCCCGCTGGATGCCAGCGGGCTTTTTTTTGGTCTGACACGATGGTGTTCAGCACCCCCGGAGGGGTCAGGACTCGTGGTCGTCCGAATCCGTGCTGACATCGATGTCTGAACTGATGTCGTCGTCATCATCATCCAGATCAGCGGTGTCTTCCATCACATCGTCGTCTTCGGTATCGTCATCGGTGTCGATATCGATATCTTCATCGGCCTTCTTGATGGGGGCAGCACTCGCCGGAACGGGGGACAGGCTATCAGAGTTGCGGCGCAGGCGCGGCACCAGAGCAGGCTGTTCCGTTCCGCATTTGGGGCAAATGGCGGGTGCGCGGTTCAGGTCATAAAAACGGGCACCACAGGACACGCAGACGCGTTTGGTGCCGAGATCGGGCTGGGACATCTTGCTACCTGTCAATCCTGAGCAGATATTGGGGCCAACGCCCCGGAACACGAACGAACCCCGAACAGCAACGCAAAGCTGAAGCAGGACTCGAACCAGACTGTTAAGGCGATGCCCAATGCCACTGTGTTTCGGGTCGTGTCAAACCCGGAGTTTGCATATGGTTGTATTTTCTGCATCTCCCACCCTCTTTTTCTGCCTCTACCCGGATTGACTTGCAGGCCATCCCGCCGGAATGAAAAGGGCATGACACACGCATCTTCCCCCTCCGCCCGTCCGCTGCGGGTTACGCGCGCGCAGGCCCCTCTTTCCGGTTCCATCCGTGTGCCGGGTGACAAATCCATCAGCCACCGTGCGCTCATGTTTGCCTCTCTCGCACGGGGGGAAACCCATATTACCGGGCTTTTGGAAGGGGAGGACGTTCTGCGCACCGCCGCTGCCATGCGCGCACTGGGCGCACAGGTTACCCAGCATGCACCGGGGGACTGGCGCGTGAGCGGGCTGGGCATTGGCAAGCTGCGTGAGCCGGGTGATGTGCTGGACATGGGCAATTCCGGCACGGCGGCGCGGCTTTTGTCCGGCATTCTGGCCAGCCACGGCATGGTGTCGGTCATGACGGGGGATGCCAGCCTGCGCCGCCGCCCCATGAAGCGTGTTATGGACCCGCTGGCGGGCACGGGTGCTACGTTCATGGCGCGCGAGGGTGGGCGCCTGCCCATGGCTATTGGCGGTCTGGCAGACCCCAAACCGCTGGACTACCGCCTGCCCGTGGCCTCCGCACAGGTCAAATCCGCCGTGCTGCTGGCGGGGCTGAACGCGCAGGGCCAAACACGGGTGGAAGAACCCGTAGCCACCCGTGACCATACCGAAAACATGCTCCGCCACTTTGGCGCGCACGTTACGGTGGAGGAAACCGCGCAGGGTGGGCGGATTATTGTGCTGCAAGGCCGCCCCGACCTTGTTGCGCGCGATGTGGTGGTGCCGGGGGACCCGTCCTCCGCCGCCTTCCCCATTGTTGCGGCTCTGCTGGTGCGGGGCGCGGATATTGTTATTTCCACCGTGGGGCTGAACCCCCTGCGCACCGGGTTGTTCATCACCTTGCAGGAAATGGGCGCACAGCTTGAGGTCACCAATGTCCGCACCGAAGGGGGCGAACTGGTGGGGGACCTGCACGTGCGGGCCTCTACCCTCAAGGGTGTGACCGTGCCCGCCGATCGCGCCCCCTCCATGATTGATGAATATCCCATTCTGGCTGTGGCGGCGGCGTATGCCTCTGGCGTGTCGCGCTTTTGCGGGGTGGAGGAACTGCGGGTGAAGGAGAGCGACCGACTGGCCGCGACCGTAGCGCTCTTGGAAAACAACGGCGTTAAAACAGCGGTCGAGGGGGATGATCTGGTCGTGTATGGCACCAACAATGCCATTCCCGGTGGCGGTGTTGTGCAGACCCACATGGACCACCGGCTGGCCATGAGTGCGTCCGTGCTGGGGCTGGTGGCCCAGAACCCGGTGGAGATTGATGATACCGCGTTTATCGATACGAGCTTTCCGGGCTATTTGCAGTTGATGAACAGCCTTGGCGCGGGGTTTGCGCTGTGATGCGCGGCGGACCGGTTATTGCCGTGGATGGCCCGGCTGCGGCAGGCAAGGGCACGCTGGCCCGCAAGCTGGCTGAAGCACTGGACCTGCCCTATTTGGACACAGGGCTGCTGTACCGCGCTGTGGGGCGGCTGGCCCTTGATGCCGGGCAGGACCCCGCACAACCGGCTGAACGGTTTGCGCAGGCCCTGATGCCAGCGGACATGCAGCGCAAGGACCTGCGCACGCCAGATGTGGCGCAGGCTGCCAGCAAGGTTGCAGCCCAGCCTGCCGTGCGCGCGGCACTGGTGGAAACCCAGCGCCGGTTTGCCGCCGAGCGCGGGGCCGTGCTGGATGGGCGCGATATTGGCACCGCCATTTTCCCCAATGCGGATGTCAAGCTGTTCATCACCGCATCCCCCGCTACCCGCACCCTGCGGCGTTTTTTGCAAAGTGGGGGGGATGTGAACGCCCCAGACGCGCCAACCCTGCTGTGCGAGATGGAAGCGGCCCTGCGCGCACGTGATGAGGCCGATGCCAGCCGGGATTCCGCCCCCATGCGCGTGGCGGATGACGCGCATGTGATCGAGACGGACACGTTGGACGCACAGGCCGTTCTGGCCGAGGCTCTGCGCTTTACGCGCGAGCGACTCGTGGCCGCACGGGGCTGAATACTGGCCTCCCGCAAATGGGGGGACGTATGATGAGGCACATTTTTTGCCCCCTTTTGCGCTCAGTACTGCGCTTTGAGTTGACAAACGGGGGTCAGGTGTTCTCTGTGCAAACAGAAATCCGCCCCTGATGGTGGGTTTTTCTTGATAACAGTCTGGTCTGACCTACAGGGTCGGGGGGCGCTGGTGCCCATCCGTTCCGTCAGGCAAGTCGTGCTGCAAATTGCGGGGCGCAGGAACAGTCTGCAGGCATGTTGCCCGCAGGCTCAGGATTTACGGTACCACATGGCTTCAGCCACCACCCAGACCACGGATCACTTCCGTGGCGAAGATTTTGCCGCCCTTCTTGACGAGACCCTTGGCCGCGATTCCGGCTTTGACGGGTCCGTTGTGCGCGGTCGCGTTGTTCGTCTGACCGATGACTACGCAATTGTTGATGTCGGCCTGAAGAGCGAAGGCCGCGTTTCCCTGCGTGAATTCGCACCTCCGGGCGTCAAGCCTGAAGTGCAGCCGGGCGATGTGATCGAACTGTACGTCGAGCGTTACGAAGACCGCGACGGCAGCATCGTTCTCTCCCGCGAAAAAGCACGCCGTGAAGAAGCATGGACCAGCCTCGAAAAAGCTTTCGAAGCCAACCAGCGCGTTAACGGCACCATCTATGGCCGCGTAAAAGGTGGCTTTACGGTTGATCTGGGTGGCGCCATGGCGTTCCTGCCCGGCAGCCAGGTGGACATCCGCCCTGTGCGTGACGTCGGCCCGCTGATGGGTGTTCCCCAGCCTTTCCAGATCCTGAAGATGGACCGTGCGCGCGGCAACATTGTTGTCTCCCGTCGTGCCGTTCTGGAAGAAACGCGTGCTGAACAGCGCAGCGAACTGATTCAGGGCCTGACCGAAGGCATGATCCTTGACGGCGTGGTCAAGAACATCACCGATTACGGTGCGTTCGTTGATCTGGGCGGCGTTGATGGCCTGCTGCATGTGACCGATATCGCATGGAAGCGCATCAACCACCCCTCCGAAGCACTGCAGATCGGCCAGCCGGTACGCGTGCAGGTGATCCGCTTCAACCCCGAAACGCAGCGTATCTCCCTGGGTATGAAGCAGCTTGAAGCTGATCCTTGGGAAAATGTTGCCCTCAAGTACCCGCCGGGTGCCCGCTTTACGGGCCGCGTGACCAACATTACCGATTACGGCGCATTTGTTGAGCTGGAACCGGGCGTTGAAGGTCTGGTGCACGTTTCCGAAATGTCCTGGACGAAAAAGAACGTCCACCCCGGCAAAATCGTTGCGACCTCTCAGGAAGTGGACGTGATGGTTCTGGATGTGGACAGCTCCAAGCGCCGCATCTCGCTGGGTCTGAAGCAGGTTCAGCGCAATCCTTGGGAACAGTTCGCTGAAGAACACAAGGTTGGCTCCACCGTGGAAGGCGAAATCCGCAACATTACGGAATTCGGCCTGTTCATCGGCCTGTCCGCAGACATCGACGGCATGGTGCACATGTCCGACCTGTCCTGGGACGAAGCTGGCGAAGAAGCCATGAAGAACTACGAAAAGGGCCAGGTTGTAAAAGCCAAGGTTCTGGACGTGGACGTGGAAAAAGAACGTATCTCCCTTGGCATCAAGCAGCTTCAGGAAGATCCGGCAGCCGACGCTCTGGCCAGCATCCAGAAGGGCACGATTGTGACCTGCATCGTGACCGCTGTGCAGACCAACGGCATTGAAGTGAAGGTTGACGACGTTCTGAGCGGCTTTATCCGCCGTGCGGAACTGGCCCGTGACAAAGCCGAACAGCGCCCAGAACGCTTCGCCGTTGGCGAACGTGTGGATGCCAAGGTTGTGTCCGTTGACCGGACCTCCCGCAAAGTTGCCCTGACCATCAAGGGCCGCGAAGTGGAAGAAGACAAACAGGCTATCAACGAATACGGCTCCGCAGACAGCGGCGCATCGCTCGGTGATATTCTGGGTGCGGCAATCCGTCGCCGTAACACCGAAGACTGAGCATAAAAAAACCGGGGTGGTTTGCGCCATCCCGGTTTGGCAGAGCAGTTTGCCATGCAAAAAAATAGCGCCCCACAAGGGCGCTATTTTTTTATGGGCTGTGTTTAGTCCAAACAGGCCTTGCGGAAGGCTGCAAACGCGCGCGCACGGTGGCTGATGGCGTTTTTCTGCGCATCTGTCATTTCGGCAAAGCTGCGGGTTTCGTGTTCGGGCTGAAAAATCGGGTCGTATCCATGCCCGTTGCTCCCACGCGGTGGCCAGACAATCTGCCCGTCAATCCGTCCTTCAAAAGTAAGGGTGCGCCCATCGGGGTAGGCAAGGCAGAGCACGCATACAAACCATGCCGCGCGCTCGTCCTGCCCAATGCCTTCCTCAATGCGGGCCATGGCGGCGGCAAAGTCCTTGTTGGGGCCAGCCCAGCGGGCGGAGTAAATGCCCGGCGCTCCCCCAAGTGCGCTGACACACAGGCCGGAATCATCGGCAAGGGCGGGCAGGTTGGCAGCCTGTGCAGCCGCCAGCGCCTTGATGGCGGCATTGCCGGCAAAGGTTGTGGCGGTTTCCTCCGGTTCAGGCAGGTTCAGCTCCCCTGCGGAGAGAACGGTAATGCCAAATTCCGCCATGAAGGCAGAAAACTCGGCCAGCTTGCCAGCATTGTGGGAGGCAAGCACCAGCTTGTCGCCGGATTTGAGGGTAGGGTGGGTCATGGTATGGGCTGCTCTGCTGTGTTGATGGCGCTCAACTGGGCTGCAAACAGTTCATCCGCCCCTTTGCGGGCAAGGGTGAACAGGGTGTTAAAGGCATCTTCGCTAAAGGGCGCGTGTTCGGCCGTGGCCTGAATTTCCACAATACGGTTATCAGCGCTCAGCACAAAGTTGGTATCGGCAAGGGCGGCGCTATCTTCGGTGTAATCAAGGTCCAGCACGGCCCCGGCGCTGGTCAGCCCGCAGGATACGGCAGCCACCTGCCCGGTAAGCGGTATATGCCGCAGCACACGGTTGGCCACCAGCTTGCCAAGGGCCAGCCGGAGCGCCACCCATGCGCCGGTAATGGAGGCGCAGCGTGTGCCGCCATCGGCGTTGAGCACATCGCAGTCCAGTGTAATGCAGAGTTCGCCCATGGCCTTCAGGTCCGTGACGGCGCGCAGGGAGCGGCCGATCAGGCGCTGGATTTCCTGCGTGCGGCCAGACTGTTTGCCCCGTGCGGCCTCGCGGTTGCCGCGTGCGTGGGTGGCGCGGGGCAGCATGCCGTATTCCGCCGTAACCCAGCCCTGCCCCTTGCCGCGCAGGAATGGGGGCACGCGGCTTTCCACGCTGGCGGTGCACAGGACCTCGGTGCCGCCAATGCGAATAAGGGCGGAGCCTTCCGCATGGTGGGAGAAACCGGTCTCGATAACAATGGGGCGCATCTGCCCGGCCTGTCGGCCTGATGGACGCATGGTGCTGCTCCTGCAAAACAATGACAAAGGGTTGTGTCTGCACATAAAATGCTTTTGGCAGGAGTAAAACCGGCAATAAGCCGCTATAAACGCTTATCAGACCGCACGAAGGAGCCCTGAGAGCCATGAAGCGTGGCCTGTTGCCAGCCCAAGCAATGCTACCACCCGAACTGGACGGACGCTCCGCGAACATCCTGCGCGAGATTGTGGAAGAATATATGGCCAGTGGCGAACCCGTGGGTTCGCGCACCCTTTCGCGCAGGTTGGGGCAACCCCTTTCGCCTGCCACAATCCGCAATGTCATGGTCTCATTAACCGAGGCGGGGCTTTTGTTTTCCCCCCACACCTCGGCAGGTCGCCTGCCAACGGAAAAAGGCCTGCGCCTGTTTGTGGACGGGCTGCTCCAGTTTGGTGCGCTCTCCGAGGACGAGCAGAAGGTGATTGGCCATTCGCTGGAGGCGCGCGGCCGTTCCTTGCAGGATACGCTGACCGAGGCATCCTCCCTGCTGGCGGGTATGTCCGATGCCGCGGGGCTGGTGGTGGCCCCCAAGGGGGAAGGCGGGATCAAACACATAGAATTTGTAGCCCTTGGTGGGAACCGTGCTCTTGTGGTGTTGGTGGGGGCCGATGGGCATGTGGAAAACCGGGTGATTGAAATTCCTGCGGGAACCCCGCCCTCCGCACTGGTGGAAGCGGCCAATTACCTGAACGCGCGCGCCATGGGGGCATCCCTGCCCGACCTGCGCCACCGCGTTGGGGCGGAAATGAGCGAGAACCGCACAGTGCTGAACAGCCTGACCGCCGAGGTGGTGGAGAGTGGTCTGGCCATCTGGAATGGTGAGCGGGGGGAAAGTGGCGGCACGTTGATTGTGCGCGGCCAGTCGCGCCTGCTGGCGGATGTGGACGGGCAGGAGCGCCTTGCGGCCATACAGACCCTGTTTGACCGGCTGGAAGCACAGGAGACCATGTTGCGCCTGTTGGAGCTGGTTGAGAGTTCTGAGGGCGTGCGTATTTTTATTGGCGCGGAGAGTGGTCTGTTTGGTACCACGGGCATGTCCGTTGTTATGGCGCCTGCCCGCAATGAGGCGAACAGGATTGTGGGGGCCATTGGCGTTATTGGGCCTACGCGTATTAATTACGGGCGCGTTGTGCCGGTAGTGGACTATACGGCGCGCATATTGGGCGAACTGCTCGGTCAGGCGTAAGGGCCTGAGTGGGTATGGGCTGGAGCACAGGTCGGAATTCCGCCACGATTGTAAGGAGAATGTCGATGGCAAGGAGACGACAGGATATGGGAATGATAAAGGACCGGTATGACACGCACTCCGCCTTCTGATGACCCGGATTCCTCCCCCCCGCATGATCGGGACACCACACGGTCTTTTCCATTGAGCAGGCCCCGTTTCCGTCAGTGGCGCATGTTGCTGGGCACGGCTGCGGCTGTGCTGCTGGTGGGGAGTGCCGGTGGTGCTGTGGTGGTGTGGTCGCAATACCAGAGTATTGTTGCTGACCTTCCAACAGTGGACGGGCTGCGGTCCTACCAGCCGCCGGTGATGAGCCGCCTGTACGCAGGGGATGACCAGCTTGTGGCCGAACTGGCCGATGAGCGGCGCGTGTTCGTGCCCTCCAACGCCATTCCCGACCGGGTGAAAAGCGCGTTTATCGCGGCGGAGGATCAGAAGTTCTGGACCCATAAGGGGGTGGACCCTGCCGCCATTATCCGCGCGGGCCTGACCGACCTTACGCGTGATCGCGGGCGCAGGCCCATTGGTGCGTCCACCATTACGCAGCAGGTTGCGCGCGTTATGCTGCTGGGCACCAATGCTGTGTCGTTCAAACGCAAGGCCAAGGAAGCATTTCTGGCCATGCGTATTGAACAGGTGCTGCCCAAGGAAAAAATTCTCGAAATTTACCTGAACGAAATTTATCTGGGCAACGGCGCCTATGGCATTGGGGCCGCCGCCCAGACGTATTTTAACAAACCACTGGACCAGCTTGATAACGCTGAGGCCGCCTTTCTGGCCGCTCTGCCCAAATCACCCACCAATTATAATCCAGCCCGCTTCCCCGATGCCGCACGGGGGCGGCGGAACTGGGTGCTGGAACGCATGGCCGATGTAGGGGCCATTACGCAGGCGGAAGCCCGGCTGGCCGAGGCAGAGCCACTGGTCAGCATCAGCTATTCCCGCCCCGGCCCGGCCCCCGGCTCCGAATGGTTTGCCGAGGAAGTGCGGCGCGAACTGCTGGAAAAATACGGGCAGGACGTAACCATGCAGGGCGGGCTGGATGTGCATACCAGTCTGGACCTGCCCCTCCAGCGCGCGGCCCAGAGCATTTTGCAACAGGGTCTTATGGCGTATGACCGCCAGCACCGTGGCTGGCATGGCCCTGTCACACATCTGTCCACGCCAATCCCTCTGACGCAGGAGGAGTGGGTGCGCGCCCTGCGTACGGTCAGTGCGCCTGCGGGTATGCTGGACCAGTGGCGTCTGGCCATTGTGCTTGACGGCAACAAGGGGCAGGTCGGCTGGCTGGAAGGCAGCGTGGTCCGCCGGAATACCGCACAGGGGGGGGAACCCCACACAGGCCAGATCCAGCCCAAGGATATGGCATGGGTCCGCCGTGCCCGCCCCCTGCGCACGGGGGATATTGTTATGGTCGAACCCCAGACCGGGCAGTCCGTTGTGGCGCTTATGCAGATCCCTGTGGTGGAAGGGGCTATTGTGACCATGAACGCCCGCACGGGGCGTGTGCTTGCACTGGTGGGGGGGTGGTCTTTTCAGGCCTCTCAGTTCGACCGGGCGACACAGGCGCTGCGCCAGCCGGGGTCATCCTTCAAGCCATTTGTGTATCTGCAGGCCATGGAGCAGGGCATATCGCCCTCTCAGGAGTTTGACGATTCCCCCGTGTCCTATGGCACATGGCACCCGAATAACTACGAAAAAGACTTCTGGGGTCCTACCTCCCTGCATGATGCGTTGCGAGAGTCGCGCAACCTTGTGACCATCCGCCTTGCCGCCCATCTGGGCATGAACACGGTGGCGGATACGGCCATAAAGCTTGGGTTGGTGGATAGCATGCCCCATGTGCTGCCCGCCGCACTGGGTGCGGTTGAAACAACGGTTATCAAGGAGGCCGGAGCCTACGCGGCCCTTGCCGCCGGAGGGCGCAGAATTACCCCCACCCTGATTGATGATGTGCAGGACAGGGACGGCCATGTTATCTGGCGGCCCGCAACGGGGTTATCTCTGGTTTCCGCATCCTCCGTGCCCACCGGGGCTTCGGCCCCGACAGCCGGGGTGGATGCCGTCCACCCGGATGCGCCACAGACCCATGCGGAGACCGCACAGGCCACCACCCCACCTGCGCCGCCTTCTGTTGTGGTGCTGACCCCGGAGGACCTGCCTGCCCTGCGGGATGACCGGCCCGTGGCGGCATCCGAACAGAGTGCTTTCCAGATCACCACCATGTTGCAAGATGTTATTCGGCGCGGCACGGGTGTGCGTGCAGGCGAGGGCATAGATGTGCCCATCGCGGGCAAAACCGGCACCAGCCAGAACTTTAACGACGCATGGTTCGCGGGCTACACGCCCGAACTGGTGACGGTGGTCTGGATCGGGTTTGACACGCCCCAGTCCCTCGGTCGGAACGAAACAGGGGGCGCGATTGCTGGCCCGCTGTGGAATAAGGTGATGAAGACGGCCCTCAAGGACCAGCCAAAGCTGGACTTTGCCGCCCCCGATGGGGTGACACTGGTCAGCTACGACACAGGGCGTGGCGTGGCGATAGATGCGTTCAAGGATGGCCAGCTCCCCGGCGTAAGCGCCAATCTGCTGAGCAATGTGGATGCCCAGCAGCTTAGTGCAGCCGATACAGGGGCCGAGAACATGCCGGATTCGGAGAGCGATATGGCAGCCAGCGCCAATGGTTCGGGCCAGCCCGGAGCAACGGGCGCCAGCCCGGCCGAAGGGGGCAGCCCATCCGCGCCCGCACCTTCTGGGGGTGACATTGGCATGGGTGGCCTTTATTGAAAGCCCCAGAGAACGGAATTGGACGATAAGTCCCCCAAAGTAGATGGAGAACAGGCCCGATGTCCGCCGAGACAGAAGCCCTTAACGAACAGATCAAGCAGTCGGTCGCACTGCTGAGGAGGCATCTTTAACTGGGATGTCGCTGAAGCCCGCCTTGCGGAACTGAACAATCAGGCCGAAGACCCAGACCTGTGGAATAACCCAGAAGCCGCGCAGAAAATGATGCGTGAGCGCACGCTTCTGGCCAACCAGATCGAGGGTGTGCAGGCGTTGGAAACCAACGTAAGCGACACCTCCGAACTGATCGAGATGGCCGAAGCCGAAGGGGATGCCGATCTGGTGTCCGAGGGTATGGCCAGCCTGCGCGCACTGGCGGAAGAAGCCAAACGGCGCGAGATTGAAAGCCTGCTTTCGGGCGAGGCGGATAGCAATGACTGCTATTTGGAAGTCAACGCCGGTGCTGGTGGCACGGAGGCGCAGGACTGGGCCGAAATGATGCTGCGCATGTACACCCGCTGGGCGGAAGCGCACAATTATAAGGTCACGCTGATTGAAAGCTCCGAAGGCGAACAGGCCGGGCTTAAATCCGCTACCATTCTGGTGTCCGGCCCCAATGCCTATGGCTGGATGAAGACCGAAGCCGGTGTGCACCGCCTTGTGCGGATTTCCCCTTTCGATGCGGCAGCCCGGCGGCAGACATCATTCGCATCGATTTGGGTCTACCCGGTTATTGATGATTCAATTGAAATTGAAATCAATGATGCGGACCTGAAGGTGGATACCTTCCGCGCCTCGGGCGCTGGTGGTCAGCACGTGAACAAAACGGATTCCGCCATCCGTATTACCCACATTCCAACCGGCATTGTGGTGGCGTGTCAGACCGATCGTTCGCAGCACCGGAACCGCGCCACGGCCATGCAAATGCTGCGTGCGCGTATGTACGAAGCAGAACTGCAACGGCGCGAGGCCGCCGCAGCGGAAGCCGAGGCCGCCAAGACCGATATTGGCTGGGGGCATCAGATCCGTTCGTATGTTCTGGCTCCTTACCAGATGGTCAAGGACCTGCGTACGAATGTTGAAACGGGCAACCCCGATGCCGTTCTGGATGGGGATCTGGACGCCTTTATGGCCGCAGCTCTGGCCATGCGTGTCGGGGCGACCCGTTCGGAGGCGAGCGCTAACGCGCAGTAAGCCATGGGTGTTTGGCCATGCCGGTTATACGGGATGGGAAAGAAGGCGGGCTCCAGATCGGGGCTCGCCTTTTTTTCTTTTGTGCAAAGTACTTAAGATCATAAAGTTCAGATGCAAACTTTTCTCAGACAACCTGCTTGACATCTGCCGTGCCAGATTGCCCAATCATCGAAATGGATAAAGGCAGGTCATCAGGCCTGCTGGTTCTGGCCCATGTGGCCAGAGTAAAGTTCCTGAGTGTTTTCGTGGCTGAAAACGGAACAGATATGCTCCGTTTGGCGGTTTGAAGAGGGAGGGCCAGAATGAGTAACCCTGAGCAGCAGCCAGGTTTGGCAAAGTATGCCTTTCGGGCAAGTGCTGCTGTTGGTGTGGTCGCGTTCCTGCTCGTGCTGGTCATGCACGTGCTGGGGATATGGGGGCTGATCTACGGTATGGGTAATGGCGAAAGCCCGCCTCCGCCGGTGCACCCTCCTATCCAGACGCGGGTTCTGCCGCCGCCTCCGCCGCCACCCCCTCCGCCGCCGCCTCCACCACCCCCGCCGGTTATGACCGTGCCGCCGCCGCCGTTCATTCCGCCGCCAAAGATCGAGGTGCCACCGCCCCCCAAACCCCCCATGAAGCACGTGGCCCGTACACCGCCCAAGCAGCCTGTGGCGCCACCCACCCAGACCGCCAAGGCGCCACCAGCGGACACGCCGCCCAATGACTCGCCGGACACAACGGCAGGCACATCGCCGCTGAACAACGTGCGCCCCGTCTATCCGCCAGAAATGGAGGAAGACAACATTGAAGGCCGCGTAACCATTGTGTGCGATGTGGAAACAACGGGCATGACCAGCAACTGCCGTGTGCAGTCGGTTACGGGTGGTCAGGCGTTTGCACAGTCCGCGCTGGATTACGTGCGCAAGGCCCGCTACCGGCCAGCAAGCCGCAACGGTGTGCCTGTGCGGGAATTGAACAAGACGTATGTCATCCGCTTCCGGTTGGATGACTGACGCAGAGCAGACGGCCCGGTCCAGACCGGGCCACCCTGGATAACACAGCAATACGGACCGCCCGGTCCACTCCGGCAGGGGATTATGGGGCCGGGCTTTTGGATGAGGATCTTGAGTAACATGAGCAGACTGCCCCGTTCTTTTGTGTCAGGTCTTGCCGCTCCGGCTCTTGTGCTGCTGATGAGCACGGCAGCCCCCGTGGCCGCCTTTGCGCAGGATGCAGCCGCCGCCACGGCTCCGGCCCCGGCTGAAGGCGCTGTTGCACCTGCCCCCGGCCCGGCAACGCCCGCTGCCCCGGATGCCGCCACAACCCCGGCTCCCACCGATGGCACAACAGCCCCAACCCCCGCAGCCGCCGCAGCAGCAGAAGCCCCGGCTCCAGCCGCAGACGCCAAGGATGACGCCAACCCCTACGGCCTGTCCGCCCTGTGGTCGAACGGCGATGTTATCGCCCGTGGTGTGCTGCTGATCATGCTCATCATGTCGCTTGGCACATGGTTCATCATGATCACCAAGTTTATCGAGCAGGGGCGTCTGTTTGCGGCGGGCAAGGAAGCGACCAAAAACTTCTGGACCAAACACAGCATTCAGGAAGGAGCCTCCGCGCTCTCCTCCTCCTCTCCGTTCCGCTATATTGCCGATACGGGTATTACGGCGGCCGAACACCATGAAGGCACCATGCAGGAAGCCATTGACCTGCATAGCTGGACCTCCATGTCCATCCAGCGTGCGGTCAACAACATCCAGAACAGCCTGCAAAAGGGTCTGGCCTTCCTTGGCACCGTGGGGTCCACCTCTCCGTTCATCGGGCTGTTCGGCACGGTGTGGGGCATCTACCACGCGCTGACCGCCATTGGCATTGCCGGTCAGGCCTCCATCGACAAGGTGGCAGGGCCTGTGGGGGAATCGCTGATCATGACCGCCATTGGTCTGGCAACGGCTGTGCCAGCGGTGCTGGGTTACAACCTGCTGGTGCGCCGCAACAAAGGGGCCATGGATCAGGTGCGCGACTTTGCCGATGACCTGCAGTCCATCCTGATTGGCGGCGTGCGCCACGGTGCGGCTGTTGATGCGGTGCGGGTGAATGCCGATCACTCCCCGACCACGGTCACAACCTCCAACCGGGTGGGCTGAAGCATGGGTATGCAGGTTGGCAACGAAGGAGGGGACGACGAAGTCGTCTCCGCCATCAACACGACCCCTCTGGTGGATGTGATGCTGGTTCTGCTGATCATCTTCCTGATCACCATTCCGGTGGCGACCCATACGGTCAAGGTCAACCTGCCGCGCGACATGAACCAGCCCACACAGACCAAACTGAGCAACGTGGTGCTGGCGGTTACGGCGGATGGCAAGGCGTTCTGGGACGAAACACCGCTCAAGGACCAGGCGGACCTACTGGACCATCTGGAAAAAGTGGCGGTTGTCAAACCGCAGCCCCAGATCCAGATCCGTGGAGACATGAAGGCGCGGTATGAGACGGTGGGCAGGATGGTGGCGGCATGCCAGCAGGCTGGCATCTATCATATCGACTTCATTACCGAGAAGCCGAAGACCAACTGACAACGGCGGGCCGAGGCCCCCGTCCCCCGCGCCAACGGGCGCGGGAGGGTGGAGTAAAGAGAGTAACTGATCATGGGCATGAATGTCGGGTCGGATAGCACAACGGAAGACGAAGGCATTGTAGACATCAACACCACGCCATTGATTGACGTGATGCTGGTTCTGCTGATCATGCTGATCATCACCATCCCGTTGCAGACCCAATCCGTTGCGATTGATCTGCCGCAGGGCAACCCGCCGCCTTCGACCGAGGAGGTGCCGGTTGTAACCCTTGTGGTGGACTTTGATAATACGATTACGTGGAACGGGCAGCCGGT
>NZ_CAWUEO010000035.1:0-840 GCF_963921165.1 Acetobacter zythi
GGCGGAAGCCGACATGGAGGCATCGCTCCGTCATGCAAAACTACCCGCAAGCCACTCCCTGAGCTTCGACCACCGTCGCCTGCCACCCTGATTGCGCACGGCGATAGCAAGCGCCTTCTTCTGGCCCACGAGCACGACGAGCTTCCGCCCCCGTGTGACGCCGGTGTAGAGCAGGTTCCGCGCCAGCATGGCGTAATGCTGCGTCACCAGCGGAATCACCACCGCCGGGTATTCCGAGCCCTGGCTCTTGTGGATGGTGGTGGCGTAGGCCAGCACCAGTTCGTCCAACTCGCCGAAGCCATAAACGACATCCCGTCCATCGAATGAGACCGTCAGTTCGCCCTCTTCCACATCGATCCTGCCGATAACGCCGAGGTCTCCATTGAAGACATCCCGGTCATAATCGTTGGCGATCTGCATCACCTTGTCGCCCGGACCATAGGTCCAGCCGAACCGCTCGACCTTCACCTCGTCCGGCGGGTTCAGCGCCTGCTGCAATTCGATATTCAGCGACCGCGCCCCAAGGCCACCCCGGTTCATCGGGCAAAGCACCTGCACGTCGCGAACAGGGTCCAGCCCGAACCGCGCCGGGATGCGATCCCTCACCACGGCCAGCAACTTGCGCAGCCCGACCTCGGGCTCGGCCGCCTCCACGAAGTAGAAATCCGATCCCTCTTCCGCGCTCAGTTCGGGCATCCTGCTCTCGTTGATCCGATGCGCATTGGTGATGATCCGGCTCTGTGCCGCCTGACGGAACACCTCGGTCAGCCGCACCACAGGCACGGCGTTGGAGCCGATGATGTCGGCCAGCACCTGCCCCGGCCCGACCGACGGCAACTG
>NZ_CAWUEO010000036.1:0-779 GCF_963921165.1 Acetobacter zythi
CTGGATGGGGCCGGGTTCTTCCATTGGGCCGCCCTGCATGTCGTGCGCTGGGGCAAAGGGCGAGGCCGGACGCTGTTCCCGCTGATTGTGCTGCTGGGGGCGGCCATCGCGGCCGTGTTCGCCAATGATGGCGCGGCCCTGCTGCTGACACCGATCGTCATCGCCATCCTCACCCAGCTTCGCCTGAGCCCCGCCGCTTCGCTCGCCTTTATTATCGCGACCGGCTTTGTCGCGGATACAACCAGCTTGCCGCTGGTAATTTCCAATCTTGTGAACATCGTCAGCGCCAATTTCTTCGACATTCCCTTTGACCGCTACGCCGCGATCATGGTCCCCGTCGATCTGGCCGCCCTTGGCGCGACACTTGCCGTGCTGTGGCTCTGGTATCGGCGGCAGGTGCCCCAGACCTATCCCGTCGCCGAACTGCCAGCACCCGCCACCGCCATTCGTGACCGCCTTGTGTTTCGCGCGGCTTTTCCGCTGCTGGCCCTGGTGCTGGCGGCTTATTTCCTGACCGCGCCATTTCATATTCCGGTCTGTATCGTGGCTTGCCTGGCTGCCATTACCCTGCTGGCAGTTGCTGGATATGGAAGGGTCATTCCCATCCGTCGGGTGCTGCGCGACGCCCCGTGGCAGATCGTGATCTTCTCGCTGGGGATGTATCTGGTGGTCTACGGACTGCGCAATGCCGGGCTGACCGATCATCTGGCGGCGGCACTGGTCTGGCTTGGCCATCAGGGTCCGTTCACCGCCACGCTTGGCACCGGCTTTCTGGCGGC
>NZ_CAWUEO010000037.1:0-721 GCF_963921165.1 Acetobacter zythi
GTGCCGCCAGCACATGCGCCCGGATCAGCGTAGTCAGGGGGGCCAGCGTCGCGGTGCAGGCTCCCACCCAGTCGGCCAGCGTTGATGTGTCGAGATCGATCCCTTCGCGGGCAAAGGCATCGCTCTGGCGGTTCAGCGGCAGATGCTGCAGGAACTTGTCGCATAGAATGGTCGACAGCAGCCATGGGCCTGCGCGTCCGCGCGCGATCGGATGGAAGGGGGCGGGTGGCTGGGTGATGCTCTCGCAGTCCCGGCAGGTGAACTTCTCCCGCACCGTTTGGATGACCTTGAACTGGCGCGGGATCACCTCCAGCGTCTCGGTGACGCTCTCCCCCAGTTTGCTCAGACGATCGCTGCCACAGCACGGACACTGTGTCGGTGCGGGGATGACGACCCGCTCGCGCGGCAGGTCGGCACGCAGGGGCTGGCGTCCCCGGTTGCTCCGGGGTGCTGTCGTGCGGACAGCGGGATCCGCCGCATTTTCGGGCGCGTCCTCGGCGAGCGTCGTCTCCAGTTCTTCCAGTTCGAGTTCGAGTTGGGCCAGCAGGCGGCGCCCCCGCTCCGACGAGGCGCCGAAACGGTCCTGGCGCATCCGCGCGATAAGATGTTTGAGATGGGCAACCTGCGCTTCGGCGCTGGCCGCACGGGCTTCCGCGACCTCGGCACGCGCCTCGGCAGCGGCAAGTGCCGCGCGCAAGGCGATGATGTCGTCCGTGTCTCC
>NZ_CAWUEO010000038.1:0-719 GCF_963921165.1 Acetobacter zythi
CCAAGCTCTGAACGAGGCATGTCCTGGGTGGTCTTGACTTCATCCCATATATCCGTGATCGTCGATTTATGGATACAGAATCCGCACTCTCGGCCCTCAACGCCCTGTCCCAGTCCACGCGGCTGGAGATCTTCCGCCTGCTGGTGCGCCACGAACCGGACGGGCTGCCCGCCGGGGACGTCGCGCGGCACCTTGATGTCCCGCAGAACACGATCTCGGCCCATCTTGCCACCCTGACACGCGCGGGCCTGCTGACCTCGCAGCGCCACAGCCGGCTGATCGTCTATCGCGCCTGTCTTCCGAGCCTGCGGGGCCTGATGCTTTTCCTCGTCAGGGACTGCTGTGCGGGCAGCCCAGAACTCTGCGCGCCCCTGATCGCAAACCTGTCCTCCAGCTGTCCGTCCCCGGAATCCTGCCCATGACCGTCACCATCTACCACAATCCGGCCTGCGGCACGTCGCGCAACGTGCTGGCACTGATCCGCAATGCGGGAATCGCGCCCGCGATCATCGAATATCTGAAAACGCCACCCAGCCGTGCGGAACTGGTCGATCTGATCGCCCGTATGGGGGTTCCGGTGCGCACGGTCCTGCGGGAAAAGGGCACGCCCTTTCATGAACTCGGCCTCGATAATCCGGCCCTGAGCGATGATACGCTGATCGACGCCATGATCGCACACCCGATCCTGATCAACCGGCCCATCGTTGTCACACCGCTTG
>NZ_CAWUEO010000039.1:0-647 GCF_963921165.1 Acetobacter zythi
GCACGGGTGCGCTGCTCATGACCGAACTGCAATACGCCATTAACCCCCAGCCGGATGATATGTCCAAGGTCACCAAGGACCCCGGCCTGCCCGGCATTTACAAGCTGGGGGGTTTTTACGACACGGGGCGCTTTCCCGACTACCGCTACAACACGGCGGGCCAGTCGCTTGGGGCCAATGGGGGTGAGCCACGCATGGATCGGGGCAACTGGATGGTTTACGGCATTGTGGACCAGATGCTCTGGCGGCCCTCGCTCCAGTCTGCCCAGTCTGTGGGTGTGTTTGCACGCGCCACGGGCAACAATGGTGATCGCAACATGATCAGCTTTGCGGTGGATGCGGGTGTTAACCTCAAAGCCCCCTTCAAGGGGCGTGATAACGATACGGTGGGCGTGGGCTGGGGCCTTGGCCGCGCCACTTACGGGCTGCGCAATTATGACCGCACCAGTGGCTCCCACCCGCAGGGGACGGAGAACCATCTGGAAGTTACCTATCAGGCGCAGGTCACGCCGTGGTGGGTCATGCAGCCGGACTTCCAGTATATCTGGAACCCGTCAGGCGGGATCGCGGACTGGGGTGGTTACAAGCGCGTCGGGAACGAAGCCGTCTTTGGTCTGCACTCCAGCATTACTTTCTAAAACAGGTGG
>NZ_CAWUEO010000040.1:0-634 GCF_963921165.1 Acetobacter zythi
TTGAACCAGCGCCCCGACATCTGCACGAACTCGCCTGCCGAGATCATGGCGGCATGGCCGACAACAGTGACCAGATCGCGCTGCCCCCGCACCTTCACCCGCAGGACGCAGAAGCCGTTCTCGGCGTTGTGGAACGTCACCCGCTCCACGAGGCCAGCCAGCGCTTCCGTGGGCGAAGAGTCGATGGCGCGCCCGCTCATCCGACCTGCCGGAAGAACGGCACTCCCGTATCGTTCATGACTCGCCCTCCCCTTCCGTGATGCCGCCGTAAGCCAGTATTTGTACGACGCGCCACTATCCGGGACTACCCATAACTACGATTCCGCACTCTGGAGCACGCGCATGCACGCCTTCTCGTATTACCGTTTTCCATTGAAATAACAGTCATCTGTCCGGATCGTGTGTCTGTTTTCCTTGCCTTACGGTCGGAAGAGAGCGACGATGACGGACAGACCCAGCCAGTCCATTGCCACGGCGTATCGGCCGCCCGAGCCCGAGTTGCGGCTCGTCCTGCGCCCCAATGCCCCCGACCCGCGTCTTGTGGCGCGCTGGGTTCTTCCGTACTTTTCGTGATGATGTTTTTTGATTATGCGGGCTGAAGGACACGCGCCCTGAGGAGTTCGAAGCCTGCTCT
>NZ_CAWUEO010000041.1:0-625 GCF_963921165.1 Acetobacter zythi
GGGGGGGGGGACAGCGGAACATCTGTTGTACAACGGAAGCCGAAAAAAGCTGACGTTGTTGGCAATCCAGCATCACGATGCTGCCCAATCATGAAAATCAGATAGGTTCCCGATCGCAATCACTGACTGAGTGAGGAACCCCGCGGCAGCATGCGTCCAAGCACTTTGTCTTTCAGGACAAACTGATGAAAAAGCGCCGCCGCGCCATGGCCTGTCGCAAGACCCATAATCAACCAGGCGTTCCAGTAATGTAGCGTCTGAAACCACGTCACGGTTTCCGCCGGGAACCGCGCGAACGGGGATGGAATCAGGAGGCCGAAAAAACTCATCGTCTGCCCGGCACCCCATCGCCAGAGATAGCCCAGCAAGATTTCCGCCAGAAGCAGCACATAGAGCGTGTACTCTGCTCCAAGGGCGAATACCCGGTCCACAGGCACGAGAAGGTCCGACAGATGCCGGCCTTTCGTCAGACGCCAGACAATGCGGAACACCATAATTGCGGTCAGCAGGATGCCGGCTGTCAGATGCGCGACCACCATCAGATGATGGACGGGTTTTGTTGGCCAGTTCCAGGTTTCGCCAAGAGCAAACTGAAGCAGCACCAGAAAGGCCGTCATCCAGTGAA
>NZ_CAWUEO010000042.1:0-611 GCF_963921165.1 Acetobacter zythi
CCCAGTCCACGCGGCTGGAGATCTTCCGCCTGCTGGTGCGCCACGAACCGGACGGGCTGCCCGCCGGGGACGTCGCGCGGCACCTCGATGTCCCGCAGAACACCATATCGGCCCATCTCGCTACCCTGACGCGGGCTGGCCTGCTGACCTCGCAGCGCCACAGCCGGCTGATCGTCTATCGTGCTTGTCTTCCGCGCCTGCGCGACCTGATGCTTTTCCTCGTCAGGGACTGCTGTGCGGGCAGCCCCGAACTCTGCGCGCCCCTGATCGCGAACCTGTCCTCCTGCTGCCCGAGCCCGGAATCCTGTCCATGACCATCACGATCTACCACCACCCGGCCTGCGGCACGTCGCGCAACGTGCTGGCACTGATCCGCAACAGCGGCGAGGAGCCCAGGATCATCGAATATCTGAAAACGCCACCCAGCCGCGCGGAACTGGTCGATCTGATCGCCCGTATGGGGGTTCCGGTGCGCGCGATCCTGCGGGAAAAGGGCACGCCCTTTCACGAACTCGGCCTCGACAACCCGGCCCTGAGCGATGATACGCTGATCGACGCCATGATCGCACACCCGATCCTGATCAACCGGCCCATCGTTGTCACACCGCTTG
>NZ_CAWUEO010000043.1:0-564 GCF_963921165.1 Acetobacter zythi
ACACGCAGTGCTGGGCGCAGAGGCGCTGCGCCGCCGGCAATCGCGCCAACGACCCCCAGAACAGCGAGAAGCACGACGGACGTCAAGGACACGCCCCAGGATACCCACGCCACGGGGGCCAGAACAGCTGCCAGCACGGGCAGTAATGCTCCGGATGAAAAGGCGGTTGCCGAGGCGAATGCCGCCTGTATGGGTCGTGCCGCCGTGGCCTCGGACAAACCCAGTTCATCCCTTGCATGGGCACCGAGCGCATCATGCTTCATGAGGGCAACGGCGACCTTGCGCGAGAGGTCTTCATCCAGCCCTCTCTTCTGATAAATCCCGGCCAGTTCGGTGACTTCGCCCTCCCAGTCCGTGACCAGTTCCTGTTTCTCGCGGGCGATGTCGGCGTGTTCAGAATCGGCCTGGGAACTGACCGAGACATACTCGCCCGCCGCCATGGAGAGGGCGCCTGCGACAAGTGCGGACAAACCCGCGATGAGAATGCTGCCGCGTGTCGCATGAGAACTGGCAACGCCGACGATGAGGCTGCCGGTCGACAGCGTTCCGTCATTGGCGCCGAGA